>JAIBDO010000103.1 GCA_024686195.1 Gammaproteobacteria bacterium | reverse complement strand
GCCATTCTCGAGTAAATTAAAATAGTCATAGGCCGCGGCCGTCATGCACGCGTGGACAGGTAGTATGCGCATCAACGAACCGACCGGAAATCGCGCATAGTCGGATTCGTCACGCACCATTACATGCCCGTGTTCCTGGCTGACCGAGGTGACAAACAGATTTGGGATAATGCGGCCATCGGCCTCACACAGCTGGCCATAACCTACCTCGGGTCGAAACCGATCAGCGCTACGGTCTTTGGAAAGCGCAAGGCCGCCGGCGTCCAGCAGGATTTTGCCTGCGGCTCTGTTGTGGCCGATGACACTGCTCAGCACACTCAGAGCGATATCGTCAGTTTCACAAACACCACGTGATTGCTGATCCATGTCGAAGACCGTGTAAACCCCGGCACGCAACTCGGTGACGCCGGACAGATCGCGCGCAAAAAGCGCGGTCGGAGTCGAGCCGACACTGATTGTGTCGAGCTCATGTCCGGCAGCACGCAGGCGCTCTGCCGCCTTCACTACGGCATCTCGTTCCTGCATTGCTACCCGTTCGAATGCTGCGCTATTGTCGACCCCGTAGGAATGACCTGCATGGGTAAGCACACCCTGCACAATGGCCGGGGACTCGGCGATAACCTCGGCGATTTGCAGCAATTCGGCGCTATCCGCCTGCAATCCACCACGGTGGTCACCACAATCGATTTCGATCAACAGCTTGTAGTGGATGCTGTTCTCATTGGCCGCTTCCGCGATAGCGCGGGCGACCTCGAGATTGTCAGTCATGATCTTTAAATCGGCACCGTCTGCCATCAAACCAGCTGCAGCAGCGAGTCTGGCTGGCACCATGCCGACCGCATAGGTGATATCGGTTATGCCATGCTGATTAAAGTATTCTGCCTCTTTCAGCGTAGATACGGTGATACCGCTGGCACCGGCAGTGATCAGGGCCTCGGCTGCCTGTGCCGATTTCAGGGTTTTCAAGTGAGGTCTCAGCTTGACGCCAAGACGGTCTGCACTGGCCTGCATGCGCGCGATATTGGCCGTCAATTTCTGCTGGTCGAGCAATAGCGTCGGAGTGGACAAAGCGGTTAAGTTCATCGTCGCATTCTGTCAGCTTTCCGGCGCTAGCAAAACCGTTTGCTGATGAAATTATTAATTGTCCGGGGAAAAATTAATTAGCAAAATCAGTAATGAAGATTGTACTCAGCCTCGATGCCTGGTCCTGGCCGAGGTAACATCGTCGGGTTAGTTGGGTATACTGTGGTCTGGCTCAATTCTACACTTATGATGGATGGTTTTTTATAGAATCTGGATTTAGAAGCAGATATAGAACCTGGCGATAACCGCGACAATTCCTGTTACCAATGCCCGCAGAATTTGAATTATGACTGACGCTAACGACCAAAAGCTCGAAAATGACCCGCTTTTCCAACCGCTGCGAATCAAGCATCTGACGCTGAAAAATCGCATCATGAGCACCAGCCATGCCAGTGGCATGGATGATGATGGTATGCCTGCGGAGCGCTACCAGCGTTATCACGAAGAGAAAGCCAAAGGTGGCCTGGCGCTAACCATGTTCGGCGGATCGTCCAATGTAGCACCCGATTCTCCTTCGGTATTCAACCAGTTACGCGTCGACAATGATCGCGTGATCCCTCATCTGCAGTCGTTCTCGGAGCGTATTCATGCGCAGGGTGCCGCGTTGATGTGTCAGATTACACATCTCGGCCGGCGCGGTGATGCAACCGCCGATAACTGGTTGCCGACACTGGCGCCGTCCTCGGTGCGCGAAACCCTGCATCGCAGCATCCCGCGCGAGATTGACGAATACGACATCAAGCGCATCGTCAAGGCTTTCGGTGAGGCAGCACGACGCTGTTACGAAGGAGGCATCGATGGCCTCGAAACGCATGCCGGTGCACATTTGATCGGGCAGTTCTTTTCACCCGATGTTAATCGTCGCACCGACAAGTACGGCGGTAGCGTCGAAAACCGTGCCCGCTTTGCGTTGATGGTGCACGAGGCTATACGCAACAATGTTGGCGACAATTTCCTGGTCGGCATGCGCATGTCGGTCTACGAAGACCGTGGTGGGCTGAGTGCCGAAGACGCGCTTGCCATCGTGCAATTAATGGAACGCGAGGGAGCCATCGATTTCTTCAATTGCGTCGCCGGGCGTATGGATACTGAACTCAATCTTGCCGAGAAAAACATGCCGGGCATGACCCAGCCGTTGGCACCGTTTCTGCCGCTGGTCGCTGAGGTCAAGCGCGAGATATCGATACCGGTGTTTCACGCCGCGCGCATAACCGATGTGGCGACGGCGCGTTACGCGATTCGTGAGGGTATTCTCGATATGGTGGCAATGACCCGGGCACACATTGCCGACCCTCAGCTGGTGAACAAGATCCGCCGGGGCGAAGAGCACCGCATTCGCCCCTGTTTCGGCGCGTCGCATTGCATGCACAAAAAGCCCTCCTGTATTCACAATCCTGCATCGGGTCGCGAAACGGTTTTGCCACAGGTGGTTGAGCCCAGCAATGGTGATAGCAGGCATGTCGTCGTGGTCGGTGGTGGACCAGCCGGCATGGAGGCGGCTCGTGTTGCCGCCGAACGCGGTCATCGGGTGACCCTGCTGGAAGCGACGCCACAACTTGGAGGGCAGTTATTGCTGGCCTCGCGCGCCAGCTGGCGGCGCGATATGATTTCCATTGTCGACTGGCGAGCTGCTGAAATCGAAGCGCTCGGTATTGACGTGCATTACAACAGCTACGCCGACGGCGCCGATGTACTCGCCTTCGATCCGGATGTCGTCATTGTCGCCAGTGGTGGCCTGCCTAACTTCGGCGATATGGACGGTGCCGAGCACTGCAACAGTGTCTGGGACATGCTCAGCGGTGATGTAAAACCGGCGAGTCGAATCCTGGTTTATGATGGCACCGGCCGGCATGAGGCGCTGTCCTGCGCCGAGCAGCTCGCGATCGACGGTGCCAAAGTTAGCTTTGTGACCATTGATGATCGCGTGGCCGCTGACCTCGGTTATGCAGAACGTCCCACGCATCGCAAGAAACTGTATGAGCTCGATGTCGAGGTAAAGCTCGATTTGATGTTGCTGGCTGTGCGCCGTGAGAATGATCATCTGGTGGCGACTTTACGCAATGATCTGACCGACGTGGTAGTTGAAATCGAAACTGACCAGCTGGTTGTTGAACGCGGTACGTTTCCGCTCGATGACGTGTTTCAGGAACTGAAAGAGGGTGCTGCCAACCACGGAGTCACCGACATCGATGCATTGATCAATGCACGACCACAGCCTGTAGCCATCCCCGCTGAGGGTGGTTATTTGTTGTATCGCATCGGTGATGCGGTCAGTAGTCGATCGGTGCATGCGGCTCTGCTTGATGCTTTCCGGATCTCGATCACCTTATGAGTTGCAATGAAAATCTTGATGATCTGACAGAGTCAGGGATTCAGGACAGTAGTAATGAGTGACACTATTGAAGGGCTGGCCTATAAGACGCGGCCGTTGTATGCAGGCAAGCCATGGTTTCTGCCCATTATCGGTAACTGGTGGCGCCTGCGCGACTGGATTGAACTATCACGTGCACGTCGCAGTGCTGCCTGAGGCTGCGCAGTGACAGGAGCACCCGGCAGTAGTCGGTGAGCTGGCAAGCGGGTAATAATTCATTTTTGCCGGATTGAAACTGGTCACAGTCTCGAACCTGGCAGTGTACTAAGGTGCCGAGGACAAGCCTCAGAGATCTTAGATGGAAAACCAGATAGCGGCCTTTCGCTTCCCCCTGTATGACCTGCTTGGCCGCTTGCCCGGCCCGCGGCGGATAGCCCATAAGATTGTGTTGGTGGCTCTTCTGGGAGCCTTGATGCCGCTTTTCTCGCTGGCGGTTTACGTCTTGTTTTTTACCTTGCAGGGCTCTTTCGACCAGGTAACGCTGCTGGTAGTGCTGATCGGCTCACTCCTGGGGACAGTACTCATCCTGTTTGCAATCCAGGCTCTGTTGACCCCTATCGGAGCTGTTGGCAAGGCGCTCGCGGCGTTTGAAAAGGCGCACGGGCTACCGCAGTTCAGCAAGCACTACGAGGGCGAAATTGCGCAACTGACGAACGATGCTCAGTTTGCCCTGACCAGCCTGCGGCACAGCATCGAACATCTTGAAGCCTGCGCGCAGGTTGATGTGTTAACCAGGCTGCCTAATCGCGAGGGAGCCGACGCGCGTCTCAATCGCATGGGGCTTGTTGATGACCAAAACTCGCGTGCCCTGCTGCTGCTGTTCATCGACCTCGAGGGCTTTGGCAGGATCAATGAAGTCTACGGTCGGGCAGTCGGCGATCGCATTTTACAGCATGTGGGTCACCTGTTAACCGCGTCTTTACGAGAACGCGACTGGGTGGCGCGCTGGGGTGATGATCAGTTTTTGCTGGTGTTGTCGAATAACGATCGTCAGGATGTTGCCGGCTTGACCGGGCGCTTGCGCGATCAGCTCAAGGCACTGCCGGTAGATGAGGCAGCTACGCTGGTACTGGACATTGGATTCTGTGCCGGTGCCGCCTACCTTGAAGCGGGAATGACGGTGGATGAACTGGTGGAAAAGGCCGACCACGCCAGGTGGCAGGCCAAGCAGAACCCTGACATGCATTGTTTTGTCGCCGGTGAAGTTAGCGCCTGATTTTCTTGTCTGATTCTCTGGCCTGTTCCGGGGAATTAAATTCAGTCGAAATACCTGAGCTCATCAGGTGCCACAAAAAGTTTGTTGTACGATTTCATGGGCCTGTGGTGGTGTTGCCAGGGCAGCGTCCTGCGTGTCGTAGGTAAAGGGTTGTTGCAATCGTTCAGACAAACGATGGAAAAACGCGAAATCGCCCGCATAGGCTTCGGCGATGGCCTGTTCCACGAGATGGTTGCGCGCGATGAAAACCGGGTTTGTGGCACGCATCTGCAGCTGCCTTTGCGCTGCGCTAACCGACTCCTGTGCACATCTGTGTTGCCAGCGTTCGATCCAGGGATAGAAAGATTCGTTAAAATCGAATAGCTCGCTTACTTCATTATTGCTCTCATCTAATGCGACGTCCGCCAGGCGCCGAAATGCCAGGGTGAAGTCGTGCTGGCCACTTTCGAGGAGATCGAGAAATTCCTGCATCAGCGCCTCGTCGTCGTCCTGTTTTTCGCTCAGGCCGAACTTGCCACGGAGGCGCTCGAAGTAGGCATTCAGGTAAAAATCCGGGAAAGCATTCAGCACCACCTGCGCCGCTTCGCTGGCCTCGGTTTCGTCATCGGCAATGAATGGCAGCAGGCACTGTCCGAGGCAGGCCAGATTCCACTGTGTGATGGCGGGCTGATTGCGGTAGGCATAACGGCTGGCCTGATCGATTGAGCTGTATACCGCAGCTGAGTTGTAGCCATCCATAAAGGCACATGGCCCGAAGTCGATGGTTTCGCCCGACAGCAGCATGTTGTCGGTATTCATCACGCCGTGAATAAAGCCCACGGTCTGCCAGTGTGCGATCAACTCGGCCAGTTGCTGCGATACCTTTTCGAACAGGCCGAGCGCGCGGTTATCCGTATCGAGGGCCTCGGGATAGTGGCGGGCAATGACGTGATCGATCAGCAATTGCAGACCATCCAGATCCTGGGTGGACGCGAAGTATTGAAAAGTGCCGATGCGGATATGGCTTTTGGCGACCCGGATTAAAACACCGCCAGGCAGTTTTTGTTCGCGATAAACACCTTCGCCGGTGGTGACCGCGGCAAGCGTGCGACTGGTGGCAACGCCGAGCGCCGCCATGGCCTCGCTGACCAGGTACTCGCGAAGAATTGGTCCCAGAGGTGCCCTGCCATCACCGTTGCGCGAGAAGGGCGTGATACCGGAACCCTTGAGTTGCACATCGTAGCGCTCACCATCACTGCCGATCACCTCACCAAGCAGGATGGCGCGGCCATCGCCGAGGCGCGGATTGAAGTTGCCGAACTGATGACCAGCATAAACTGTCGCAATAGGGTCCGCGCCCGTTGGCACGTTATTACCAGCGATCGTGTTGATGCCTTCATCCGATTCCAGCCACGCCGGATCGATGCCGAGCAGTCCGGCCAGTTCGTGGTTAGCACGAATCAGTGCAGGGTCTGTCACCGGCACCGGTGCCTGACGCGCGTAAAAGCGCTCGGGCAGCTGTACATACGAATTGTCAAATTGTGGCGCCATGTTGCGCTCCGCGGTTGTATCGATCGGGAGTTTACTAGATGGGGACGAGATTGCCGAATAACCATCCCGCTTTGCCTCGGCATTGCTCGCCAGACCGGTTTTTCGAGTTGATTTCAACTCTATTATTTTGTCTACGGAAGAAATCTTTTCGACCAGGCCATTTTTTAGGCGTTTCACAAATTCGGCTACGATTTCAGCCACTACGAGAAATACTCCAACCTTCCCTGAGCTGGTCTTGCCTCAATAAAGGTCTGATGGGAGGCAATCTTCCGCCACTGTCAGTCTTCTGGAAACTGGCGCAGAGAAAATCTGGCTGTATCCGCTTACGGCTACAACTTGCCTGACAGGACAAGCTATTGGCGGGCAAGGATTACCGTATCTGAAATTGATTCAATTAAAGTGCCCGGGAATCAAAGCCGCAGATATCAGTCAAAGCAAAGTATCCCCATTCCGAGAGAAACCCGGAATGGGGATTAACCGAGCAAACCCCTTAAATGTTATGGTGAGTGAATTATTAATGAACGAACGATGTAACTATCTACCAACAAGTCACGTTTCAAAGCTCTCAACCAAACTGAAGGTGTAGCTATGGGTGAATTTCTGGTGTTGCAGGAAAAGGCTACAAAGTTGGTGCATTGGCCCACCGGAATGACATACGCCTGCACCCATCATGCAGAATCGTTAAGGAAAATAGCTTCTTCAATGGGAATTCACATTGCCATCGAGAATTACATTGAAGGCGACATGCTTTGTGCCAATTGTCTCAACGAGACTTCTATTGCCAAGGGCGATGCAGATTAGTAACAACGGTTTTTCTGGCGTTGTGTCTTCGAAAGATGCTCATTCGCTGAAAGAGGTTTTAACCCTCGATTTAAACACGACACTCCCTGCAAATGAAAACGGCTCCGAAGAGCCGTTCCTGAATCAAAATATCAAGCGGCTTTGCTACCGCTTGCTGCCGATCAATCCTGCCGTTCGGAACTAAATCGCCGCCGCGCGTTGCTGGATTTCCGAGTTCAATATTCGGTCGTTCTCACTGTAGTCAATGGGGCAATCAATCACATGCACTCCCGGGGTGCTGTGACAATGCTCCAACAGGGGTTTCAGTCCGTCGGCAGATTCCACCCGATGACCGTGCGCGCCATAAGACTCGGCGTATTTCACGAAATCGGGGTTACCGTAATCCAGACCGAAATTCTCGAAACCATAGTTGAGCTGCTTCCACTTGATCATGCCATAGGCATCATCCCGAAGAATCAATACCACCAGGTTCATATTGAAGCGCACGGCTGTTTCCAGCTCCTGGGAGTTCATCATGAATCCGCCATCGCCACAGATCGCCATAACTCGCTTATCGGGATTGACAAACCTGGCGGCCATCGCCGAAGGCAGGCCTGCTCCCATCGTCGCCAGTGCATTGTCGAGCAACACGGTATTGGGGTGCTTTGCCATGTAATTGCGGGCAAACCAGATTTTATAGACCCCGTTATCGAGAGCGATGATGCCCTCGTCGTGCATCACATCACGCACATCCTTGACCAGGCGCTGAGGATAGATGGGATATCGATCATCATCCGTACCCTCGGCTATCTGCGCCGTCAATTTGTCACGAACGGTTTCAAAGAACCTGAAGTCCCAGTGGCCCTGCGGTTCCAGTTGTTCGGTCATGCGCCAGACGGCATTGGCAATGTCGCCGATGACCTCAAGCTGGGGGAAGTACACCGGATCCACCTTGGCGGTGTTGAAGCTCATATGAATCACTTCGACGTCGTGGTCGGTCATGAAGAAGGGTGGCTTCTCGATGACATCGTGGCCCACGTTGACAATAACGTCGGCATGGTTGATAGCCCGATGGACAAAATCACCGGCGGATAAGGCCGTATTGCCGATGAACTCGGGTCGGGTTTCATCCACCACACCCTTGCCCATTTGCGTCGTACAGAACGGGATGCCGAGTTTGTCGACCATGGCGGTCAACATCCTGCTGGTTAACTTTCTGTTGGCACCTGCACCTATCAGTAATAATGGATTTTTGGCCTGTTTGATCTTTTCCACAGCGGCAGAAATGCTCTTGTCCTCCGCGATGGAACGCCGCACCGAACTGGCTTTTAAGGGCTGCAAATCGACATCTTCTTCACAAATGTCCTCTGGAACTTCCAAGTGAGCTGCGCCCGGGCGCTCCTCCAGGGCCAACCTGAATGCTTCGCGCACTTTGCTAGGAATATTGTCACCGCTCACCAACTGATGAGTAAACTTTGTCAGCGGTTTCATCATGTCCACGATATCCAGTATCTGGAAGGCACCCTGTTTACTGGTTTTCACCGGCTTTTGTCCGGTGATCATGATCATGGGCATTGCGCCCAGTTGGGCATAAGCCGCCGCGGTGACGAAATTGGTGGCACCCGGACCGAGGGTAGCCATACAGACACCTGCTTTACCGGTAAGCCGGCCGTAGGTGGCTGCCATAAACCCCGCCGCCTGTTCGTGCCGGGTCAGAATCAGTTTAATAGAGGATGTGCGCATTGATTCCAGCATATCCAGGTTTTCTTCCCCTGGCACTCCGTAGATAAACTCCACACCCTCTTCTTCCAGGCATTGCACCAATAAATCTGAAGCTTTCATTCTTACTTCCCCATTCGATTGTCGTTTGTATGAGTCAGACCCCTTGGTGCAGTCTATACGCTATGGACAGGGGAGAGAGATTATATTGATAAGGGACGACGCTTGCCGAGGAGCACAGGGAGGAGGGAGCACAGGGCCACACACCGTTCAGTCCGCACATTTCGATTGTGTTCTTGGAACAGCGGGTCGGATTGGCGTATGCAGCAATTTTCAGCAATAGATATATCAAGGAAGCGGCGATGTAGCAGGCGCACTGTGATTCGATCTGCACGCCACTTTTCGGGGATGGCGCAGATACTTGCCTTCCCGGATCCGATGCACTCAGAACCACTGCATGGAAGCGGCCATTACGCCCTGAATGGGAGGCTTTCATGAAATTGTCCCGATCTGCTGTTTTCGCTCTTACCTCGCTAAGTCGTTTGACACTGCTTTAATGTCAACTTAACCATATTAAATATATTTAATAAGAAATATAAACAAGTTTTATATTGCATTACAGAATTGCTAGGATGTGCGCGAAATCGAATGTCAGATGAGGAATGAGTCAATGCAAGTATTGAGTGAGGAACAGCGGCAAAAATTCTGGGCAGAAGGGTATCTGGTTGTTGAGAATGTAGTAGATGCCGATATGCTGAAAGCAATGCAGGACCAGTTTTCTGAATGGGTCGAAGAGAGTCGCGGTTACGGCGAGCCCTACGGAGACACTCTGGACGGGCGGCCACGCTTTGATTTGGAACCGGGTCACACATCAGAAAAGCCTGCACTGCGGCGGGTTAATGCGCCGGTTGAAAAATCACAGGCGTATTTTGATGCCATGGCTTCAAGCCGAATGACAGATTGTGTAGCCGATCT
>JAIBDO010000071.1 GCA_024686195.1 Gammaproteobacteria bacterium | reverse complement strand
ATTCAGCTTCTGCAGGGCGATATAGCCGGATAACAGCATCATTATCATCAACAGGTTGGCGGCAACCCGGTGACGTGCAAACACACCGAGCAGGCTATTATTCACTGTACTCTACCTTGAGACCGGAAACGGCGTTCGGCAAATGGGTAGCGGCGATGAGGTCGCCGTCGTTAATCTGCTCGCTGCGGATCAATACCTGCACTGACTGGCCAGGCGCTCGTGCCTGTCCGATGGAGACAACTTCGATGGCCAGCAGGCGATCACCCTCGACTTTGTAAATCCTGGAGTTTCCGTAGATCGCCTGATAAGGGACTGCGAACACATTGCTTTCAGCGGGTAACTCAAGATTAAGCGCCAACAGTTCGCCGGGGCGAAACTGAGTGTTGCTGCCTTCGAGTGAAAAATAAGCGTCAATGCCGGTAGCCTCGGCCTGGCCGGCCAGTCGCAGCATTGGCAGGCGCTCTGCTGCTGAGCGGTTGGAGACACTGGCAAACAGTGTCTCGTTACTGGCCATCGCGCGCTGCACAGATTCGATGTAATTGGTGGGCAGATGGGCGCGAATTTCCAGTGTATCGAGTGGAAACAATGAGACCAGCATCTGCCCGAGGGAAACCCGATCGCCGGCGGCGACGTCCACTTCGCTGACGATCGCATCAAAAGGTGCGCGCAGGTCGGAACGCTCCATAGCCAGTCGTGTCTCCGCCAGCTTCGCCTGGTTGCGATCGTGTCTTGCCTTGAGAATGCGCAATTGAGTCGGATAACTATCGACGTCGAACTGGCGCGCGGTCACTTCCAGCTGACGTCTTCCCAGTTCACTGCGCGCCGCATTGATGGCTGTATCGGCACTCAGTTTCTGTCTCTGCAGTTCGACCAGGCGTTCGACTTCGGCATCGGCGAGTGCGGCCAGCTCGCGCTCGGTTTGCAATGCTGACTGGTTTGAACGATGGCGAATTTCAAGTTCGGCAATCTGGCTCTCCATGTCGCGCAGGTCTGCTTCGGCCTGCAGCAATGCGGCATTGAAATCGCGCCGGTCCATGGTTACCAGAGGCTCGCCCTGTTTGACAGTCGAGCCACTGCGCACGAATACAGCTTCGATGATGCCACCGCCGGGTGCCGCAGATTTCAGTAACTCGGGAGACTCGATGCGGCCGTATAGCGTCAGATGGGGCGATAATACCTGGCGCTGTGCTGTCATCACCTCGACCTGCCAGACCTTTTCAGCAAGCACCGGGCGTTCTCTTTGGGTCCTGCCAGAGACCAGCGAATAATAAACGGCAGCGGCCAATAGCAGCACCAGCATTGGCAGCATCAGTTTGGCAGCGGACCTCGCGGTCATGGGGAATCCCCTAAAGCTAGAATTGGCGGAACAGGCATGTCCAGGTCGGGCTCCGGGGTTAGGCCATTGATTCGAAGCGGGCTTCAGCGCGATTCTTGGCGACTTCATTCGGATTGAATATTTGACCATTCATCGCGATGTAAATTCCCGGCGGCAGAATCTGAACCGCAGCGATGGCGATGCCGAGATTGAACATGGCGTCGCTGTAGCGCATACGTGCCGGTTGCATGGCGCCGAACAGCACGATCGTCTTGTTGTCGATTCCCTGCAGGGATTTTGCGGTATCAACCATGGTGTCAGTGCCATGGGTTATTAATATCATTGACTCATCTACGCTCACAACGCGATTCCGGATCTCTTCGCGGTCCTCTTCGGTTATTTCAAGGCTGTCTTTCTTCAGTAGCGATTCGACCGCATAGCTAAAGGTCACATTGGCCTCTTCGAGTAATTCACCAGCCATCGGCTCACCGATATGAAATTCGCTCAGTGCATCGAAATAAACCTTGTCAAAGGTGCCACCGGTGGTCAGTATTTTGATCGTCATAGCGCTCTCCTCTGGCAGGTAACAAATTGATTCTTGATGGAATAAACTATTGTAAACTCACCGGGCTCTCTCTACTAATCTGATTCACCTGCAATGACTAAAGATTCCCTTGTTCACGGTAAGGTTCACGGTAAATTACCGATATTTGCGATCTCCTGTGCCTGCCTGATTTCATTGCTGGCTTTCGGCCCGCGCTCCACGATGGGGTTTTTCCAGCTGCCTATGTTACAGGATACCGGTTGGGACCGGACTACCTTCGGCATGGCCATGGCCCTGCAAAACCTGTGCTGGGGCCTGGGCCAGCCATTGTTCGGGATTATTGCGGACAAATTCGGCACCTGGCGGGTAATGGCGCTCGGCGCGTTGCTCTACGCATCGGGGCTACTGATGATGGCAATTGCACCTGGCCCGATGTGGCTTCATATCGGCGGCGGTATTCTACTGGGTCTGGGCGTGGCGGCCTGTTCTTTCGGCGTGGTTCTCGCCTCGATTGCACGCCTGGTCAGTGCTGAGAAACGTTCCTTTGCCTTTGGTCTCGGTACCGCCGCGGGATCCGCGGGCATGTTCCTGTTTGCGCCGATTTCGCAGGGGTTGATTGATGCTCTGGGCTGGTCTGATAGCCTCATCACGCTGGCAATAATCATGCTGGCCATTCCGTTGCTGGCCATTCCACTGCGCGGTAACTCATCTACCTCGAAGATCGCTGCGGCTGAGTTCAAACAAAGCGCCGGCGACGCCTTGCGTGAAGCTTTTGCGCACAAGAGTTACCTGTTGCTGATTTGCGGTTTCTTTGTGTGTGGTTTCCAGGTGGCTTTTATTGCGGCGCACTTTCCGGCTTACATCAGTGACCTGGGCATTGCCGCTCGCTGGGCAGTGGTGGGTATCAGCCTGATCGGTTTTTTTAATATCATCGGCTCACTCGCCGCCGGGGTGCTCGGCCAACATTATTCCAAGCCGATGTTGCTGGTGTGGATCTACATCAGTCGCTCGATTGTGGTGAGCGCATTCCTGCTGATCCCGGCCAGTCCGGCCACGGTGGTGATATTCGCGATCGCGATGGGGTTGCTGTGGTTGTCGACGGTGGGCCCGACCAATGCGCTGGTTGCGGGGATGTTCGGTACCCGCTACCTGGGCATGCTCGGTGGCGTCGTGTTCCTGTCGCACCAGGTGGGTTCTTTCCTCGGCGTATGGATGGGTGGATTCTTGTACGACATCTACGGTTCTTACGATGGTGTATGGTGGTTGGGGGTCGCACTCGGCCTGTTTGCTGCCGCGGTGCACTGGCCGATCCGCGAGCAGGCCGTGACGCGGCCGATCCCGCAACCCGGTTAAGTTCTTGCGACCAACTTCCCGGGATGCAACCCTCGGGGACAGATCTTCAGCTCTGTCCTCCTCGAAGCAGGGGTAAGTGAACACAACAATCGATCAAATGATACTGCTCAAACCAGCGGTGGTTCGTCGCTCAGGCGTTCATCGGTGTTAGGGTCCAGTTCGTCGTTGTAGGCATCGATGTTGTCGGCAACCTGGTCGATCTCCTCGTAACTGGCAATGTTGAACAATGCCTCGCCTGCAAACACCAGCGGCAGATTGGTTTTGCCGATGATAATGCCCGAGATGGGGCTGATCAGCTCTTCCGTGTTCTCACCGAGCGGATTGTTGATATAGGCCAGCAAATCTCCTTCCTGCACTTTGGTTCCGGTGCCTACCAGTGCGCGCAGAATGCCACTTTGACCGGCGCGAACCCAGCGGCTGGTGTTGGCAACCATTGATTCGACCTGGCGCGAACGTTTACTGCGTGTGCGCATACCGAGTTCGATCATTACCTGCAGCACACCGCGCACACCGGCGCGAATGGAAACCTCGTCAAAGCGCAAAGCCTCACCGGCTTCGTAGAGTAAAACACCGATGCCCCTGTCAAAAGCAGCTGCGCGAAACGAGTTTTGCAGAAGTTCAGCATTCAGAATGACGGGTACGCCAAAGGCCCTTGCCAGAGTTTCAAGCTCGGGATTATCCTGCAGCTTGGCACGAATCTGTGGCAGGTTTTCTCTATTCACCGCGCCGGTGTGCAAATCGATAATATGTGTGGTGTGGGGAATGATCTGGGTCATTACCACGTGGGCCAGGCGCGAGGCCATGGAACCATTCTCGTAGCCAGGGAAAGACCGATTCAGGTCGCGACGATCGGGCAGGTAGCGTGATTTGGAAACGAAGCCATAAACGTTTACCACCGGAATGGCGATCAAGGTGCCCTTGATTCGATCGATCGATTTTTTCACCAACAGGCGGCGGATGATTTCGACACCGTTGATTTCATCGCCATGAATCGCAGCACTGACCAGTAGCACCGGTCCGGGGCGGCGCCCGTGAATGACATGCACGGGCATATTAACGCTACTGTTGGTGTAAAAGCTCGGTAGTGGAATGTCGATTGACTGTCGACTGCCCGGCGTTATCGTGACCCCGGCAATCTCGATTGGTTTCTGCATTTTAGCCCTGGCCACGTGTCCTGGTTTTGCCCGGTTGCAGCTTTTCCAGGTTGGCGATGATCATGCCGGCTATGTTCTTGCCGGTTGCACCTTCAATACCTTCCAGGCCCGGGCTGGAATTGACTTCCATGACGACCGGACCGTGATTCGAACGCAGCAGGTCGACGCCGGCGACATTCAGGCCCATGATGCGCGCCGCACGTACCGCGGTCGAGCGTTCTTCGGGGGTGATCTTGATCAGGCTGGACGAGCCGCCACGATGCAGGTTTGAACGGAACTCACCCTGCGGTGCCTGGCGTTTCATCGCGGCCACGACCTTACCGTCGATCACGAAACAACGTATATCCGAACCGCCGGCTTCCTTGATGAATTCCTGTACCAGGATGTCTGCCTTGACGCCCATGAAACCTTCAATGACGCTCTCGGCTGCTTTTTGTGTCTCGGCCAGCACGACCCCGATACCCTGGGTGCCCTGCAGCAGTTTCACGACCAGGGGCGCACCACCGACCATCTTGATGACATCCTTGATATCGTCCGGCTTGTTGGCGTAACCGGTCAGCGGCATGCCAATACCCCGTCTCGACAATAATTGCAGGGAGCGCAATTTATCACGCGAGCGACCGATGGCGACCGATTCGTTAAGCGCTACTACACCCATCATTTCGAACTGCCGCAGCACCGCGAGGCCATAAGCAGTGACCGAGGCCCCAATGCGCGGGATGACCGCGTCGAAACCTTCCAGTACTTCGCCACGATAATGAATCGACGGTTTGTGAGCCGCGATATTCATGTAGGCACGCAATACGTCGATAACGACGATCTCGTGCCCGTTTTCCTCCGCGGCTTCGATGATACGACGCGAAGAATACAACCTGCGATTTCTCGACAGCAGTGCAATTTTCATAGGAGATCCGGGTTTAAAGTCCGTAAAGCTTGCGTGGTCCAAGCTTGCCGTTGATATAGGAGGCGCCGGGATCGACCGTGAAACGATTTTCCATCGCTTTGCGGCCCAGCAGCATACGAAACGCCATAGTATCACGGTTTGTCAGCGTCAATTCAATCGGCCAGCTGCCCTTTCCGATGCGAACATTGCTTTGAATCACGTAACGCATCTCGCGATGTCCACCCGAGTCTGTGACCTCACGAACATCATAAACAGGGCAGTGACATTCAACCTGAAATTCCTGGTTTCGCTGAATCGGATGAATCAGGAAGCGCAGCATCTCGATGCCGTCCTTTTGATAGGGTTCAATGAGAAAAGCATGCAGCGCGGACGTGCGGGCACCGGTGTCAATCTTGGCTTTAATGGCGGGCAGCCCGAGGTCGGGCAGGGCAACCCATTCACGCCAGCCGATACTGGCGAGCTCGGAATCTTTAGTCATGTCTCCGCATATCCGAAATGAATCAGTTACTCGAATTCTGCCGTCTGGCGGCAGCGATGTACAAGGTTTTCGATCATCTGGTCGCAGTAGGCCATTTGCTCGCGTTTGACGAATTCGTCTGGTTTATGCGCCTGGTCGATGCTGCCCGGTCCGCACACCAGACAATTGATGCCAATGTCATCGAACAAACCCGCCTCGGTGCCGAAGCTGACATTATCGCCAATGCGATCGATGGGATTGATGGCACGCGTATAGGCGATAACCGTCGATGCCGGATCGGTATGCAGTCCGGGATAATAGGAAAGTTCATCAAACTCGATGGCTGCCTCCGGGTAACGTTCGCGCATGTCGGCAAGCAATACATCATTGGCATAGTGTTTGATGTCGTGCACCAGTGTCTCGATATCCTGTTGTGGCAGGTTGCGAATTTCAAACTCGAATTCGCATTGTTTTGGCACGATATTGAGCGCGGTACCACCTTTGATGTTACCAACATGGAAAGTCGAGTGTGGTACTGAATAGCTTTGATCGAGTTGCTGCTGCTGTACTCGGGCGTTCATCGCACGAATGAAAGCGATCAGTTCGGCGGCATATTCGACGGCATTAACGCCGTTGCTGATATAGGCGGAATGACAGGACAACCCGGTCACCGTGACGCGATAGGAAACCTTACCCTTGTGCCCGAGTACCATTGCCATATCGGTGGGCTCACCGATCAGGCCGATGCGCGGCTTTACCTCGAAACCTGTCATGCTCTCTACCAGGCGTTTTGCACCGACGCAACCGATTTCCTCGTCGTAGGAAAAGGCCAGATGGATGGGTGTTTGCAAAGATCCGGCGCTGATCTGGGGCAAGGCCGCCAGTACGCAGGCGATGAACCCTTTCATGTCGCAGGCACCGCGGCCGATCAGCAGTTGATCGTTGCCCAGCATCTGGTAGGGGTCGCTATTCCAGTCCTGCCCGGTGGTTGGTACGACATCGGTATGTCCGGAAAGCATCACTCCACCGATATTGTCCGGGCCGATGGTCGCATAGAGATTGGCGCAGCTGCGATCGTCGTTGTGTACCAGCTGCGAGGCGATAGCCTGCTCATCAAGCAGGTTGCGCACAAAGTCGATGAGTTGCAGATTCGACGTTGTACTGGTGGTATCGAAGGCGATCAGGCGCGCCAATATCTGTTCACTATTCATTTGTTTGCTATTCATCAGGGATCTCCCGCAACGCCGTAGGAAGGTGCTGCCTGCGGATTATAGGCGCGAGTGATGTAGTCCTCGATTTGCGGCTCATACACGATCCAGCCCGCCTGCATTTTAGCGACCGGATCGTCGTCCCAGTCAATGCGCAGTTCAGCCAGCGGCCAACTGGGGTCACCACCGATCAGCATCCCGGCTGAATGCACCGGGCCTGCTTCACCACCCGCATCGATGCCGGCGACGAGTGCTGCCAGCAGGCGCGAGCCGAAGCTGCCCTGCGAGGATTCAAAGGAACTTACCATCGCGCCTGGAACCGATTCGTTGTCGAGCAGATTACCAGCAGCAACGCAATGTCGACCTTCGGCCGAGGCAAAACAGCCCAGGACACCGGTGCCGGTATAAGCGCCGGTATTACCCCCGGCATCGATGAGGCCGAGTTGACGGTAGCCGATGTAGGGAGTGCTGTGAACCACGGCATCGAGCGCGGCGTTCACCTCAACACCGTCTGCGAGCAAGGACAGCATGCGCGGGCCGAGGCGCGGGTCGGTAATGTTCTGACTGAGGGCGATACCAACACCCGCACGCCAGTGCAAACAGCGGCTGCTGACGCTGGGGCTCGATGAAGAGATGATGGCGCCGAGCTGGCCGGAGCTTTCATCCCAGGCGGCAATGGATAATGTCATGTGTCGATTTCTCCTTGTGTGTCCGATCTGCCAGGCGCTATCTAGTCGGCACTTTCCCGGTAGGCCTTATCTGGCTGCCAGTTAATATACCGAGCTACCGACAAAACCAGCGGCAGCTTTTCTCGAGCGAATCACCTGTTGAGTCAATCGGCCAAGCGGTCGTGGTGTGGGTGGCTGCCAGCATCGCCGGTGAAGAATAACACGGCCAGCGCCGAAGTCATCGGCGATAGTGCGGGTCACCATGATCCGCGCGCAGCGGCTTATGTAACCGCAGATGAACAGTAAGTTCAGCATCCTGGACAAGCATGCCGGCTGGCTCAATAAAAGCGAATCAATCAAGCCTGAAAAAATAGTTTACATGAGGCAGGAATCCGTCGAGAATCGACTCATCCTCTCTCGATATCACGGTAAATCGATGCCAACTCACAAACGCATTCGCATGTTCAACACCCGGGAAACCTATCCCAACCAGACGCTCGATAATGATTTGTGTCAGGCCGTGGTCGCCGGCAATACGGTTTACCTGCGTGGTCAGATCGGTACCGATTTCGACGGTAATCTGATCGGTCTTGGCGACCCGGGCGCACAAGCAGAGCAGGCGATGAAGAATGTCAGGCAGTTACTGGAAGAGGCGGGCAGTGACCTGAGCCATATCGTCAAGACCACGACTTACATTACCGACCCGCGCTTTCGAGAGCCGGTGTATCAAGTTGTCGGCAAATGGCTGAAGGGCGTTTTTCCGATCTCGACCGGGATCGTGGTTGCGGGTCTTGGTCAGCCGGAATGGCTGATGGAAATCGATGTGATTGCCGTCATTCCGCAGGATTAAACAGCAGGGTGCAATTCACGCTGAAGCAGCTCGCCTATTTCGTCGCGGCCGGCGAAGCCGGTAGCATTTTGCGCGCGGCAGAAAATATCCACGTGTCGCAACCTTCGATATCGAATGCAATCGCGCATCTCGAAGATGTGTTCCGGGTTCAGCTTTTCATTCGCCATCATGCCAGGGGTATGAGCCTGACCACGGCAGGTGGCCAGATTATGGAACAGGCGCAGGCGCTGTTGCGCGATGCGGACGAGCTGCACAGTTTTGCCGGCAAGCTATCCGATCAGGTATTCGGCTCGATAAATGTCGGCTGTTTCATACCGCTCGCTCCTATCGTAACGCCCGAACTGTGCCATGGTTTCATGCAATCGAACCAGAGTGTTGAAGTGAACGTGAGCGAGGGTAATCAGGCTGAATTACTCAGCAAGCTCAAGATGGGGGCTATTGACCTGGCGTTAACCTATGACCTGCAACTCGAAAGTGATATCGCTTTTACCGAGCTGGTTGAGTTGAAGCCCTATGTTCTGCTCGCCGCGGATCATCCGTTCGCCGGCGAGGCTTCGATAGCACTCGAGAGCCTTGCCGACGAACGATTTATCCTGCTGGATTTGCCATTGAGTGATGCCTATTTCATGTCATTGTTCGACAATCACAATCTCAAGCCGAAGATCTGTGCGCGCACGCATCACATCGAGGTGCAACGAGCGCTGGTGGCGCAGGGCTATGGCTATAGTCTCGGTAACGTGCGGCCGGTGAATCAAAAGTCGCTGGATGGCAGTCCTCTCACCTATGTTCCGCTGTCGGGATTTAATCCCGGGCTCACGCTGGGAATCGCCACCCTGGCGAACATCAGAAAGACGATCGTGGTCGATATTTTCAGTCAGTTTTGTCGTGCCCAGATCAGTAGCGACAAGATTCCGGGGATGACTCATTTATAATTTTATCGGGAGGGCCAATGGCCAGAGATCCGCGCTATGACATTTTGTTTGAACCCGTACAGATCGGGCCGGTAACGGCGAAGAATCGTTTTTACCAGGTACCCCATTGTAACGGTGGCGGCTATCGTGATCCGTCTGCGGTCGCGGCCATGCGACGTGTCAAGGCCGAGGGAGGCTGGGGCGTGGTGTTTACCGAGCAGGTGGAAATGCACCACAGTGGCGAGATAGCGCCGTTTATCGAACTGCATCTGTGGGACGATGATGACATACCGATGCTCGCCAAAATGTCGGATTCGATCCATGAGTTTGACACCCTTGCCGGTATTCAGCTGGCTTATTCCGGCATCAACGGTCCAAACCTCTACTCGCGCGAAGTGCCGATGGCGCCAACCGCTCTGCCGGTAAGAGCCTATGACAACGAACCGTTGAGTGCGCGCGCTATGAGCAAACGGGATATCCGTGATCTGCGCCGCTGGCATCGCAACGCGTTCAAGCGTGCGCGCACTGCAGGTTTCGATCTGGTTTGCCTCTACGGTGCGCATGGATTCGGCATCATCCAGCATTTTTTGTCACGTGCGACCAATCAGCGCACCGATGAGTACGGCGGTAGCCTGGAAAATCGTTCGCGCCTGATGCGCGAACTGGTCGAAGACGCGAAGGAGGTCATCGGTGATAGTTGTGCGATTACCTTGCGCCTGTCGCTCGATGAAACCATCGGTAATCTCGGCTTTGCCAACAGCGAGTTACGCGACCTGATCGAAATGCACGCCGAACTACCCGATTTATGGGATCTCGCACACGGTGCCTGGGAGGATTGTTCGGGGCCCTCGCGTTTCAAGGATGAAGCGGCACAGCAGGATCTGGTCAGCGGCATCCGCGAATTAACGCCCCGGCCGATCGTCGGCGTGGGTCGGTTTACGTCCCCCGATGTCATGGTGAAGCAGGTTAAATCGGGAACCCTGGACTTTATCGGCTGTGCGCGTCCGTCGATAGCCGATCCTTTCCTGCCACGCAAGATCGACGAGGGCAGGGTGGAGGACATTCGAGAGTGTATCGGCTGCAATATCTGCATCACCGGTGATATGACGATGTCGATATCGCGCTGTACGCAAAACCCGACCTTCATGGAAGAGTGGCGTAAGGGCTGGCATCCCGAGGAAATCGAAGTGAAGGGTGCCAGCGATACGGTGTTGATCGTAGGGGCCGGCCCCGCCGGACTGGAGGCTGCGCGCGCGCTCGGCAAGCGTGGTTACCAGGTGGTTCTGGCGGAGGCTGACACCCGGCTGGGTGGCCGCGTAGCGCGCGAGCGCGAGCTGCCCGGGTTGTCGGCCTGGGGCAGGGTTGCGGACTATCGTGAGTATCAGCTAAGCCAGATGCCAAACGTCGACATTTACCTAGATAACGAACTCAGTGCCGAAGATGTCCTCGAGTTCGGTTTCGAGCATGTGGCACTGGCGACCGGTTCCAGCTGGCGTGCAGATGGCGTCTCCCGACATCACGTGATTCCGATTCCGTCTGACGCATCGCTGCCCGTATTTACCCCGGACCAGGTGATGGCCGGTAATTTGCCGCAAGGCAGGGTCATTCTTTTCGACGACGACCATTACTACATGGGCGGCGTGGTAGCCGAGTTATTAACCGCAAAAGGCTGTGCAGTAACCCTGATGACGCCGTCGGCATACGTGTCCAGCTGGACCAACAATACCCTTGAGCAGGCTGCGATTCATGCGCGTCTGGTCGATGCCGGGGTCGACATTGTGCTGAATCGCGCGCTGGTTGGTATCGAGCAGGGTGAGATTACCAGCGAATGCGTTTATTCCGGCAAAACGAACTCGATGTCGGCGGATGCTGTGGTGATGGTTGCATCACGTCTAGCCAATGATGATCTTTGGCAGCAATTGAGTGAGCGTGAGGCCGAGTGGGCAGCGCATGGAATCAAGTCGATCAAGGTGATTGGCGACGCTCAATCGCCGGCGCCCATCGCCTGGGCAACCTATGCTGGCCATCGCTACGCGCGCGAACTGGATGGACCTGATATCGGCGATGCATTACCCTTTCGGCGCGAAGTCGCTCAACTCAAAAATGATTAACGATTTATGAATGAACACAACAAAACTATGACAGCGGTCGCCGATGGTGAGCGGCGCGTGGCGAATCTTGACGAAATCGAGTTCGAAGCTTTCGTCAACCAGCAGGGTGTCGCCGATGGCCTGGCCTTTCAGCACGACCGCGACAGACCGCTGGGAACCGGTTTTCACCTCTATAAGATGGAACCCGGTTACACCACGATTCCACATCAGCATAACGGTAATGAAGAGTTTTTTATTGTCAGTGGCGATGTGACGGACAACGATGGTACGGTCTATCGGGCCGGCGACCTGGTGTGGATGAAGGATGGCACCCAGCATTGTTCCTATACTGAAAATGGTTGTGTGATCGTGGTTTACATACCAGGCACTGAAACCAGTCTCTAGCCCGAATGGCACTTACTTAGGCACAACCCCGCGACATTCGTTCTGGCCGGGAGAAGGCGGATGATTGGGAGGCTTTTTCGCGAATGCCTCGGCGGCTTCGCCGCCTGCGGTTTACTTCGCGAAAAAGTCTCCCAATCATCCGACCGTACTCGGACTCTGGATGTATCAGTGTTTTGGCTTAAGTATGTGCCAGTGGCGTCAGGCCTGCTGGATCATGCGAAACAGTTCATCCTT
>JAIBDO010000126.1 GCA_024686195.1 Gammaproteobacteria bacterium | reverse complement strand
TAAACCCGTGGATGCGAATTCCATAAACTTGATCCTTCCACCGGACAATGGATGGGCAGGTCGCCAGCCTTTACTTCCACCGCAGTCTTGGCATTCGGTGTAGAAAAAGATTTCTGATCAGCAGCTGTGTTTGGATTTACCATTTGATCTCTAATTTATGTAGGTTAACAGGTCCAGGTAATTCGCATTTCGCCCATGCACCAGGTCGAAATAATCGGACTGCAGTTGTTCAGTGATTGGTCCTCGCGAACCGCTACCAACGGGACGGTTGTCGAGTTCGGCGATGGGCGTCACCTCGGCAGCAGTACCGGTAAAAAATGCCTCGTCGGCTATGTAAATCTCATCGCGTGTAATGCGCTTTGCCACGATTTCAAAACCCCGGTCCTGTGCCAGTTTGAAAATGGTTTTACGCGTAATGCCATTCAATGCGGTAGTGGTTTCAGGGGTATAGATTACGCCATCGCGTATGATAAAGATATTTTCACCACTGCCCTCGGCTACATAACCTTCCGGGTCAAGCAACAGGGCTTCGTCGTAGCCATCGCGCAAGGCTTCACCGAGCGCCAACATCGAATTGATGTACTGGCCGTTGGCTTTGGCCTTGGTCATTGCGATGTTGGGGTGGTGACGGGTGTACGAGGATGTCTTGATACGGATGCCTTTCTCGAGTCCGTCCTGGCCGAGGTAGGAGCCCCATTCCCAGGCGGCGACAATGCAGCGTACGCTCAGGTTGTCGGCGCGCAATCCCATGCCTTCAGAGCCGTAAAACACCATAGGGCGGATATAGGCACTGTCCAGTTTGTTGTCGCGTACCGCCGCAATCTGTGCGTCCATAAGCTCCTGCTTGCTATAGGTGATCGGCATATCGAGCACTTTGCAGGAATCGAGCAGACGTGAGGTATGCGCTTCCAGGGCGAAAATAGCCGGACCTTTGTCGGTGTGGTAGGCGCGCACACCTTCGAAGCAGCCCATACCATAATGCAGTGTATGGGTCAGGACATGGACATTGGCTTCGCGCCATGGGACCATTTTTCCATCAAACCAGATGAAGCCATCGCGATCATCCATCGACATTCTTATTTCTCCAGCAGACCGAAACAATCGTTCCAGCAGTTTTTAACGTGAGCTAGTTGCTCGGCAATCAATTCGGCGTCAATCTCGGCAGACTGATTCTGCAGCACAGATTCATGCAGCAAACGGTGGTAGCTTTGATAAATTTCAACCAGTCGCGACTGCGAACTGGTAATCAGGTCTTGCCGAAATAACGCATTCAGAAGGCTAATGTTATCAGAATACAAACAATCGGAGCCAATACTATTTGCCTTGGCCAGTACCCAGTATTGCACCATGAATTCGATATCAACCATTCCTCCGCGCGACTGCTTCAGATCGACGCGCTCTCCCTCAGCAGGGCGCTTGCTGTGGTACATGCGTTCGCGCATATCGATGATGTCACTGCGCAATGTCGTGTCGTCGCGCGGCAGGCACAGAACCTGCTTGCGAATACGCTCGAACTCGGGCTTCAGGCTCACAGAGCCTGCCACCAGCCGCGCCCGCACCAGTGCCTGGTGCTCCCAGGTCCAGGCTTTTTCAAGCTGGTAACGCAGATAGGCGGCAGAGGAGGAAACCAGTAGTCCGGATGCACCCTCGGGGCGCAGTCTCGAATCGATTTCGTAAAGTTTGCCGGAGGCGGTTAGCACGCTGGTCATGGAAATGATTTTTTGTGCAAGGCGAGCGAAATAGACCGAGTTTTCAATCGTCTTAACACCATCGGTGTGCTGCTGCTCGCCGCTCGAATCGTGCAGGAAAATCAGATCAAGATCCGACTGGTAGTGCATTTCGTAACCACCAAGCTTGCCGTAACCGATGATGGCAAGTTCGGCCACGCGCCGTTCATCGCCGGCACCGCATTCTGGCCGGCCATATTGTTGCTGCAGCGCCTGCCTGGAGAGTTCATAAACCGCTTCCAGCACCACCTCTGCCAGATCACAGAGATAGTGACTGACCTGGTCGGCATCAATTTCCTGGGCGAGCTCGGCACTGGCAATCACCAGCGTCTGTTCGCGCTTGAACAGTCGCAGGCTGTCCAGTTCCAACTCGGTGTCTCCTGCTATGGTAGTGAGCTGCTGTTGCAGGCGTTGCAGCAGTATGGCTTTATCGAAGCGATCGTGGTCGCCGGACTGGATCAGGTTCTCCAGCAGCATCGGATACTGCGAGACTTCGTCAGCGATCCATTCGCTGCGATCGAACAGTGAGGCTAGTCGTTTTAGCAATGCCTGATTTTGAAACAGCAGTTCGAAATAAACGCTGCGACCTGCTATCGACGCAAACAGACTCAGCAGGCGCGCGAACAGGATTGCTGGTTGCTGGCTGATGCGCAGCGCCTCGATCAAGGCGGGTAGCAACAGGCTGAAGCGTTGCCTGGCACGCGCTGACATGTAGCCCCAGGACCTCGATTTAACAAAACGATTCAGCGACTCGGTGATGTCCTGTGCGCCATCGATACCAGAATTATCGATAAAGTCCCAGTGCTGGTCTTCGCCGCCCTCGGGGAAGCTGTCGTCGATGATGACTTCAGGGGGTGCGTTTTCGTCTTGCTTGAACAATTCACTAAAGCAGCTGCCGACCTGTTGACGGTGCTGTTGCAGCTGTGCCACCACGTTGTCCCAGTCGCCAAAACCCATAGTCACTGCTATGCGTTGCTGCTGCCGGGAATTGTCGGGCAGGTCGTGTGTTTGTTGATCGTCAAACATCTGGATGCGGTTTTCCAGCAGACGCAAAAAGCAGTAGGCACTGTGTAAGCTTTTCAGGGTATCGGTTTCCACGATCTCATACTGCTCCAGGGCCTCGAATCCATGAAAAATACCACTGCATTGCAGACGGTGATTACGGCCCCCGCGCAGGATTTGAAAAGCCTGTACGAAAAATTCAATTTCGCGAATGCCACCCTGACCCAGTTTCAGATTAACCCGCATCCCGCGCGCTTTTGCCTGCGTATCGATTTTCGCTTTGAGCGTAGCCAGACCTTCGAACACGCGGTAGTCAAGGTACTTTCGATAGACAAACGGGCGTAGCATTTCAGCCAGCGACTTACGACTGGCGTCACTACCCGAGATGACGCGTGCCTTGACCATTGCGTACTGCTCCCATTCGCGTCCGTGCAACTGGTAATAGTGCTCCAGCGCGCTATGGCTGAGAACCAAGGGGCCCGAATTTCCCCAGGGGCGCAGGCGCAGGTCGACCCGGTAGACAAAGCCGTCGCCTGTCGTCTCGCCGAGCAGCTGGTTGAGCATTCTGACCACGCGGCTGAAGTATTCCTGATGTGTCAATTGCCCGTAACCCGATAGTTCACCGTCGCTGTCATAGCTACAGATCAAATCGATGTCGGAGGAGAAATTGAGTTCGCGCCCGCCGAGTTTACCCATGGTAATGACATTCAACGCCATCGGCGCGCCGCTAGGCTCGAGCGGTTGGCCATGCTTGGCCGATAGTTGACGTTGGCAAACGTCGAGGGCACAGAGAATTAACTGATCCGCCAGATCGCTCTGTTGTAACAACGTCGCTTGCAGCGGTTGCTCCAGCACGATATCCAGGTAGATGATTTCGACCAGCTTGCGATGGCGATATTGACGCAGTGTGCGTTTGACCTGATCGAGGTCAATTTTCTCGCCCTCGGGGAACTCGATAATCGTGCTTGCCAGCTGGAAGTGCTGCAGTTCGAGCAGGTCATCGGCCCAGGTTGGATTGCGCTGCAGCTGAGCCAGTGCATAGCGACTGGCTATAGCCAGCTGCTCGATTTTTCCGGCATCGCCGGCCGAAAATTCGCGTGACAGGAGGTAGTCATCGATTGCCTGCCATTGAATGCGGTCGTCTTCCAGCAAGCTGGTCATTTCAGGGGAGCTCGTCATTATGGCTGTTAGTGCAAATGAGAACTGTTATTATTTACGTTTACCTTATAATTCATTAATATCGTGTTTCCGCTGTGGGCTGTGTCGTCGATTAATTGGTCAGGTATTTGTTTGTCAAGAATTTGCTTGTCAAGTAAGGCCCGGTCAAGTGTAGCGCTGAATAGAACTCACAAACCACATTATTTTTCTGCCGGACTCGTGTTTCTTAGAGCCTGGTTCAATTCGAGTAAAGTAAGCTGAGCTCCCTGTCTGCAAGTTTTTCCCAGCGCTTACCACTGTGGAAGCCCACCATATTTCTGGTGGCGGCATTGCTCAGCCTGCCCATTTTCACCATTGCGAGCTATCTGCTGTATCCATCTAACGAAGTTTGGCTGCATCTGCGCACCACGGTGCTCAATGAGTATCTGCTGAATTCTGCGCTGATGATGCTGGGAGTGGGTGTTGGTACCCTGATCATCGGCGTCGGTTGTGCCTGGTTGACCAGCGTGTGCGTATTCCCGGGCAAGAAATTTTTCTCCTGGGCCCTGTTAATGCCGCTCGCTTTTCCGGGGTACATCATCGCCTACACCTACACCGGGATGTTCGATTTTGCCGGGCCGGTGCAAAGCTGGTTGCGGGAGCTGATGGGTTGGGGTCCCAGGGATTATTATTTTCCGGAAATCCGTTCGTTGGGTGGCGCCGTCACGATGTTTACGCTGGTGCTTTACCCCTATGTTTACCTGCTGTCTCGAGCCGCCTTTCTGGAGCAGTCGGTGTGTGTGCTGGAAGTAAGCCGTACGCTTGGCTGCTCGGTCTGGTCTGGCTTTTACCGTGTTGCACTGCCGTTGGCGCGTCCGGCGATTGTAGCCGGTGTGTCGCTGGCCCTGATGGAAACGCTCGCGGATTACGGCACTGTTTCTTACTTCGGACTCGGGGTTTTTACGACCGGTATCTTTCGCACCTGGTTTGGACTGGGTGACGCAGCAGCTGCGGCGAAACTGGCCGCAATTTTACTGCTGTTCGTTTTCACGCTGGTGATCATCGAGCGCTGGTCGCGCCGGCGCGCACAATATCATCATACATCCAATCGTTACAGTTCTTTGCCGCAGTATCGATTACGCGGAGCGCGGGCCTGGTTTGCCGTTGCTGCCTGCGTGCTGCCGTTATTCCTTGGCTTTATTCTGCCAGCTGGTCAACTCGCCGTATGGGCACTTCAAACCTATCAAACCATGGTGGATGCATCGTTTCTCTGGCTCACCCTGCATTCGATCCTGCTCGCGGCCAGCGCTGCAGCGCTGGCCGTCGTGTTGGCGCTTTTTCTGGCTTACGGTAAGCGCGTGTTCGCAAGCAAGGCGGTCACCGCATCAATACGCGTGGTAGCCACCGGCTACGCCATACCCGGAACGGTGGTAGCCGTGGGCGTCATCATACCTCTGGCCTGGTTTGATAATCAGGTCGATGGCTATCTGCGTGAGCATTTTGATTTCTCCAGTGGATTGTTGTTGAGTGGCAGTCTGTTTGCGTTGATGTTTGCCTATATGGTGCGTTTTCTGGCGATATCGGTGCAGTCGGTGGAATCGGGTCTCGGCAAGATCAGGCAGTCGATGGATGATGCCGCGCGTTCTTTATCTTATACTCCGGCGCAAATTCTACTGAGAGTGCACCTGCCATTGATGAGAGCGACCGTACTGACGGCATTTTTGATTGTGTTTGTCGACGTGATGAAGGAATTGCCGGCGACCTTGATACTGCGCCCATTCAATTTCAATACGCTGGCCGTGCGCGCCTTTGAACTCGCCGGTGATGAACGGCTCGCCGATTCATCGACTGCCGCGTTGATGATCGTGGCCGTTGGCCTGGTGCCGGTGTTGTTGCTCAGCCGCAGTATTTCCACCGCGCGAGCCGGCTCATGACGTCGCAATTGCAAGTTGACGGGCTTGATGCGGGTTACGATGATCTGCAGGTTCTAAACCGGGTCAGTTTCTCACTGAAGCCTGGTGAAATCGGCTGTATGCTGGGACCCAGTGGTTGTGGTAAGACCACGGTTTTGCGCAGCATAGCCGGATTCGAAACCGCCTGGCACGGTCGTATTTTGATCGATGAGGTTGAAGTGAGTACCCCGGGTTTCAGCCTGCCGCCGGAGCGGCGCAATATCGGCATGGTATTTCAGGATTTTGCCTTGTTCCCACACCTGAAGGTCGAAGAGAATGTGCGCTTCGGCCTGCATCGACTGGAGCGTCGCGAGCAGCAGGGGAGAGTACAGGAAATGCTCGCGATCGTCGGCATGCTGGCCTATGCCCAGGCCTATCCCCATCAGCTATCCGGTGGGCAGCAACAGCGTGTCGCGCTGGCCAGAGCTCTGGCACCACGCCCCTCCATCCTGTTGCTGGATGAACCCTTTTCGAATATGGATGTGGATCTGCGCGAACAGCTGGCGCGTGAGGTGCGAAACATACTCAAGCAGGAAAACAATACCGCAGTGCTGGTAACGCATGATCAAAACGAGGCCTTTGCCATGGCTGACCAGATTTGTGTCATGAACGAAGGTAGCATCATGCAGCAGGGCAGCGGTTATGATCTTTATCATCGTCCGGCTAACCGATTTGTAGCGGATTTTATCGGTCAGGGTGTTATCATCCCGGCAACGGTGGAAAGCCCGACTGCAGTAAAAACCGAGCTGGGTCTGATCCGCAGTGAAGATGTGATTGATGCCGTTCCAGGATCCCTGGTCGATGTACTGATACGACCCGATGATATTGTCCATGATGATGATTCCCCGGAGTCAGCCATCGTGGTTGAGAAGGCCTTTCGGGGTGCGGATTTCCTTTACTTTTTACGTATGGATAACGGCCTGGAAGTATTGTGTTTTGCGCCGAGTCACCACGATCATAAAATTAACGAGCGTATCGGGATACGGCTCAACGTCGACCATCTGGTCACCTTTTCCCGCAACTAGAGACCAGCCAAACTAGCAAATGATCGGTAAAATTCTCATTACACTTGCGGTTATCGCGGGCTGCATGATGATGTTGTCTGCGCGTGCCAAGCCAAAGCTGAGAACGGTGGTGAATCCGGCGACTGTGCGTAACAGGAAGCTGATGCGAAACGCGGCGATTGGCTTTATGGTGGTGATGGTGCTGGCCGCGGGGACGATGATTTACCTGGAGGTCGATCAGCGCAATTCGATTGTCACCGTTCACGTCATCAACACGCAAACGGGCAGTACCAAATCTTATCGGGTGAAGAAGAATGAAATCCACAGCGATGGTTTCACCACCATGGACGGAATTCAGGTGTTTGTGGCCGGTATCGAACGCATCGAAATCGAACCACAGAAGTCTGATTAAGGGTTCATCTATCCATGTGCTCACGGATGGCGGCCAGCACCGGGTCCAGATCCGACGACGCCACGCTCACCAGTAAGCCTTCCTTGCGATAAAAGTCTGCCAGTGGCGCGGTTTGCTCGTTATACACCTCAAGACGGTTTTCAATCGCTTCTTCGGTTTCATCATCACGCTGTACGATTTCGTGGCCGCAAACATCACAGATACCATCAACCGTGGGCGGTTTCGATTTAACGTTATAAATTTCGCCGCAGTTGGTACAGGTACGCCGCGTCGTCAGTCGGTCGAAGATCACGTCGCGCGGTACGTCCAGTTCCAGCACGCAGTCGAGCTTTTCCCCGAGTTTGGTTAGTAAATTTTTAAGAGCTTCGGCCTGTGGTATGGTGCGAGGGAAGCCATCGAGCAGATATCCATGCTTGCAATCATCGGCCAGCAGGCGCTGCTCCATGATGCTCATTATCAGATCATCGGTGACCAGGTTTCCCGCTGCCATCGCCGCTTCGATCTGTATGCCCAAATCGGTTTTATCGGCAATAGCGTGGCGCAGGATATCGCCGGTCGAAATCTGTACCGACCCATCGATTTGCATCAATGCTTTGGCAATTGTGCCCTTTCCTGCCCCCGGGGGCCCCAACAGGATTACTTTCATTGATGTGTCTCGAGTCCTAATGCGCGAATTGCGACCATTCTCCCCATTTGTGCGGCAATGGCAATACGAATAGATAAATAATAACTATACATAAATTTAAACTATTCGCCTTGCAGGCCACTGATGGTCACGGTCAACTCGCGACGATGGGTCTGTAGACGATGTTCCCATAAGAACAGGCCCTGCCAGGTGCCTAGCAGCAAGCGACCATCACGAACCGGAATAGTGACTTCGGTTTGGGTCAGCACCGAGCGGATATGGGCGGCCATGTCATCGGGGCCCTCCTGGTCATGCAGGTAGGCCGGGTCGCCGTCGCGCACCAGCGATGCGATATAGTTCTCCAGATCGTGCCTCACGTCATCATCGGCGTTTTCAGTAATGATTAACGAAGCGCTGGTGTGATGCAGGAAAACATGGCACAGGCCGCGACTGATAGCGCAGGTTCGCAACACGGATTCAATTTCAGCGGTGATGTTGACGATACCCCGTCCGCTGGTATGCAGGGTAATTGTTTTCTGATCGAGCATCGCTGGAGTCTATCATTCCATTGCAGGCGGAGGGAGCGTTAGCCACGTTCTTGGCGTGAAGCCGACAGAGAGATCCGGAGCGCCGCGGTAAAGCATCGGCTGTGGAACC
>JAIBDO010000057.1 GCA_024686195.1 Gammaproteobacteria bacterium | reverse complement strand
GTTTCATCGGAGTGCAATCCCAGACACCGGCCTGGAATTTGCCGCCCGGGTCCTGGTACAGATTGAGCAAGCCCATTTGCGGAATGTCACTTTCAAATGGCGCTTGTTCCAGACCGCTCACTGGGGTCAGTGCCGCGCCCGGATCGATCAGCATCGCGGTTAAACCCTCCGCGGCAGGAGGCGAATCGGGATTATCGTGGATGACCCAGAATTTGCGCAGGTACTCGGATTGCTGCCATTGGAGCACCGCGCCCTTTGGTATGAAGCAGGCTTCACCGGCATGGAACGTCTGTTTCGATCCATCCTCGTTTTCGATGCCTAGCGAACCTTCGAGCAGAAACATGAATTCGTCTACCGAATAGGCATCGCGCTGCTCGACGTGTGCGGGAGCGTCCCACACACCAGCTGTCAAACGATCACTGCTGGTGGAAAAATACGTATGGCCGCGTTGTGTGGGTGATCCCGAGACCAGGGTTTCCGCTGCTATCGGATCCCAGGGTTGCAGGCCGCTTTGCGGATCGCCTTCACGATCGAATACAATCACTGTCTGGTCGGTCATTTCGTTGCTCTCTGTGTTATTTCTTTAACAGTTTCTTCACCTGCGAACTGCAGATGACTTTATCGCTTCTGACGTAATTCTCGTGATTATGCTCGACCCTGGACAGATCGTAAACATAGTTGACCATGGTACCGAGCGAATCTTTCATCCCTTTTGTTGAAGGATTTCCAAGGATGTTGATGCGCTCAAGGATGGCACCGTTCTTGAGATGAAAACGGGCGACCGGATCAAGTGGTTTGTTACGATCATTTTTTTGTTGCAGAAAATATTGCGCGGCTACTTTTTCAAGCTTGCCACAGACTTCTTCGCTGGCATCGGCGCTGAATTCTGACGCTATTCCCATCAGTTCCTCGTCCTGCGCTGCTGCAGCATCGAGCCAGCGGCGAAATCCGGGGGCGGGCGATATCGTCGAAAATGTTTTCAGCTGCGGAAAGCGCAACTTCATACTGGTGGCCACCTGCTTGATCAGAAAGTTACCGAAGGAAACTCCGGCGAGTCCACGATGGCAGTTGGAGATCGAGTAGAAGATTGCGCAGGATGCATTTTCTGGAAGTTCGGTGTCGTCCTCGCGTTGCAGGATTTCACCAATGCTGCTGGGGATATGATCGGTCAGAGCTACTTCGACAAAAACCAGCGGATCGTCTCCCATCGATGGATGGAAGAAACCGTAGCAGTAGCGGTCGGCTGGTTCCAGGCGGCGACGTAGTTCACTCCAACTCTCGATTTCGTGAACGGCTTCATAGGCGATGATCTTTTCCAGAATATGCGCCGGCGTGGTCCAGTCGAGCGGTTCCATGACCAGAAAACCGCGGTTGAACCAGGCGCTGAACAGGTGATGAAAATCCGTGTCAATGCGCTTGAACTGCGGGTGGTCGCGCATTGCAGTCAGCAGATGTTCACGCATTTTTACCAGGCGTCGGGTGCCGTTTGCGGAGAGGTTGATACGACGCAATAACTCCTGGCGTCGTGGTTCCGACACGGTCGTCAAGCGCACCAGATTATAGGCATTGGGCTTGGCTTCGTACTCGTCGATGGCCGTTTTTACCTCCTCGATATCGATGTCGTAGTCTTCGAACAGGATATTGAAGAACTCGATGCGCTCTGCTTCGCTTAGTGCTTCATAGGCGGCGAGGATGCGTTCAGCCAGCAACAGGCTCGAATATTCACCGTCCGACTCCATCATCATCTTGCACAGGGAAGCGATGGATTCCGTCTCTTCATTCAGTAAATGTTTGCGCAGCGCGGAGGGTGTCCAACGGTCGAGACGCAGTGACGGCATGAGATCCTGGAAAATTTGCATCGGTTTTGCTACCAGTTTTCGGAACGCGGAAGTGTACTCGATTTGTACGCAGTTTCACCGTTCACGGATCACGAAACTGCTAATTCCTGAGCGGGCTATAAAACGGGCGGTATTATTGTTTTACCGGGGCGTTTTACCGGGGCGGCAGCGTTGCAACTATTCCCCGACTGTTTCAGGCCGCAGGAGGTTATGCCTGAGCGCAGGGCTTGTGGATGACATCACTGCAGACCTGATATGCAGCTATTGATCGATAATCTGGGCGCTGAAGTTAATCGTGGTGTCGTCGTAGTTGAGATGTGATTTGAGTTCCTGCCAGACTGACTCCGAATTGATGATACGGATGTGATCGGTGTCTTTGGATACCATTAGCCGGGTTAGCGGGTAGCGGTTACAGAAGTTGATGGAGTCCGCAACTGCACTTTCTTTATCCGACTCATCATGGGCTATCGCGGTACTATCGGAGTACAGTGATAACTTGCCCGCCAGTTCCAGTTTCTGATACTCGCTACGATAGGTCTTTGAGAATCCAGTGGCATATTGCTTGACCATGTCAGCGGGCAGTCCCAGCTTGACCAGCCTTTTCAAAACATGCAGCTTGTAATTGAAAACCGGTGCGATCATCAGTAATGGCAGATCTTTAAGCACCACGTTGCTAGCGTTGGCGATCGCGATGCAACCCGTCGCATGACCGACCGCCGCGTGCAGTCCATCAGTCGATTTCTGCACTTGACTGAGCACCTGATTACAGGTGTTGATCGATTGTTGCAGGGTAGCCGTTTTTTTATCACTGAGACCATGGCCCAGATGGTCAAAGGCCAGTGACGAGAAGCCACAGCGCGCAAGACCGCGCATCAATGGAAAGAACTGATAAGCACCGCCATCCCAGCCATGAACGAATACTACGGTCGGTCCTCTGCCGGCCTGATAGGCCTGCAGCTTGCCATCGTCAGTTTTGACAATGGCCTGTTCGATCCCTCGTGGCAGGCGCAAGGCCTTGCTATCGGTCACCTGCGGAGTGAACAACATGGTTTCGATCTGGCTACGGGCGAGGGCCGGTGAAATTTTCCCCACAAGGCGAGCCTTACTCTTTGAAAAGAAGGAAGAAATACTCTTCGGTTTAGCGGGCAGGGGCGATGTTTTTTCCATCAGATGAAGGTTTTTGAACGGGTGTTAATATTACCGGAAAAGGCCGTTCTGACGATTGTCGCATTGCGTAAATATGTCACAACATAAATCCTCAATCTATGCATTGAGGTTGCAAGTTCGATGGGTGGTCATGCATTGATTCCAGGCGAATTTAGTGGCGAAGCTGCAGTGTGGCCGCTTGCCGGTAACCGGTGATCACTCCGCGGGTGTTGCTGATCGGAACGCGGCAACGCTCATCCAGTTGCTGCAGTTCGTCGGTGTGCAGGCCTCCCAGGTGGCGTAAAACGGAGAGTATGGCGACCTGTGCCGCCGGGCCGCTACCGTCATCAATTTTCAATGCAACGCCCAGGCCCTGTTCCTGCAATGCGGCAGTATAGACACCGTCAGCACCGGTTTTAACGAGGGTTCGTCGACCACTGTGCTCGATAACTTCACTGCAAAGTCGACCGCTACCGGCGACCATCAGGGGGTTTGCAGCGATCGCATTGCCGAGACGGTTTACAGCGTCAGCGCGTGTCGGCGTCAGATCATCGGGCACGGCGATACGGGCAAAGGCCGTTGCCATCGCGGTCAATGGCATGGCAATCACCGGTATACCGCAGCCATCGCGATTCCAGGGCAGTGCGCGCAGGTCGATACCGGCCATCTCGCCGAGCGAGTCGAACCAGCGCTGTTGGGCCGGGTGTTCGCGTTCGATATAACCCCGTGTCTCTTCACCGAAGTAGCGACTCGTGGTCAGCATGCTGGTGTGTTTGCCTGAGCAATTATTATGAATTCGACCATAGCGCTGATGCTGTTCCAGCATGGCATGGGCGGTGGCTTCGTCATTGGGTGCGTGCGGACCGCATTCGAGCGCATCCTCTTCCAGTTCGATACGCTCGAGCCAGCGTTTGACCGTCGCGGTGTGCATGGGCTCGCCACCGTGCGATGAGCAGGCCAGGGCCAGTTCGGCGTCTTCGAGTTGAAAGTGGTCTGCGGCACCCGATTCGATCAGCGGCAGCGCCTGCAGTAACTTCACCGCTGAGCGTGGATAGACCAGCGCATCGACATCGCCCCAGGCGTGCACGAGTCGTCCGCGTGGATCGCATACGGCGACCGCGCCACGATGGCGGTTTTCGATCACTTCGCCACGCCAGCTGTTTACCAGAACCGGATTGCTCATGCTATCTCCTTACGAGGCGGAACGTGGCCACAGTACCGGGAACCAGTCCTCGCGCAGTCGCTCGCCATCGTGCATGTTATGACCCGGGAAGGGCGGTGAGGTTTTACCGGGGCGCTCGCTGTAATGGCCGTCGTCGCCTACCCAGCGCATCGAGAAGGCGCGTCGGCGCCGATCCTGCAGGTTGCCGCGCGCACCGTGCACCGTACGAAAATCGAACAGCACCGCGTCCCCGGGTTGCATGTCCCATTCGAGAATGGTTTCGCTGCAGTCATCGGCATCGAGATCGGGCAGGGTCATGTAATCGTCATTTTCGGAGGCATAAAAATCAGCATCGTCGAGCCATTTGACCGGCAGCACCAGTTTCGGCCAGCGATTCGAACCGGCCACCAGGCGCAGTGTTTCCGCCTCGGAAACCGGGTCGAGCGGTAACCAGAAGCTGACGGTCTGACTGCCGTCGGCAAAATAATAGGGAGCGTCCTGATGCCATGGTGTGAGCTTGGGTGTGTTGGCTTCCTTGACCAGTACGTGATCGTGGAAAAACTGGGCGCTGCGGGAACGCATAACCTGAGCCGCCAGCTGTGGCGCGTTCGATTCGGTAATGAAGCGGTGAAATTCGGGGATGCGCTGCCAGTTGCAATAATCGTCCCAGAAGCGTCCGGGATCGCCATTGGTCACGTTTTCAGCAAAATAGGGGCCGGGTTCGTTGTGGTTGCGCTCGATGCCACGACGCAGCAGCTCGACCCAATCGGTAAACACGCCCCGCAAGCAGATCGCACCCTGGCGCGCAAAAGCTGCGCAAGCGTCGTCGTCAATCGTTTTGAATGTTGTCTTCATCTTTAGTTCCCCGCCGCAAAAACGGAAAGCGTTGTATGGTGATCAAGGCCACACCGATGATGGCGAGGCCGCCGCCGAGTGCAATCTTGGTGGTCAGCGACTCGTCGAGGAAAACTATACCACCAATGACCGAGGTCACCGGCAACAGTAATAAAAAAGGCATAACCTGATTAACACTGTAATGCCCGAGCAAGCGGTACCAGAGACCGTAGCCCAGAGCGGTCATCACCAGGCCGAGGTAGATTACCGCAGCCCAGGCGGGCAGGCTCGCGCTGGTAATCTGTTCTATCTGGTTCTGCTCGAATAACCAGGAGGCGACAAAGAGCTGCGGTGCGGCAAACAGCGCGACACCGCTCAACAGGCGAAAGCCGCCAATGTTGCCGAGTTTCTTGATCATGATCTGGCCTATAGCCCAGGTAAATGCGCCGCCGATGACCATGAAGGCATAGATCAGATCACCGGCGAGCCGCGGTTCGCCGATAATCAGCACTGCGCCAGCGAAGGAGATCATGATGCCGAACGCCTGTCGTGATGAGATGCGGTCGCCGAACACTAACCAGGCCATGATCAGGCCAAAGGGTACTTCGAGTTGCACCAGTAACGCGGCCGTGGATGCATCGATGCCACGCACACCATTGAACGTCAGACTGTATTGCAGTGCCGCGCTGATCAGTGAAATCCAGAATAGCTGCTTTAATATGCCAGGCGGCGGACGGAAGAAACAAAGCAGACAGGCGGCAGTCAATGAAAAGCGCAATGCCATTAAAAGAATTGGAGAAAAGTGCGCCATGCCGGCCTTGGCGATGACAAATCCCATGCCCCAGATAACCGCTACTGATACCGCGATGAGTACATCAATGGGCTTCATGCTGGCAGCGGGTTTCGCTCGTTCGAATCAGCGATTAGAACGAGGTTGGTGTATTGACGGTTTATGTGATCAGCTCCGCACTGCGGTGGCCGAGCTTCCCGCGTGGCGTGCCACACGAGCAGAATTTGGAGTCAGCAGGAAATCCGCCAGTGACGGCCGATGCGCGTCCATGACGATGTGTTCGATGTCCAGGACATTGCTCTCTTTCACGACTTCTCGGCAGACCGCTACCTGATCAATCACTGCGGGCGCCAGTTCTTCGTCGTTCAGATCGATGGGTGCCAGGTCATTTATCATGGTGTTATCTCCTAATCAGCAATCTGCTAAAGACTTTCCAGCATATCGAAGTTGCAGGGACCGGCCAGCAAAGCAAGATAACAGACCCAAACTTTAAACAGGACTGTCGACGCTCGAAACAGGGGCCGCAGCCGTAGCGGTCCGGCTCATTGTCGACGGCAATACAGGCTAGCGAGCTGCAACAATGCCGACTTCCACCAGCAGGTCGGGGCTTGCCAGCCGCGCTTCGATACAGGCGCGCGCCGGAGCATGACCGTCAGGAACCCATGCGTCCCAGACGGCATTCATCGCAGCGAAATGTCCTATGCTGGCAATCCAGATCTGGGCGCTCAGAATCTTGCTGTTGTCTGATCCGGCCTCGGCGAGCAGGTCGTCGACTTTTTGCAGCACCTGCTGCGTTTGCACGGTGATATCGGCGCTGGCGTCGGCAGCCACCTGGCCGGCGAGGTAAATGGTGTCGCCGTGAATAACGATCTGGCTCATACGTTGGTTGCCGTGATGACGGGTAATGCTCATGCTGATTTCCTCAAGGTTAGCGATTAACGGTAATGATCTTGCGTGGGTATTCGGTTATGTACTCGATGCCATTGGCGGTGACCACAACCGAATCGCCGATGCGACCGCCGAGGCGACCGTCAACGCTGATACCGCCGTCAACGGCGAACGTCATGCCTTCCTGCAAAACGGTTTTGTCTCCCTGTTTCAACTCGGGTGACTCCAGGTAGGCCATGCCAATTGAACGGCCGGTGCGATAGCCAGTCTCGTAGCCTCGCTGGTGATACACATCATTAGCGGCCTCGGCCACCGATTCGGCAGTTACACCGGGGCGCATCACGGCGATCGCCGCCTGCTGAGCGTCGATTGCGGTTTGCTGTACCTCAGCGGCCTCATCGGAGAGTTCCTTGATAAAGAACATGCGGTCGAAGCCGAGTTTGTATTGTTTGAACTGGGCCATGTTGCAGAAGCAGAAGTAAACCGGATCACCCTTGGCCAGCGCTTTGACGCTGGCGCGACGATGCACCATGGAAGTGTCTGTACCCGACTGCATGATTTGCAGGTTGTGGATCATCGGCGAAATAAACGCTTCCCAGCCCTTGTCGGTGAGAAATCCGGCGGCCTTGCGGGTGCCGGCATTGATCACGGCAAGCGCAGCCTCGTATTCAGGCCGGCCTTCACCGAGTGCGTCCTCGGCGGCCTGCATCATCGCTCCGGCGATCTCACCGGCCTGTTTCATCACCACAATTTCTTCCGGGGACTTGATCATGCGCATATCGCCGAGCAGGGGCGCGACGTCGTGCAGGCGCGTGCCAGGCAGTTGGTCATCGAACCAGTTGCGTACGATGGGAGGCAGTGCGGCAAGTTCCACGCCGATCTTGCCAGGGTTGGCACCGATCGCAGCGGCCAGCACGTTTTCCCAGCGGTTGGCACCGGTGTCTTCCCAGGTGGAGATGTTTTCTACCCAGGTCATGGCGCCGACCATTTCACTTTCCATCAAGGGCGTGATTACCTGTGGCTCGGCATCCGGGCGCACCAGCAGAAAGGTAGGTCTGCCAAACTCAACTGACAGGTATCCCCAGAAACCGGCGAGATAGGCGATCGAGCTCTCGTCGGTAAGGATGGCAAGATCGATCCCGGCATCGCCGAGGCGGGACTGGAATTCACGGGTACGCTGGCGGGCCTGTTCGAGCATTGAAATCACCACATTTCAGATTAACGACGAACGTATATATCATAAGGGCCTTATTTTAAGAAACGATTTTATCCATGACCGATTCGAATGTTCTTGTGAAGTCGCCGAGCCAGGTCCGTTTCGATGCCGGTAGCCATGCGCGCGCCAAGATCGGTTACGTGTTGCTCGCGACCGAACAAACGGTACAGGATGACGTTATGCGACTGCGCCCACCCGGCGTCGGAATTCATTTTACGCGCGCGCCGATCGCTGATTCGATAACCAATGAGTCGCTTGCCGCCCAGGCTGATCTGCTGGCGGATTGTGCGGCGACACTGTTACCGGACGGCAGCCTCGACGTGGTCTGTTATGCCTGCACCTCGGGCAGTCTGGTCATTGGTGAAGAGCGGGTGTTCGCTGAATTGAAACGCGGTGCGCCGGGTGCCCAGGCCACTTCGTTGATTACCGGCGTGATTCGTGCGCTGAACAAAATAGGTGCCCGACGTATCGTGGTTGCAACGCCTTATCTCGACGAGGTCAACCAGCGCGAGGTGGATTATCTGCAGCAGTCGGGCTTCGAAGTGATATCGCTGTGCGGACTCAACCTGGAAAAAGACAGTGACATGGTGCGTGTTGCGCCCGAGTTTATCGCCGAGTTTGCGCTGGCACAGGATCGTGCCGACGCCGATGCCATTTTCATTTCCTGCGGGGCCTTGCGCAGCTTGCAGGTGATTGCCCAGATCGAGGAACGAGCCGGTAAGCCCGTGATCTGCAGCAACCAGGCGATGATCTGGGATTGCCTGCGGCTCGCCGGCATCGACGATCGTTTTGAAGGCTACGGGCGCCTGCTGTCCGAGTTTTAGTCGACCAGCCCGCAGGAGCCAACAGTTGCAGCGATGTCCGGCTTGCGGTGTTCGTGACCCGGTGGTCTATTTGGCACGCACGGACAGGCGTGATTTTTTCAGTGCTTTTTTCTGTCGATCTTCCCAGGTTATACGGAGATTGATGCGGTTGCGGTTGTCTTCCTGGGAAACGCTCAGCTTCAGGTTCAATAATCCGTCCGGCACCATGCTGATGCTGTCGTCGTCGTCACTGAACGACACTTTTCCTTTTGCGATGCCCTCGCTAAGGGCTTCCAGGATGGCCTGGATGCTATCGCGGTTTTGTAGCGATTCGTGCCGAAAGCTGTTCTTTTTTCTTTTCATGGTTGCGTCCTGTTTTTCAAAGGGGCGTAAGGGTTCACGTCAGTTCAAAGACCTTCCTGCAAGCGTAGTCACGGGTAATCCCCGTGACGAATCAGGGCGGCAATATGGCCGGGCATTCAGCGGGCCCTGAGTCTGGTGGCGAGGGCTTCGACCATGGGACCGAGCTGCGGCTGCCTGAGCTGCGTCGCGGCCTGTTGCGGCGTTACCCAGGTCCGTTGCCGATGGTTTTCCTGCCATTCCTGGCACCCAAGTTCGCGGACTACTTCCATTGGGTAAACATGACAGGTAGTGGCGGCGCCCCATTTTTCGTAAACGTAGGTTCCCAGTGCCGCGTTGCCGACGACACCTTCGACGCCGGCCTCCTCCCGGGCCTCCTTGGCGGCTGATTCCTGCAGCGTCATACCGGGTTCCTTGATGCCCTTCGGCACCACCCAGTGTTTTTTCTTGCTCGAGAGAATAATCATGATTTCCACTTCACCGTCGGTCAGACGGTACGGGATCACCGCCGACTGGGTGTAGTAATAGGCGGGCCGATTGCGCAGCTCGGTATCATGGGGACCGGGAAAGGGAAATTTTTTGGGCAGTTCCCCGGCTCGGATTCGGTTCAAGCTGCGGCCGCATGCGGGTGCCAGTTGCAACCAGTTACCCGGCAGTTCTATGCGCGCCAATGCGGCTTTCGGCAGGGGGGCCTCATTCTCTCCATCAAGATAGGAAATCAATTTCTTCAAGCCCGGATTGTGACCGACAAGGAGGACGCGGCGAGCGCTGTGCGGAACATCGCCAAGGACCCGCAACAGCGCGCTGGTCGTCGCGTCATAAATACGCTGATCCTGGACGATCCCCTGGGGCCCCATGCCCATGGCCTTGCATGCCTTTCGCGCCGTCTCGAGGGCGCGCGCGGCGGGCGAGCTGATTACGTAGCCCGGTATCAGGTCATTGCGCCAGATCCACGTCGCCACGCGCTGTGCGCCGCGCTTGCCGGGATCGGAAATGGCGCGATCGAAATCGTTGCCTTCGCTGGATTTCTCGGCCTTCCCGTGACGCAGGAGTAAAAGTTCCCGGGTCACCCCTTTCCCCTGAGCAATTCCTTGAGACAGTGCTTGGACAGAGCGTCAAAGTCAATGCCACCGCTGGCTTCGAAAATGTTGATGGCGGCGAGACTCTGCAAATAGGCCGCCTGGTCGAGGGCCATGCTGTCGTTGAAGAAACGGCCGTCTGCAAGCTGATAGAAAGGGCCTGGCGATTTCATGATCGCCGACAGTAAATCCCGCCGTTCATCGAGATTGACGCGCTCGACCTTGAGAGGCTTGTCGCTGTTACGTTCCCAGTTGAGCACGAGAAACGCCGACAGGGTGGCCCGCGCGGTGATGCGCCCGGCGCCATAAACCTTGTCAATGTGGACGTCGTACTTATCCTCCAGGGTCCACAGTTGAGCGGGCGGCATGGCCAGGAAGGCGACACGTTGTTGCGCTGTCATGAGACCGTGCAGCGCCGGGTTGTGGACGATAGTGCCCGGATTGATGCGCGGCAACTTGGGGATGCCAACCGCCTCGGTAAAGCCGTCCTCGGCTCGAATGAAGAGTCGGTCATTGGTCAGATAGGAGACCTCGGGGTCATCCATCATGCGTAACATGAGGGTCGACTTGCCGCCTCCGGAGAGGCCGGCAATGGCCAGGCAGCGTCCGTCCCGGACCAGTCCCGATGCATGGCAGATCAGCCAGTCGCGGTTCTGCAGCCATTCCATGTACTGGGCATTGATAAAGTTGATCACCTGATTGTCGTTGCGCAGACAGGGGCCGGCGGCGATCCTGTCAGCAGGACCATGCAGAAACACCATTCCGGTTCGTATTTTGCGAATCAGACGGGCTCCGTCCAGATCCAGGTAGCTGTCCTTACGCCCCGTCTTTCCCGGTTCCCGCGGCCAGTCGATGAAGTCGACGCCGAGGTCCGGTGCATCGCGCTCCACGGCAACGACCTCGAGATCCGTGTCGCAGGGCGCGATGACGACATGGCTGAAATAGTCGTTCAGGCGGTCGATCAATGCCGGCGAATTTGAGCGCAGACGAATCGTGCAATCTCCCAAACCGAGATGCAGCACATCGGCGCTCAAAACAGCATCGCCGCAGAGGGTGGCAGCGGCGGCTGCGGCCGTTATCGTCATGGATGTTTCTCCAGATTCCTGATGACATAATCGACATAAAGCTCGGCGACATCGATCCCGATTCCTTCCCTGGCGCCGCGAAAACCGCCAAAGGCGGAAACCTCGAAAACGATGGGCCCGTCCTCTGTCTGCGCAACATCGACGGTGGTGAAGTCCATGCCAAACAGCGCCTGGGCCCTGTGTGCGAGGTCGATTTCCTGGGTCGTCGGCTGGTGGGCGGCGTAGCGTCCGCCGCTCTCGATTGTCGTATTCCAGGCATCGTCCTGTGGGACACGGGCATAGCAACCGAGGTAGTCGCCGGCGAGGAAAACCATCCCCAGATCGCGACCCGGCAGATCGACGCGGCGCTGTATGTACATGACTGGATTTTCAGTGTGAAAGGCCCTGATCCGATTGCGAACTTCCGCTTCACCCTGGCTATGGTCGATGACACACATACCCTGTGCCTTGGTCGAGTAAAGGGGTTTGAAGACGGCGCTGCCGAAGTCAGTCACGGCCCTGACAGCGAGATCGATATCCTCGGTGACTCGGGTTTCCGGCATTGGAATCCCGGCGTTACGCAGGGTTACCGTGCAACTGAGACGATCGACCAGGCGCAGTATGTTGTTGGCGGGACTGAACACGCGGACACCACAAGCCTCGGCGACACGCAACATCTCCAGGCGATCGAGCGTGGCGGGGCTATAGGTGGCGCTGATTTTTTTAACGATTAATCCGTCGAGTTTGCACAGATCAAACTCTCCATGCAGTAATCGCCCTCCGGCCAGGTCGAGTTCGACACGTCCCATATCGACGACGATGCGTTGGCCGGTACGGGTTTCGACAGCATCGGCTAGCGTGTCCGTGGACCATTTTCCCGGTATCCCGACAACTCCAATGTTGAGTTCAGTGACGTTCAGGTCAGTCAACAAAAATCTCCTCGACAGGCAGGTGAAAACGATTCGCGTTTTCGGGTGAGACCTCTATGGCCCGCTCGATCAGGTAGCGGGCGCGCAGATACATGGCGCGCGCCAGAGACTTGTCGAGGACAAAACGAGTTGAGGTTGCGAAGGATCGAGCCAGGCCGAACGCCAGGCGAAATTCAAAGGTATCGTCACCAGCGTCGCGCGCAAATTTAGCGGCAAATTGATGGAATTTTCGGGCTACTGATAAGATGCGCGCGCGTGAACGGGCTTCAAGAATCTGTAATCGATAGTTGGAAACCATGAACACCGAAACATCCTGAATGTAGTCCATGTAGCTGGAACGGTGGAGATCGATAAAATTGATGCGTTTCTCCAGCGGGTCATAGATGATGTTGTCGACGTTGAAGTCGCCGTGGATGTACACAGAGAAGGGCGGTTTAACCTTCGCCTCGGCAGTTTTCGCCTTCTTCAACAGGGTTTCGAAGGAAGGAATGTTGTGACCGCACACCGACATGCTGTCATTCTCGAACTCCGGATGAATGGCATAGACTTCGCCGAGCCGACTGGCGAGTTGCTCCATGTGGCCTGCCGGCACCACCTTCTTGTTGCGGGTTTCCTTCCATACGGAATCAAGGGTTCGGGTCAACTGCGCGCAGGTCTCGTCGAGAAGGGGGCGGGATTCGTTGAGCAGGATTTGCTCAAAGGTCAGTCCGGCGAGGTGTTCAATGAGCAACGAGGCCGATTGGCCTCGTTTGCGGTAAGACAGGATTTTCGGCGCCAGGCCGGGAAATATTTCATGCCAGTTCTCGACGCCCTGACGCTCCTCTTTGACCTTGCGCTTCTGACCTTCCTTGAAAATGGCCACGTAGCCATTGTCGTCGCCGTCGGCGCTGATAGCGGAAATGTTGCTTCCCGAGCGGGTTTCGGCCAGCGACTCGATAGCGACTGAATCGAGATCGAGGCGGGCGACGGAATCCTTGAGCGAGTGGTAACGTTCGATATTGACCGGCTGGCCCAGATTGGCGGAAATCAGGGCTTCACTGATGTTGAGGAGGGCATCGCCCATTTGCTCAACCGCGCGCACCACGAAAATGGCGGTGACGAAATCTTCGGTGTTCTTACCTTTCTTTAGCGCTTGCGTATACCTTTCCATTAATTGCTGCAGCGAGGTGCTCATGCGACGCTTGGCTGCGCCGACCTTCAGGGCGACCCGGCTGTCGTGGCCATTCATCGCGTTCTCGACAAGCCGAACGCCTTTGATCACATGCTCCAGCAACG
>JAIBDO010000028.1 GCA_024686195.1 Gammaproteobacteria bacterium | reverse complement strand
TCTGCACATGGGCGCGTGTAGCACTAATCGGTAAACCGCAGTTGTTCGGGCAACCAGCGCTTGCAACGCAGTCGGCAACAATGCGTTCCTTAATCTATAACAGCGGAATTTACATTTCTAAAATCCGGCACGGGACGAACAACAGAACACAGTAGAAAATGGTGATTTCCGCCATTCGCGCAACGGAATACTAGCCTTTCAAGTGATCGTCACGGAAACAAATCGAGGTCAATTTTTTTGCCCTGGACTTTGGATTGACTGCAATCCAAAGTCTGTTATGGTCGAACCAAACCAACAATTCAGGGGCTGTTTTATGGACACTTCGATTGAGAAACTGGGAACCCAGATACTCGGGTTCGGGATGATCATGCTGTTACTCGTCAGTCCACTGAGCCTGGCCCAGGAAATTGAAGGAAATGCCGGAACCACACGTATGGACGCGGAAGCTGCGACAGGCAGCAACAGATTTGTTCTCACCCCCCACAAACGCAATTATTTTCTGCTGTCCTACGCCGATGACCCAGACGACGACGCTTTCAGAGAGCTCCTTGACGATGACGATGCAGAACTGGACAACACAGAAACTGAATTTCAGGTCAGCATCAAGGTAGCGCTCGACAGGGATACGTTCTACGAGGGCGATGCGATTCAATTCGGCTTCACCATCAAGTCGTTCTGGCAAACCTTCAATGAAGACGAATCTTCCCCCTTTCGCGAAACAAATTACCAGCCCGAAATCTGGTATCGCACGCCGATTTCGTGGAATTCGTTCGGCAGTGAAACCATGCTGTGGGGGATCGGTGCGGAACACCAGTCAAACGGGCGTTCGCGGGAGTTATCGCGCAGCTGGAATCGTATCTACACCACCTTGACCTGGCTGACTGAGGATTACGCCTTCCGTTTCAAACCCTGGTATCGCATCCCCGAAGACGATAAGGACGACCCTACGGATACCGATGGCGATGACAATCCCGATATCCACAAGTATATGGGTTACTTCGAATTTACGGGTATTCACAATGCTGATGGGAATGAAGTGGGTTTCATGGTGCGCAACAATGTCGGCTCGGGCGCTTCGCACTCGAGGGGCGCGGTGCAACTCGACTACACCTTTCCATTGTGGGGACGAGTGCGCGGTTACACACAGCTCTTCAACGGTTACGGCAATAGTTTGATTGATTACAATCAAAATATAACTCGCGTTGGCATCGGCATCCTGTTGTCTGATATTTTGTAGACGGAGTCAGAGCCAGAATCCTGCGATGAGGCAATGTCATCGCAGGAGTTTTGGAAACCTGGTTTTGAATGCCCGGTAACAAACAGTTGCCTGCAGGATCCAGTTTGTTGCACTCGTCTGCTGCGCCCGCATGCGCCCTACTGAACGAAAGCGTCGCCTAACTGTAATCCCCAAATTAATAATCGGGGTGAAAAAGTAGAGGGTTATGCCGGCCCCACCCGCCTGTAATTGAAGAGCCCCCCGAGAAGAAAGAGCCCGCTCCCTACCACGTACTGCCATGCCAGGAATCCAAACAGCGTGGTGCGATCGCCTGCGCTGTTCAGGTGCCACAGGTAGGGCACCGACGCCACAATGAACAGCACCGAGCCGACAACGAAACTGATCGCGGTGAGATTCATCAACTGCAGGTCCCTCATCGATGGTGCCTCTGTAATCTGCAGAACGTTCACGCAGGCGCCCAGCGTAAACAGGACGCTGCCGAAGATGAACAACCAGGCACCGGCGATAAACATGCCAACCGCAGACAGAAAGAACACACTCCCCAGGAGAAATGACAGGGTTCCTATCACATAGGTCACAGCCGCAACCGCTTCGAAGACATCACCTCGGTCTCGCGATGCTCGGGACTTCCAGTGACGAATGACCTCGGCCATGTCGTGACCGGTGACGACGAAGTAGAGCACCGAGCCGGCGAAGAAAATCCACGCGCCCAGGTCTTCGTAATCGCCAAGGACGGGAAAGAAGAAGATGCTGCCCAATACAAAACTGACTCCACCGATGTTGTAGAGAATGGCGTTTACTTTCTCCCACACTAACTGCGATGACCGGTCCTGGTCATGATTGAAAAGGCCCAGGAGGCGCCGACGATTAGTGAACAGATGAGGCATGACGATCGATCTCGGTGGCAGATGGGCGTGTCTCCGGGCGATGCTGCACGCCACTCACGCAGAGGTGAAAAACTATAGGAACGTTAACGAAATGGCAAATGCATTGGCAAATTCGAAGAGGATGTCCCTTCTAAGCGTGCTCAGCGCCTCTGCGGGAGAATTCCCTTTGCGACCGTCAGTAAGCCTGCAGTGACATCAGCTATCTCTGCAGCGGAACTCACTGGTCATAGCTGGCGATAGTATTCGATTTAGGCGAACGTCGGGCTGTGGGCTGGGCGTTGGTATCACTCTTTATCACCCTCGGCAGCTTCCCTCTCTTCACGATTTTTCTTGTGCCGTTGTTTACGCTCTTCCTCTTTTTCACGCCTGCTTACTCTACCATCCTGATTAGTATCCGCGGGATCGAAATCCGAAATCGGCTGCGTTACTGGTTCGGGTTCAGGCTTCGTTTCAGGTTCAGCCTCAGAGGAGGATTCAGCTGGCGGTGGTGGTATTTCGAATGAATCGCCCACATTAGGTTTGGTTATGTCAACTTCCTGACTGCGCTGTGTCGGTGTATCACTGAAAATGACGTTACCATCGGCATCGTAGGATTTATACACCTGGGCGAAGACAACACTCTGCATACTCAGCAGCCCGAAGAAAATCAGTCCGAAAGTCAGCCTGGAAACAAGGTTCTTTGTAAGTAAGTGATAACGCACGCGCCTATCTTAAGTCGATAACCGAGTATCAAAAAGCAATTTCGAACTCTTTTTGCATTTATAGAGCTGCCTGGAGTACAAAACCAGATAATACTTTTCCGGTTTTTCCCATAAAATAATACTGGCCTTGAGTGCTAGCGTTTTTCCCGGGTTTCAGCTTATGGCCAAATACTGCTTTCTAGTCTTTCCTATTGAGGGGAACCTTTTAGAGAGTATCGACCTGCATATTAGAACCTACAAATGGGCGCCCTGTGGTTTCTGTGACTGCCTTGTCTGTTTTCGTCGCGCTTTCTCAGCTTGCCAGGCAACACTTCTTGCTAGAATGCGGATTCAAGACAAACGGTGGGGATATAGCAGTGAACGAAATCATTGTAGAAAGGGCACACCCTGACGAATACGAAACTGTCGGTTTGTTAGTAAACAGGTTACTGATCGAATTATTTCCAGACGATGATGAGTATCGTGAGCCAGGTAAGTATGTATCCGCTGCCAGGTATCTTCTCGACAGTGGAGATAATGTGTGGGCACTGGTAGCGAAAACTGCCATCGGTGAAATTGTGGGCATCCTCACCCTAAATGAATGCGCAGCTATCTATGCTGGCGGGAACTTTGGTGAGATAAGCGAGCTCTATGTGGACAGTTCACAGCGTTCCTCTGGTGTCGGAGCAAAGTTGATTGATGCTGCCAAACAGTTCGGCATACAAAAAGGCTGGCCCGAAATAGAGGTTGGAGCACCGCCCCAGCCTCAATGGAAAAGAACCATTGAGTTCTACACGAGTCGAGGCTTTGTCTATTCCGGGCCCAGGCTATATTTGACTTTATAGTGATCCTGGAAGGTACTACCCGCTGGCAATTTGATGCCCTGCGCAAAATCACTGGAATAAATACTGCATACCAGTTCCTGAATGATTCGTGTCGATCAAGTTTTAATCCTGAGCGATTGCCTTAGGTGAATACTGTTGAAGAATTCCAAATTTTGGCAGACAGGAAAAATCACCTGTTTAGAAAAATATAAGCCCGACTGTCACTTTCATGCGTAACCGTTAACCGCTATTCTTCGCTGATTCAAACCAGGGCTACGATTAATGGAATTGTGGATTCCACTGACCATCGCTGCGGCGTTTTTTCAGAACATCCGCTCGGCCATGCAAAAACACCTGCAAGGTAAACTGTCGACGCTGGGCGCTGCTTATGTGCGCTTCATCTATGCCCTGCCGATAGCATTGATCTATTGTTTCATGGTGCTCCAGTTGACCGACTCACCCGCTCCTGCAATTGACAGTCGCTTTCTGTCTTACGCGCTTACCGGCGGCATTTGCCAGATCATGTTTACCGTGTTTCTGCTGTGGCTGTTTTCATTTCACAACTTCGCCGTCGGCACCACCATCTCAAAGCTGGAAACGGTGATGGTGGCATTATTCGGTCTGATGCTACTCGGCGATCAGCTAACCCCGCCTGTGGTTGTGGCAATCGCGATAAGTGCTTTTGGACTGATCATCTTAAGTGCCGGACAGGCCAGACTCGGTCTGATCGGATTACTTCGCGGGCTTTGGCGTCTACCTACTTTGATCGGCCTGGTCTGTGCGGCGTGGCTGGGCGCGAGTGTAGTGCTGTTCAGAGCTGCTTCGTTGTCACTCGGGCTCGATAGTTTCATGGTTTCCGCAGCGTTCACCATGACCATCGTTTTGTTGCTACAAACTGTTCTGATGGGGATCTTGCTTGTGTTTCGGGAACCCGATCAGTTGCGTAAACTGCTGCGACACTGGCGCCCGGCAATGCTGGTGGGAATCAGTGGTGGGTTAGCCTCAATCGGATGGTTCAGCGCGTTTACGCTGCAAAACGCGACTTACGTGCGCGCCCTCGGACAGATCGAGTTGCTTTTTACCTTCGCCGCAACATTGCTGTTTTTCCGCGAAAAAGTATCGCTACAGGAAATCATCGGAATCGTCCTGATCACCGCATCGATCATGGTTATCCTGCTAGCCGGCTAGCCCCCCCCCCGGTTCAACTAACAATCAACTAACCAGTCGATTGGCGATAGCACTACCGCAGTCCGCACAGCTGGCGCTGCCACCCATATCCCGCGTCAGGCTGTCACGATCGCGAATCACATCCTCGATGGCGGTAACAACGGCATCGTGCGCGTCGCCATGCCCCAGGTGCTGCAGCATCATTGCCGCCGACCAAATCTGGCCAATCGGGTTAGCAATGCCCTGCCCTGCAATATCCGGTGCCGATCCGTGTACCGGTTCAAACATCGACGGGAAGTTGCGCTCCGGATTGATGTTGGCCGACGGCGCGATACCGATGGTGCCGGTCACACCCGGGCCGAGGTCAGAGAGAATATCGCCGAACAGGTTGGAGCCAACCACGACATCGAAAATTTCAGGCTTGTTGACGAAGTGCGATACCAGGATATCGATGTGATACTTGTCCATCTCGACGTCGGGATAATTTTCGGCCATCGCCGCGGCACGCTCATCCCAGAAAGGCATGGTGTGAATGATACCGTTCGACTTGGTGGCCGAGGTCAGGCGCTTGCGCGGGCGTGACATGGCAAGTTCGAAGGCGTACTTCAATGCGCGATCGGTACCCTTGCGGGTGAAAATCGATTGCTGCATCGCCATTTCGTCATCGGTGCCGGCAAACATGCGCCCGCCGACGTTTGAGTACTCACCCTCGCAATTTTCGCGCACCACGTAAAAATCGATATCCCCTGCTTTTTTACCCACCAGCGGACATTGCATGCCTTCGAACAGGCGCACCGGGCGCAGGTTGATGTACTGCTGGAATTCGCGGCGAATCGGGATCAGTAGACCCCATAAAGAAACATGGTCAAGAACCGTCGGGAAGCCGACCGCGCCGAGATAGATAGCGTCGAATTCAGCCAGTTGCGCGATCCCGTCCTGCGGCATCATCGAACCTGTTTCGAGGTAACGTTCACAACTCCAGTCGAAGTGATCGAACTGAAGATCCAGATCAAAGCGGGGAGCGAGTGCTTCGAGCACCTTGATACCTTGCGGAACTACTTCATTGCCAATCCCGTCGCCGGGAATGGATGCGATGCGATAACGGCTTGTCACCGGATACTCCTTTAATGCAGTTCAGGATACAGTGTGTCCCGAAGCGACCATCAGCCGCCCAGGAATAGCTCACCGACTTTGGGGTTTTGCAGCAGTTCATCACCGGTGCCGGCAATGGCGAGTTGACCGGATACCAGGACGTAACCGATGTCGGCAAACTCGAGACCCTTCTTGGCATTCTGCTCGACCATGATGATGGTCTTGCCTTCGGTATTTTGCAGATCGTCGAGGATATCGAAGACCATGTCGATAAAGCGTGGTTCGAGTCCAATCGATGGCTCATCCACCAGCAGGATCTCGGGGTTCATCACCAGCGCACGCGATATTTCCAGCAGGCGGCGCTCGCCACCGGACAAAACACCAGCTTTGTGCTTGCGACGATTGGCGAGGCGGTCGTACTTGTCGAATACCTTTTCCGCGGCCTCCTTGGCTTCCTGTGGCTTGTTTTTGAGGAAACCACCCATCCACAGATTTTCCTCGACCGTCATGTTCGGGAAGATCGACTTATCCTGCAGGATATAGGCAATTCCCGCTTCAGCCAGTTTTTGATTGGGTGTCATCTGGGTGACATTCTTGGTAACGCCGTCCGTGTTGATTTCGATACTGCCCGAGAAAATACGGTTAAAGCCGAAGATCGCATGCAATATCGTTGATTTTCCAGCACCATTGGGACCGATCAGACACAACGACTGACCCTTGCCGACGCGCAGATCAAGGTCATGCAGAATTTCCATCTGCCCATAACCCGCGACCAGATTCTTGATGGACACATGTGACTTGTTTCCGGCAAGCGCATCGAGCTGTTCCAGGCTGATAGGCTCCGCCATAGCGGTCGCCTGGCGGTTAACTTCCTCGACGGAGATAACCGAATCGACACTACCGCCATGGTAACCACTGGCTTTTTTACTTTCTTCCTGGGGAGTTTCGTCGGTCATCAGTGCGCTCCGAGGTAAGCGTCGATTACACGCTGGTCGTTCTGAATCTCATCGGGTGTACCCTCGGCCAACATTTCGCCATGCGCCAGGCAGTAAATCTTTTCCGCCATATTCATGATCACGCGCATGTTGTGCTCGATGACGAACAAGGTAATGCCGAACTCCGAATTAGCGCGCTTGAGACGATCGATCAAACCATTGATCAAGGTCGGGTTGATACCGGCGGTTGGTTCGTCCAGCAGCAGACAGGTCGGCTCATTCATCAGCGCCATCGCAAATTCCAGCAATTTCTGCTGACCGAACGAGAGATCGCCGCTTTTCAGCATACGCTTCTCGTAGAGGCCGACAAATTCGAGCAGATGATCCGCGCGCTCGTAATCCTCACGGGTAAAGGTTTTCAAAGCGTCAAAGATGCTCATCTTGCGGTGCGGTAACGAGATCAACATGTTCTGCACACCGTCCATCGCCCCGTAAATGCGGGTTTGCTGAAAAGTTCGCAGCAATCCACGGCGCGCTATCTGCTGTACCTGTAGCTTTGAAATCTCATTGCCTTCAAACTTGATTGATCCTGAATCGATCGGGTGATAACCGACAATTGAATTGAACAGCGTGGTTTTGCCGGAACCGTTGGGACCGATCAAACCGGTAATAGTGCCGGCTTTCACCGTAAGCGATATGTCCTTATTGGCAATAACACCACCAAACGACTTGGCAACACTGGATACATCGATAATCGAACTCATTTGCTGTCACCCACCGCTTTCTTTTCAACGCGGATACCGAACCATTCGGGTTTTTTGTGTTCCAGCCAGCCCATCACACCATCCTGAAAGTAAACCACGGTGACCACGATTAACGCTCCGAGCGCAACCCATTGCCAGCCGAGCAGGTAGTTCCAGGTGATTTCCTTGAACAGGTGGAACAGTATCGCACCGATCACCGGGCCCCACAGAGTTCCCTTACCACCCAGCAGGACACAGACCACCATGAAGATACCGAGGTTAATGGTCTGGTAAGCCGATTCCAGCGGTTCGAAATGAATTAATTGAAAGGCCGAGATTCCACCGGCCATACCGACAAAAAATGCCGCCATCGCCCAGGTGTACAGCTTGTAACGCAAGGTATGAATACCCATCGCGTCAGCCTTTTCTTCGTCATCGCGAATCGCGTTGATTGCAGCACCAAAGCGAGTGCCGTAAAGCCATTTGCAAAATATAAAGGTCGCGACCCCGACTCCTGCAAAGAGGAAATAAAAGAACGTTTTGCCAACGTCGAGATCACCGGGATAAACCGGCAGTGCAATACCCTGGCCACCACCAACCCAATCCCAGTTCGATACCAGTTCACCCGCAGCGATGGCTACGCCGAGGGTACCGATGGCGAAATAAGGCCCGCGCAAGCCGAAGGTCAACGAACCGATGATGACAGCGGTCAGCGAGCAGAATAACCCCGCGGCGATCACGCCTAAGGCCATGCCACCAAAATACTGCAGATCGGTAAACTCGTAGATACCGCCACCGGCGGCGCTGGTGTATTCACCGACGTCGTAAGTCAGGCCGATCGTAACCAGCGCTGCAACATACATACCTGTGCCATAAAAAAAGATGTTGCCGAGCGAGTTATAGCCCATTTGCCCGCCCGTCATATCCCAGGTCAGCGAGACGATTATCATCAGCCAAAGAGTTGCGAGCTGTGTGCCGTAGGTCGGGAACAGGAACGGGGAGATGAAAGTGAAGGCCATGATAGCCGCGTACAGCATTGTTTTGTTTTTAGTCATCGTCTCATCCGCCCTACTTCAAGACCTGGCGGTTACGCCGTTGCTGAATCAACCTGTACAACAGTACCAGCAGCAACAACATTACCGCTACGGCCTGCTGGTAACCGATGCCGAAGATATGCGAGCCGTACTGTTCCAGCGCGCCGATACCGAGACCCGCGGCGATAACGCCCGGCAAATTACCGAGACCCGCTGCCGTCACAATGACGAAGGCGCGAATCGAGTAGGCGATCCCATAAAAAGGCTGAATAACCCAGACCATAACGATAATGGCGCCAGCTGCACCGCAGATCGCCGAATTCAATGAAAAGGTAAACGCGTAGACTTTTTCAGTATCGATACCGAGCACGCGCGCTGCGCGTGCATCCTGGGCGGTGGCGCGTATCGCCTGACCCATGCGGCTGGATTTCATGAATATGATCACGCCGGCGGCAAGTATCGTCGCCATACCCACGCCGATCAATTTAGCGATCGGCAAATCGATGAAACCATCGAAGAAGTGCAGCGTAGGATAACCAAGATCGACGCTCTGCGTATCTGAGCCGAACATCAAATTCATGATCTGCGCCATCATAATGGCGAGACCAAAAGTGGCCAGCAGGGAAGTGAACAGATCACGTTCGATGACACGTGAAATCACCAGTTTGTAGATCACCCAACCGATGCCCCACATCACCACAAAAGCGACCGGGACACCAAGCAGGGCGGGGAAACCGTGCTCAACCAGCCACCAGGAAACATAACCACCGGCGATGACGAAATCGCCCTGCGCCAGATTCTTGACATTCATCACGCCCCACACCAACGCCAGGCCGTAAGCCGCCAGCGCAAACAGCGCACCAACCATGACCCCATCCAGAATGATCTTGAAATTTACGATCGGGAATTCGAATAGTAAGCCGATATTACCTAAAAATTGATCCATGGGAGTCGAGAGTCTTTAGTTTGAAATAGAGTTTCGCAATAAAAAACAGGATGGCAGCAGAACTACCATCCTGTTCATTCATAGCGACCTACTTGCGTGGCCAGTTCAGCTTGTGCGAGGCAAATTCCGAGGGCGCAACCACATTGTATTTACCATTCTGGATCTGACGTAACACCATCGGCTTGGCAATGTTATTGCCCGCATCAGAGAATTTGATGCCTCCGTAGAAGGTTTTCATATCGGTTGCAGAAATGGCATCACGCACCTTTTCCTTATCCATGCTTCCGGCACGCTCAAAAGCATCCTTGAAGACATAAACCGCGGCCGAGGCCTGGGCAGTCTGGTAGGGTACTTTCTTGTCCTTGTACTCGGGGTAGGCTTTCTTGAAGTTCATTTCGTACTCACTCGCGGTACCGAACAAGTCGTCCTTGTACGCCAGGGTTTCAGCCCATTGGGTAGAGCACAGGATATCGTTAGCCGCATCGCCGAACTTTCCGGTAACATCGGCAGCTTCGCAGTGCGTCAATGCAATCATCGGCACCTTGATGTTCTGCTCTTTCATCTGACGTACTGCAGTGGCGGCACCTTTTGAGTGACCGCTGACGATCAGCAGATCAGGCTTCAGCAGTTTCACCTTGGTCAATATAGAGCTCATGTCCGACAGATCACGCGGCAGCTTTTCGTCGATGATTACGCTCATACCGTACTTGGCCGCATCTTCGGAAACACCGGCACGGATATCGAGCGAGAAGGGATCATTCTCGACTGCGATGGCCACCTTGACTGAAGACGCTTTCTTGCCTTCTTTTTCAGCCATCTCAGCTGCCAGCGTGACAGCCGACGCGAGGTACTGTTCAGAAGTCGACAGCACTGCGAACAGATACTTGTAGCCTTTGTTAAACAGTGAACGCGACGCACCTTCGGCTTCGACCATCGGGATCTTGTACTTCTCGGTGACCGGTGCAATCGCCTTGGTCATACCCGAAGAATACGGCCCCAGCATGTATTGCACCTTGTCCTGGGAGATCAGACGCTCAGCGAGGGTCGCTCCACGATCACCCTTGGATTCGTCATCGTAATAAATGACCTTGAAGTTGTAACATTTACCGTCGACCATAATGCCACCGGCATCCTTGATCTTCTCGATCGCATGCTCATAACCATTTTTGGCATGAATACCGTTAGTAGCGTACTTGCCGGTCAGCGAAATAGCTGAACCCAGTACGATTTCACCACAGGCCGCCATGGCGCTCTGGGTAAACAACAACGAAAAGGTCGCCATCAGGATTGATAGCAGGGATAGCTTCTTCATTTTCTCCTCCGGGAGTAAACCGCAATTATCTGCGTGGTCTGTTAATTATTATGAGACGCTGATTCTATGACGATAACCCGATGACCGCAAGCTAGATCAACTCGTCCTTGCGATCGTCGGTTTCACCATAGCGCGCGAGGGCCGGCGCCTTGAGCCCTGCATACATTTTCTCCAGGTTTTCATTCACCAGTCTGCCCTGCTGCTCGAACAGGCTGTTACCCTGCAGGTCACTCTCGACAATGAAAGGACCGAAATTCTCAACCTCGAAGACCCACATTGCCTGCGCATTCCCGAGTTCCTCGAGCCAGTGCACCACCCGCACACCCTTGATACCGCGCCCCAGCAAGGCTCCCGTGCCATAGCCGACCGTGGTCAGATAGATCGCAGCAGCCGGCACCAGGATATCGCGATAATCCTCGATAGACATACCACCCTTGCCGATGATGATGCGCGCGCCCGATAATTCCAGCCAGGCCTGCATCCATTTGGAAAAGCGAAAGCTCGCCGTCGCGGTCACACCACCCACCGTATAGCTACCGTCATCTTCGACCGCGGCTGCCGGCGAGCAGTGAAAATTGACATTACTCAGCTCGGTGAGGCCTTCGGGCAGCTCTGAGCCTTCCTCGAGCACCTTTTTATAGACACCCTCGCGCCCGGTATAAATGACACCGTCGAGATAGACCACGGTGCCGATTTCGAGGCCGTCGAGGTCTCCGTCTCGGACCGGCAGTTTCAGACGGACTGTTTTTCGCTGTGCTCGGGTATCGGCCATTCGATTGTCTCTCTGCGCATATAAGGGGTGAACCACTGGGGATCGTGGCGATATTCGCATCTGCCATCAGCGTGGATGCGCACCGTGGCGCGCCGCGAGGACAGGCAAAAGGTGTGTACGCTCATCGGCATGCCACCGGTATGGGTATATCCGACTTCAATGTGGCAGTCGGCGACCATCGCGTTGCCGACAAAGCCCATCGCGCCCATGCCGATGCTGTTGCCCATTCGTTTCAATTCGAGTTCGAGTTCGGCGATCTTCGGGTCCGGATTACTCTCACCGACGGTGCGCAGGCAGGCAGCCTGCTTGCCGAGCACCATGGTCACATCCTTGGAACCTCCGAGCCCGATACCAACAATAGCCGGCTGGCAGGCGAGCCCTCGCTTGCCGAAGGACACCAGTGTGTCGAGGAAAAAGCGCTTGATGCCATCGATACCGTCGCCTGGAAACAGCATGCGGTAGTCCGTACCAAACAGCCCGCCCTTGTGCACCGTGGTGATGTCGACCCAGTCGACATCGGGCTCGAAACTCCAGTCGATCTCCGGGGAATTGATGCCGACGTTATTATTGTTATCGGTGCGCCACAACGGATGTACGCGATTCGGGCGCAGTGGAATATCATGCGTCGCCAATGCCGTTGCACTGCGCAGCGCGCGCTCCAGACCGATGAAACCATCCGCCAGTCGCGCATTGTTACCCACTTTGACGTAGTAACGTGGCAAGCCGGTATCAGCACACATCGGGCGTCGGTCCTCGGTCGCCGCGTTCCAGTTATCCATCATGGTCTGCAACACGAAACAGGACAGATCACCCTCTTCCCATTTCGCCATGTCCTCGATGCCCTGGCGGTAGTCTGGCGGGATATCGATCGCCGCGGTGGCCATAATCTGGCGCGCAGCATCCTCTATAGTTTGGTATTTAATCATTTCAGATCTCGTCTACAACCTTCATGTCCAACAAGGCAATCATATGAGGGACTCACCCGGTTTGACTATGGAAAACACAACTGGCTGGCGCTCTACGGAAATCTGCTCCTGATTACTTTGAGCAACCGTGAAATAAGACTCTTCGAGGCTGCCAACCTGCGGATAATCTTCGCGATAATGCGCACCGCGTGAATTCTCACGTGATAACGCAGCGCCAGCAATCACCTCGGACACTTCAATCAGGCTGTTCAGATTGAGCCAGTCGTGCCAGCTCAGGTTGAACACACGATTATTATCGGCGAGCCCGCTGGCATGCAGCTCGCTTTTCAATCGGGTTAGTTCCAGTTGCGCGCGGCTCAATCCGTCCGCATCGCGCAACACACCTACATCATCCCACATCACGTCAAGCAGGCGGTCCCGGATTCCATTTATATCGCCAGCCGCCTGCCGAAACGGTGACAGGCTTCGCTCAATCTCGGCCTCGACAAACGCTTCGTCGAAATCAGCCCAGTGCTGCTGGTCTGATGCCTGCAATGCCATTTCGTCACCGGCTATGCCACCGAACACGGTTGAATTGGCAACACCGTTGCCACCGAGCCGATTGGCGCCATGCGCACCGCCGGCATCCTCACCAGCAACGAACAAACCCGGCATCGCAGTACGCGTATCCGCTGTGACCACCACACCACCCATGAAGTAATGCGCTGTGGGCACTACCTCGACGCGTCCAGCGGCCAGATCGAAACCACAATCAGCACAGCGTTTCACCATGCCCGGGAACTTCTTCGCGACCAGTTCCGGGCCAAGATGACTCATCGCGATATATACACCACCATTGGGGGTGGTTCGTCCGGCGCGCATTTCGGCATAGATCGCGCGACTGACGATATCGCGCGTGGCGCGCTCACCGAGATCATCGTAATTGAGCATGAAGCGTTCGCCGCTACCATCCAGCAAATGCCCGCCGGCGCCGCGCAACCCCTCTTCAAGCACCGTACCGGTCATGCGCGTATCCCGACCCGCAAGCAACCCGGTAGGATGAAACTGCACCATTTCCATATCACGTAGTCCCAGCCCCAGGCGCAGGGCCATCGCCAGGCCATCCATCGACTTGTCGCCAGACGGGGTATGGTAGCGATACATGGTCGGGCCACCACCGGTCGCCATCAGTACCGTTTTTGCCCGCACTACCCGAAACTCGCCACTGCGCATGTCGACCAGCAATACGCCGGCAAGCTCCTCACCATCGCGCGACGGCAACAGCGCGAGCGCTCGATGCTCTTCCATCATGTTCACCGACAGCGCACGCACCTGCTCCATCAAACGGCTGATGATTTCGATACCCGTGAGGTCACCCTTGTGCACGGTACGATCGAATGTCTGGCCGGCAAACGCCTTGTGATGCAGCGAACCATCGTCGTTGCGATCAAAGAAACAGCCCAGCTCATTTTCCAGTTCCTGCACCCGCGTGACCGCGGTCTGGCACAGGCGCATCGCCATGTCCTGATCCGGCAGCCACTTGCCGCCATTGATGGTATCCATGAAATGGCGCTCCACCGAATCACCCGGCGACAGGGCAACGTTATAGCCCCCCTGCACCATGCGTGTACAACCACTCTTACCGAGCAAACCCTTGACCGCTATAGTGATATCGAGGTCCGGATTAGCCTGGCTGGCGTGCAGTGCGGCGAACAGACCGGCGCCCCCGCTACCCAGTATTAATACATCCGTTTTTATGGTCTGAAATTTCATCAAAAAGCCCGTAACAAAAAGCCGCAGGCGACGAAGAAACCGCCAGCCAGTGCCATTGCCGCATAGTTCTTGTGCGAATTACTCCACGGCAGGTTTTCCAAGGCCAACAGGCGCAGGCCACCAAACAGGTGAATAGCGAGCAGAAAAACCAGTCCGCTCTCGGCAAACTTCACCAACGGCGACGCACTCCAGTGCAGGAACTGATCAAGTTCTGCATTGCCTTCGAGCGCAAGTGCGAGAACGTAGAAATGGAACGGCAGAAACAGCGCCAGCCCGAGGCCGGACAGGCGGTGCAACAGGAAAGCGAAGTACAGCGGTTGCTGGCGATGTGGCTTCATGCAATCACCACCGCGGCGACGGCCCGCAGACCGGCCATTAACAGACCGGCGAAGAAGATCCAGCTGATAATCGCCAGCCCAATGCCGCGCAGCGACAACCACTCGCGCAGAATGTTACGCAAGCCGATGGCCGCATGAACCGAGACTGCGATAACAAACAGACCATAGTTTGCACCCCAGAAGAAACTACCGCGGGTTCGCTCGAGGATCTCTGCGGCATCGACGCCCCCCTGGATGGTGTAAATCATCACGCCGAGATGGATCAATACCAGCGGCGCCATGATCGCGGCGCTCGCGCGTTGCGCCAGATAGAGGCGAACTTCAAGCATCGCTTTCAGGTCCCTGGCGACCCTTCCCGCCCGCACCAAGCTCACCACGCACATAGGCCTTCGCCACCATGCGCTTGAGACCCGCGATCGATGCCGTGGGATTCAATTCATTCGGGCAATATGTCGCACAGCCCTGCTGTGAATGACACTGATGACAACCGGCGTCACCGGCAACCACCGACAAACGCTCTGCGGAAGCACTGTCGCGTTCATCATTTTGCAGGCTCCAGGCGCGGTTGAGTGCGGCCGGCCCGAGGTAGTCGCGATTCCAGTTAACCACATCGCAGGAGGCATAACAGATGGCACAATTGATGCACTCGGTGGCCGCATCCGCAACCCTTCGCTGAGGTGAATTCGGTGATAGTGTCGAGACGGGATCATGTCGGGTAGTCGAACCCTGAAAATAGCCTTTCGAGTCCGTCCACTTTTCAAAAAACTCGCTCATATCGCAGGCAAGGTCTTTGATCAAAGGCAGGTTACGCAGCGGTTCGATGGTCAGGCTGTTGTCACGCATCACCTTGTTGACGTGCGTGCGACAGGTCCAGCGTGGAATGCCGTTGACCATCATCGCGCAGGAACCGCACATGCCAACCCGACAGGCAAAGCGGTAACTTAGGCCGGCATCGAGATGACGTTGAATCCAGGTGACCACATCGAGAATCGTCTGGCTCGATTGTTGAGGCACCTGGAACTCCTCAAAGTGGCCACCCGCAGGTGTACCACGCCATACGCGGACAGCTATCGGAGCCGAGCTTGCATCAGTGGGAAGTGACATTAGTGCATCATATTACTTAACTAAATTTTATGAAATCTAAATTAATTTAATATAAACTTTAGTTTTATTGAACCTATAACGAATTTTGAATTTACGCCAACTGCGCACCCTGAGCACCATTCTGGATCGCGGCAGCTTTGCCGCGGCAGCCGACCACATTGGTTTAAGCCATGCAGCCGTGAGCGTACAGATGAACCAACTTGAAACGACGCTCGCAGCCAGGTTGTTCGATCGCAGCAGTCGTCCAGTGGCGCTGACAGCGGATGGTGTACGCATTGCACAACTGGCCGGCGAAGTGCTCGACAAGATCGACAACCTGAAGCTCGAGGCTAGCGGCAGCAAGACGTCAGGCGCCGTTTCCATCGGCTTCATACCTACCTGCGTGCACCACCTGTTACCGAGAGTACTGGATGCTATCCGCAAGACCTTTCCTGATTTACAGGTTAGCGTTAAATCCGGCCTGTCCGGTGAACTCGCAGCCGCCGTGGTACGCCGTGAACTGGATTTCGCACTGGTCACGACCCCACTCGCAGAGATTCCGGAACTGGACATCACACCGATTGCATCTGAACCTTTTTACGTGATCGGACCGCCTGGAACTAAAGTCGATAGCGACGTCAGCATGCTGCGCTCATTACCCTATATCGCCTTCAACAAGCACACCTGGGTTGGTCAACACATCGCCGCCAAGCTGCAACAACGCGGCATTCACATACAGGCTGCCATTGAAATCGACTCACTCGAAGCCATCGAAAATCTGGTCGCAGACGGCTTCGGCGTATCCATTGTACCGCTGCGTCTGCATGCAGAGGCGGCTTCCAGCAAACTCGTGCAGATCCCCTTTGGTAGCCCGGTAGATACACGTCAGCTAACCCTTATTCGTCATCTCGGCAAGTCACAATCGCGGTTAGACACTGCCATCAAAAGTATTTTTGTCGATTTACCCAATCCCTGACCATACCGGCATTTCGACCCTTCTCTGGCGATCTCGCACTGCCTGAATCGAGTGACGCAGGTCTCAATCTGCTAAAAATCTTCGCTGCGCAAAAAAAACGTGGGCCGGCACACAGAATTCATCTACGCGCAGGCTAGACTGTCTTCACTACAGATAGATCTGTGTAGCGCCGCTGGAGGGGGAAATCGATGAGCAAATATTTTAATCAACACGACTTGAACCAGGGTGATTGCACCGACACCAATCTATCACTCACCTTTACCCAAATTGCCAGCTGCGTCGTTGGTGCCGAGTTTATCGAGCATCGCCGCCAGAGTTTACGCGCCAAACTCGAACGCGAGCATTACGAACACGCAAAACATCGCCAGCAATCATTCACCAACACCTTCCGCAACCTGTTCGGTCTGACCGCTAATCACGGCTGAACCAACCCTTCAAAACTGATTTCATATTTGACGGCAGCTAACGCCCGTCAGGCTTGACTGTGCCTGGCGATAATGGAAAGATGCCGGGGATAATCAACAAGGTTTAATTCACTGATATTAACGTCGCTTTCAAGCGAGCGTGACCATAGCAGCACAACACAATCGTAACCCCGGGCCACTTCACCAGGGCTATATTACTCACCAAAACACTGGATCTTGCCATGCCTGGTAACCTGACAATGGATGCACTCAAGGAAAAAGTCGCCTCCGCACAAATCGACACCGTCATCACCGCCTTCGCCGACATGCAGGGGCGCCTGATGGGCAAGCGCTTCCATGCGGAATTCTTCCTCGAAAGTGCCTGGGAAGAAACGCATTGCTGCAACTACCTGCTGGCGACGGATATGGAAATGTTTACCGTTGACGGATATGCCTCAACCAGCTGGTCCGCGGGCTACGGTGACTACGTCATGCGTCCCGACCTGACTACGCTGCGTTTGCTGCCGTGGCTGGAAGGCACCGCCATGGTGTTATGTGATCTATACGATCACCATACCCACGAGCTGGTGCCGCACTCACCTCGAGCCATATTGAAACAGCAAATCAGTCGCCTGCAGGCCATGGGCCTGAAATCGATGGTGGCTACCGAGCTCGAGTTTTTTGTGTTCCGCGAAAGCTTCGAGGAGTTGCGCGATGCTTCCTACCGCAACATGACCACCATCAGCCCTTATAACGAGGACTACCACATTTTCCAGACCACCAGGGAAGAAGGCCTGATGCGCCAGATTCGCAACGGCCTGCAAGGTGCCGGCGTGCGCGTCGAAAACACCAAGGGCGAAGCTGATCCAGGCCAGGCCGAAGTTAACGTCTGCTATAGCGACGCGCTGGAAATGGCCGATAATCACTGCCTGGTGAAGAATGCCGTCAAGGAAATCGCATTTCTGAATGGTCGCGCGGTCACTTTCCTCGCCAAATGGAGTCACGACGCGGCGGGCTCGTCCAGCCACATTCATCAGTCGCTGGTATCCACCACTGGCGATGCGGTGTTTCATGACACCGAGAGCGAATACGGCATGTCCGATATGATGCGTCACTACCTCGCAGGTCTGCTCAAGCATGCCAGCGACAACACTTATTTTCTCGCACCCTACATCAACTCCTACAAGCGTTTCGTGGCAGGTACTTTTGCGCCCACCAAAGCAATCTGGTCTCTGGATAACCGCACAGCGGGTTATCGTGTGGTTGGCGACGGCACCCGTAACGTGCGTGTCGAATGCCGCGTTGGCGGTAGCGACCTCAATCCCTACCTCGCAATCGCCGCTCAGCTGGCCGCCGGGATCGCTGGCATTGAAGGTAAACTGGAGCTCGAAGATGAGTTCAAGGGTGATGCCTACCAGGCGAGCAAGGCGCGCGAAATCCCTAACAGCCTGGCAGCAGCGACACAGTCGTTGAAGGAATCAAACATGCTGCGCGACGCGATGGGATCAGAGGTCATCGATCACTATGTGCGTGCCGCCGAGTGGGAGCAGGAAGACTTTGCCAGCAAAGTGACCGAGTATGAAGTTAACCGCGGCTTTGAACGCGCCTAGTGCTGGTCCATCTATATCAAGCAATCAACTTTCATCTATTAGAGATAACACCATGCAATTAACCGGAAACTGGTCCTATCCGACCTCCATTCGATTCGGCGCGGGCCGCATCAGTGAAATTGCCGACGCCTGTAACGCGGCTGGCATGAGTAAACCGCTACTGGTCACCGACCGCGGCCTGGCGAACCTGCCGATCGCGCAGAACACACTCGACCTGCTCGACCAGGCCGGCCTCGGTCGCGCGATGTTTTCTGAAGTCGATCCCAATCCAAACGAGAAAAACCTGGCGGCTGGCCTCGAGGCTTATCTCGCCGGCGGGCACGATGGTGTCATCGCATTTGGCGGTGGTTCCGGTCTCGATCTCGGCAAGGTCGTCGCCTTCATGTGCGGCCAGACTCGCCCGGTGTGGGATTACGAAGACATTGGCGACTGGTGGACCCGTGCCGATGCTGACAAGATCGCACCGATTATCTGCGTTCCGACCACCGCCGGCACCGGCTCCGAAGTCGGTCGTGCGGGTGTGCTGTCAAATTCAGTAACGCACGAAAAGAAGATTATTTTCCATCCGAAACTGCTGGCAGCAGTCGTCATCTGCGATCCTGAGTTGACCCTTGGCATGCCGAAGATGATTACCGCCGGCACCGGCATGGACGCGTTTGCCCACTGCCTTGAAGCCTATTGTTCACCGCATTATCACCCGATGAGCCAGGGTATTGCCGTCGAAGGTATGCGCCTGGTGAAGGAATACCTGCCGCGCGTCTATGCCGATGGCAACGACCTTGAAGCACGTGCGCACATGATGTCAGCCGCGGCGATGGGCGCCACCGCCTTTATGAAAGGCCTTGGTGCAATCCACGCACTGTCACATCCGATTGGCGCGTTTTACAACAGCCATCACGGCACCACCAATGCCGTCGTCATGGCACCGGTGTTGAAGTTCAACCGCCCGGCAATCGAGACCCGCATCGAAGCCCTTGCGGCTTATCTCGGCATAGCCGGCGGATTCGATGGATTTTACGATTACGTGGTCAAGCTGAATGCTTCGCTCGGCATTCCGGCTAATCTGACCGAACTCGGTGTTACCGATCCAGATATGGACTGGCTGGTGGCTTCCGCCCTTAAGGATCCGAGCTGCGGTGGCAACCCCATCGAAATGACCGAAGCCAACACTCGCGCGTTGTTTGAGGCCTGTTTGTAGCTAGCTTCCTGCTCGGGGTCAGATCCCTAGCTTCCTGCTCGGGGTCAGATCCCGGTTTCCCGTTTCCTGGTCGGGAGAAGGTGGATGATTGGGGGTTGTTTTGCGAAGTAAACCGCAGGCGGCGAAGCCGCCGAGGCATTCGCGAAACAACCCCTGATCATCCGACCGCAATCGGACTCTGGATACATCAATGTTTTGGCTTAAGTAAGGTCATTGGAGCCAAACCCCGGTTTCCCGTTTCCTGGTCGGGAGAAGACGGATGATTGGGGGTTGTTTTGCGAAGTAAACCGCAGGCGGCAAAGCCGCCGAGGCATTCGCGAAACAACCCCTGATCATCCGACCGCAATCGAACTCTGGATACATCAATGTTTTGGCCTAAGTAAGGCCATTGGAGCCAGGCCGAGGTTTCCGCCGAGGTGTTCGAGCGTCGCAACACTCAAACCGGAAACTGAGCTCTGC
>JAIBDO010000038.1 GCA_024686195.1 Gammaproteobacteria bacterium | reverse complement strand
GGTAACATTGCCGGTGTCGCAGTGGCAGTTGGCATTGGTGGTCCGGGTGCTACTTTCTGGATGATTATGGCGGGCTTGATGGGCATGGCCTCCAAGTTCACCGAGTGTACGCTCGGCGTTAAATATCGTAACGAGTACGCAGACGGTACGGTCTCTGGTGGTCCGATGTATTACCTGACCAAGGGTTTCGCCGAGCGCGGATTGCCCGGCGGTCGCTTCCTCGCTATCCTGTTCTCGATTTTCTGTATCCTCGGTGCACTCGGTGGCGGCAACATGTTTCAGGCCAACCAGGCGCATCAACAGATTTCCGGAATTGTCGGTGACTTTCCCGGCTGGATTACCGGTGTGATATTTGCCATTGTGGTATTCGCGGTCATCGTCGGTGGTTTGAAGTCCATCGCCAGGGTAACCGAGAAAGTGGTTCCTTTCATGGGTGTCATGTATGTCGGCGCCGCTCTCATTATCCTGATTATGAATGCGGGTCAAATCGGTTGGGCATTCGGCCAGATCTTCGAGGGTGCTTTCACTGGTCTTGGTGTGGCTGGCGGTATGGTTGGTGCTTTGATCCAGGGCTTCAAGCGGGCTGCGTTTTCCAACGAGGCGGGTGTCGGTTCAGCGGCCATCGCACACTCGGCAGTTCGCACCAAGGAGCCTATCACCGAGGGTCTCGTTTCCCTGCTCGAACCGTTTATCGATACTGTCGTAATCTGCACCATGACCGCTTTGGTCATTATCATCACAGGTCAACTTGTGGTCGATCCATCTACCGGTCATTACGTGACTGAAGGTGGTCGGATCGTGACCGCAACGGGTGCTTCTGGTGTAGGCCTGACCTCGGCGGCGTTCGAAAGCGCCTTCGGCTGGTTTCCCTACGTCCTTGCGATTGCGGTAATATTGTTCGCGTTTTCGACAATGATCTCCTGGTCTTACTACGGTCTTAAAGCCTGGACTTACCTGTTTGGCGAAGGTAAGAGCAAGGAAGTTACCTTCAAGGTGATATTCTGCATCTTCGTGGTAATCGGTGCTGCTGCCAATCTTGGTCCGGTCATCGATTTCTCCGATGCGGCTATCTTTGCCATGGCGGTGGTCAACATCACTGGTCTTTACTGCCTGATGCCGATCGTAAAGCGTGAGCTGAACAGCTACCTGGCTCGAATGGAGTCGGGTGAAATCAAGAAGTTCAAGTAAGCGGTAACTGAATACCCGCCGGGCGTTTCGCGTCCGGCGGGAATACTCCCTGGTACTACGCCCGCATCGCCGAAGGGGCTGCGCTGCACCGGGTTCAATACCTGCTAATCGATGGCGACAGCCTTCAGCACCAGCGGCGTCAGCGACTCCGGTAAGCTGACCGCTCCGGAAATTGCAAACTGTTGTGCCTCGGGCGACATCTTGTTCCAGGTCTTGCGGATGATGTCGATCCATTTCTCCTCGTCATACTCCGGATGTTTGCCGACAAATTCCAGCATGTAGTGCTCCATGAACACCAGGTCGGTTACGTCTTCCAGTAACTGGGTATCGGGGTTACCCTTGATATTTTTCTTGGCGACGGCTTGCCAGGCTCGAGCACATGCGTCCTGTTCATAACCGGCTTCAGCCATCAGTTCCGCCGCGCGGCTGGCCTGGATCTTGTACAGATCCTTGCGCCACTGGAGATAACCAATGCGGCCTTCGGGATAAGCCTTGCGAGGCGATTTCCAACGTTCGATGTGTTGGGCCCGAATTGCGAGTTTCATGACCTCGTGGGCATCAGCTTTGAAGCGATCCAGCATATTCGACATGCGTTCGGAATAGAGTAGCTCCTTGGGCCATTCGCGCCCTTCTGCGCTGACCTGGTTGGGATCGGCGCGATTGGCGGCATCGATGAGGTCGCACGCTTGTTCAAAAATAGATTTTTCTGTGGTCATTTTTTCTATCTCATTAAGGTGACAATGGTTTATGGGCACGTAAATGCGTCGGGCGCAGTTGTCCCTGGTCGAGGGCGCTGATCATCTTGTTCCAGATGTCGATCTGATGGTCGAGAAAATCGGTTCCCAGATTTGAAGCGAGGCCCTCGGAGAGCGCGCCCGTCAATTGCTCACGTTCGACGCGCGCTTGCTGCCGGTACCATTGGTTGCGATCCACGATGCCGATATCGACAAAACCGGCCGCTTGCAGTGCATCAGCATAAATGGTTGCGGAGGCGAGATTGAAATCGAGTCCTTCCGCATCAATATAGGCCTGCATCTCTGCCGAAGGCTGATCCTCGTAACCGGCCAGCCAATCGCTGGCTGCGAACCAGCCGCCGGGTTCGAGTATCCTGAAAATATCCTGTGACAGCGCTTGTTTGTCGGTGATGTGAATAATCGAGTCTTTGCTGGTGACGATACCGAAACTTGCTGCTTTGAATGGCAGTGGTCCAGGCTCTACACAACGAAACTCAAGCTGTTCCGTGGCCTGATATTTTTCGGCGAGTTGATCACAACGCTGGATCAGCGCCTGATCAATGTCGATACCGATAACCCTGGCGACGTCGTGATGCTGGGCCAGGTGAAGATCCACGCCCCCGAGGCCACATCCAATGTCGAGCACTGATTGGCCGTTCAGATCAATTCCATCGAGATAGCGGTCCACTTCCGCTGTGCCGCCAGGAGACATGAAACCCTCGCCCCAGATCGCCTCCAACAAGGCCATCAAATTCTCATCGTATTCCTGTATTGTCGCTTCACTCATAAGCTTCTTTTAACTCCGATGTGGACAGAAGAGTCCCGATTATGAACTTCGTCACCGCGAATCAAGTCGCTTTTCTGATAACGCCTGCGCCGTTTCGATAATCGCAGCTACCCTTGGGTGGGATATTTTTCGCTCTACCGAAATGGCATGGAAATGTTCACGCACCTCTTCAGTGCTGTCGATCATACTCACTCCGTACTGTTGCATGTTCGCCCTGGCGATGGTGGAAAGGCATATGAAAATACCCCTCCTGGCCTGGCCGAAGGCTCTCATCCGCGCGCTGTCATCAACTTCGCCCGCGCTGCGTGGGTGTATGCGCAACGCTATCCAGCCAGTCGACCCACCACTGCCGGTGATTAAGTTTTCTGCCGGGCCGTTAACCTGGCCAACCAGGCTCAGGTTTCAACTCGATCGAGCTGTGCGCCGCGGCAGACTCCCGGAATTATAGAAAGTAGACCACCATATAGGCGGTCAACAACACGGCGATCCACAGTGCAGTTGTTCCGATCGGCCAGGTTCGGGCAAAGAGCCCGCGCGATGCCTCACTCTTGCCCACACCCAGGTAGCGCCGGGTGAAGGTCGTCAGGGTTATCAGGTTTTGCTGCACCATCGCTTCGAGTTTGCTTCCTGTTACGCTCAGTCGAGTATAGAGTGCCGACCCGATACGGAAGGCCAGTACCCGCCATAGCCAGTCGACATCCAGACTGATGGTGAGCGTGCGCTTCATCAGCGGCAGCAGCAGGAAGAACGCGAGCCCCGAGAACAGCAGTAATTGCAGGTAGAAAACAACTTTCCCTGCCTTGTAGGGAATGTAGTCGACCGGGTAGGGTAGGTACTGATAGAGCATCTCGGGGAAGATGCCGAGTATCAGGCAGATAGCCGCAAAAATGACCATGGCGATTCCCATGTTCCAGGGTGCGTCCTTGGGGCGCAGGCCCGAGTCTTTCTGAAAGAATACAAACCAGGGGAACTTGATGCCGGCGTGCAGAAAAACACCCGCCGAGGCGGCGGCAAGCAGGAAGTAGACGGTGACCAGACCGCCGTCAGCCGCGGCCTGCGAAATCATGGTTTTGGTGGTGAAGCCTGAGGTTAACGGGAAACTGGATATCGATAGTGCCCCGATGATCCCGCAGACAGTGGTCAACGGCATGGTGCGAAACAGGCCACCAAGATCGGTGCACTTGCTCTTGCCGGTGCGGTAGATGACAACGCCGGCACTCATGAACAACAAGGCCTTGTAGACGATATGGGCAAAGGCGTGAGCCGCTGCGCCATTCAACGCCAGCTCCGTGCCGATGCCGATGGCGCAGACCATGAAACCGACCTGGTTGACGATCGAATAGGCGAGTATGCGTCGCGCATCATTTTCCAGCAAAGCGTAAATGATGCCGTACATGATCATGTAAATACCGACCCAGATCAGCACCGGTTCTCCGGGGAACAGAAGAATCAGGGCGAGTACCGCAGTTTTGGTGGTGAATGCCGACAGAAAGACCGAACCGGTAGGGCTGGATTCGGGGTAAGCGTCGGCAAGCCACGCGGACAGGGGCGGCGCGGCGGCGTTGATCAGAATGCCGATCAGAATCATCCAGGTATCAAAATTGGTGGCAAGCATCGGCTGGATATCGAGCGAACCGGTATGCACGTATACGCCTTCGATGCCGACCTTGAGAATGACGCCACCAAGCAAATGCATGATCGCATAACGAATGCCTGCTGCGCGTGCGCCCGGGGTACCTCCACACCAGACGATGACGGTTGAGAACAGCGCCATCAGTTCCCAGAACAGAAACAGCGTGATCAGGTCCCCGGCAAAGCAAACGCCAATGGCGCCGGCGGCATAAGCATAACCCGCAGCGAGTTCATACCATTTCGCCTGGCGGAAGGCATAGAGCCCACCGACGAAGGCCATCAATGAAAATATGGTGGCGAACAGACGCCGCAGGGCACTGCCTTCCAGCGGTTCGATCTGATAGCCGAGAAAGGGCAGGGTCAATGAAACACCGTCGGGCACTTGCCACACCGCCCATAGCGTAATCAGTGGGGTGATCAGTACCGCCGCCGAACGCCAGTGGCCACGCAGTGGACCGACCAACAGGGCGCCGGCCAGCAGGATCAGTGCAGGAGGTAACAGGTCAAACATCGTCCTGGTCTCCCTGGTAATAGTTCTCGTTGCGTTTCAGTAAAAAGCCGAGAACCTTGGCAACCAATACCATCAACAGGCAGCAGAGGAAGCCAAACGCGGCGCCGAAACCGTACCAGATCTCGATTCCAAAATGGCCTTTCACCGTGATGACGAAATGCGCAGCCAGGGTAAGCGCCAACACCGCCCAAAGTACACGCCACAGCAGTTTTATCGTCGCCGGGCGCACCAACCAGGCATCGTCTTCAGGGCGTTGGCTCACGATGATGGCCCTCCGAAAATCTGTGCTTCGAGCGCGATCACCGGCCCGTTGAACAGGAAGAACAGGATGGTGAGCGCCGCAGTGGTGGTGAGCGCAATGATGATCGGTAGTGGTGCTTCACCATGGTCCGGTCCGGCCCCTTCGGTTTCGCGACCAAACCAGGCGATGAACACAATCGGTAGAAAGTAAGCGGCGTTCAGCACGGTGCTGGTGATGATGGTGAAAATCGCGACGTAGTTGTCCGCCTGGAAAGCACCGGCAAGAATAAACCACTTGGAGACGAAGCCACCGGTTGGCGGTACGCCAATCATGCTGAGTGCGCCGATGGTAAAGGCCGTCATGGTCCACGGCATGCGTCTTCCGATTCCGGCCAGTTGACCGATCTCGGTCTTTTTCGATGCGGTATAGATGGCGCCGGCGGCAAAGAACAGGGTGATCTTGCCGAAGGCATGGGCGACCATGTGTATCGATGCACCGATCTCGGCCAGCGGTTTCAGTATCGCCGCCGCCATGATCACATAGGATAGTTGCGCCACGGTCGAATAGGCGAGCAGCCGTTTAATATTGGTCTGGCGCAGTGCTACCAGGCTCGCGGCGATGATGGTGAAAGCCGCTACATACAGCAGCCAGCCACTACTAGGCGTGCTAAACAGGTGCTCGATGCCGAAAATGTAAACGATGACTTTGGTGACCGTGAAAACACCGGCCTTGACGACCGCGACGGCGTGCAGCAATGCACTGACCGGTGTCGGCGCGACCATCGCAGCGGGCAGCCAGCGATGTACCGGCATGACGGCCGCTTTACCGATACCGAACACAAACAGTCCCAGCAGCAATCCGAGTGCAGGCCCTTCGACGTGTCCGGCGAGAATGCCGCCGGGCGTGAAGTCACCGTTACCGGCGACCAGATAAGTCCAGATGATCGCTGGCAATAACAGACCGATCGAGGTGGTTAACAAGACGCCGAGGTAAACGCGCGCCGAGCGCAGGGTTTTCTCATCACCCTTGTGCGAGACCAGCGGGTAGGTAAGCAACGTCAGGGCTTCATAGAACAGGAACAGCGTGAACAGGTTGGCGGCAAAGGCAATGCCGATGGTCGCCGCCAGTGAAAATGCGAAAAACACGTAAAAGCGGGTCTGCTTTTTCTCGTTGTTGCCGCGCATATAACCGATCGAGTAAACGGAATTGACGATCCACAGTGCGGACGCCAATGCGGCAAACAGCATGCCCAGTGGCTCGATGGCAAAGCCGATCTCAATCCCGGGAATAACCTCGAACAGAATGATCTCTGGTCGATCTCCGGCCATGATAGCGGGTAACAGGCTCCATACGTTCCAGGCGAGGGCGACCGAGGTGATGAGGGTCATGGTTTCGCGCAGATTGTCGCTAATGCGCGCCGCCAGCATAATGGCGAGCGCACCCGCCAGCGGTATCGCCAGACTCGCCAGAATGGTCATTTCGGCGCTCAACGCATCTGCCCCATCAATAGTCGTGCCGCGCTATCGGCAAGCTCCACCGGCAGTGCAGCGGATAAACCGAAATAGAAGTTGAGCGCGACTGCGATCCAGGTCGACAGCAACAGGAAAAAAGGTGCTTCGCTGACAACCGCCTGTTCATCTGCGGGCTGAAAGTAAGCGATTTCTACAATCCTCCAGATATAGACAACTGCCATCAGCGAACTGATGATGATGATTGCAACCAGTGCTGGTCCCCAGGAGCCTGCTTCCAGGGTGGCTGTTATCAGGTACCACTTGCTGATAAATCCAGCGGTTCCAGGGACGCCGATCAAGCTAAGCCCGGCTAGCACGAAGGCGGCCATGGTCCAGGGCATTTGCTTTGCAATGCCGGCGATGTTGTCGATACGCAAGTGGCTAAGACTTATGCCGAGGCAGGCTATCACCAGAAATAATGCACCCTTGGCCAGCGCATGGTTGAACATGTGCAGCAGACTGGCGGTGAGTCCTGCCACGCTGACGAGGCTGGCACCGAGCGTGATATAACCGATCTGGGCGACTGATGACCAGGCCAGCAGGCGTTTCAGATTTGGTTCAAACATCGCCACCGTGGATGCGATCAGAATTGCCAGCAGCGACATTGGCAGGAGGAAATAGGAGAATTGAAAATCGTGCCCGCTAAGATTTGGCTGAAATACAAAAAAATCAATGCGTAACAAAATGTAGAGCGAAACCTTGGTGGCACAGGCGGCGAGGAACACCGTTACCATATTGGGCGCGTAGGTGTAGGCATTGGGTAGCCAGATATGCATTGGAAACACGGCGGCTTTCAATGCCAGACCAATGGTGATAAATCCGGCGGCAACCAGTATTGCTTTTTGATCGGCAACGTCCTGAATCCTGAGTGCCATGTCGGCGATATTGAGCGTTCCTGTCATCAGGTAGATGAGGCCGACACCGATCAGGTAAAAAGTCGCGCCTATGGTCCCCATGATCAGATACTTGAACACGGCTGGCAGTGCGCGCCGGTTCGGTCCTGCTGAAATGAGAACGTAACTGGCGAGTGCCGAAATTTCCATAAAGACGAAAATATTGAAAGCGTCTGCGGTCACCAGGATTCCGTTGAGACCGGCCAGTGCGAGTAACCATGCGGCATAGAATAGAGGTTGTCGCGAGCTTTCAATATCACGATCGAGGCTGGCGGTTGCGCCGATCAGCGCGAGGCTGGAGGAGCCATTGACGATCAGCAGTAGCAGTGCGCTAAAGGTATCGACGCGGAGCTCAATGCCCCAGGGGGCTGGCCACGATCCCATCAGGTAGCGGATAGAGTCGCCATTCAGAACATCAATGCAAAGCGAGATGGCTATGGCAAGCGAGCAGAAGCTTGCCAGCAGCGTTGCGGCCCAGCACAGACGGCGCTCCTTGACCAGAATCACCAGAGGCGCGGTCAGCATCGGCACGATGACCTGCAGTGCCGGCAAATGTGCCTGCAATGCGCTCATTGTCGGTCGATCTCCTGGATTTCATGCTCCTCGATGGTGTCGTACTCTTCCTTGATGCGCACCACGATGCCAAGGCCAAGTGCCAGGGTTGAAATGCCGACCACGATCGCGGTAAGGATCAAAACCTGGGGCAGCGGGTTTGAGTAAAGCTGATCGACGGCGCCATCGGTAAAAATCGGTGCAGTGCCTCCTTCAACTTTGTTCATTGTTATGTAGAGCAGAAAGACCGCGGCCTGAAACAGTGACAGACCGATAAGCTTCTTGATTAAATTAAGTTTGGCGATGACTGCATAGAAACCGATCATCAGCAATACCACGAATACCCAGTAATGATAGAGCTCGAGCAGGGCCATCAGAATTTGTCTCGTGCCGCAAAGGCGTGAAAGATACTGAGCAGCACCCCGGTTACGGTAATGCCGACACCGGCTTCGATCAACAGGATTCCAATATGCTGGCCGGCGACAGGATTGTCTGCTAACACCGAGTAATCGAGAAAGTTTCCGCCAAGCAGCATGCCTGCGACGCCAACCGCGCTATAGAGCAGTGCCCCACCGGCGGTCATAGCGATAAGCCAGCTTCTGGGAATGGCCTCGAGAGCACTTTTTTCACCTTCCAGCAGTGCATAAAGTATGATCGCGGCGGCGAATATTGCACCGGCCTGAAACCCGCCACCGGGGCCATAATCGCCGTGAAATTGAACGTACAGGGCGAACAACAGGATGAACGGGGTCAACATTCGACCAACCACGCGCGGTACCAGGTAGTGGCGCAATCCTTCACTGTGGAGATCAGTTGTCTGCCGCGGTTTGCCGCTCGGAGCACCCAGTATAAACAACACGCCAATGCCGGCAGTAAACACCACGAAGACTTCACCCAGAGTATCGTAACCGCGAAAGCTGCCAAGTACCGCGGTAACGACGTTGGGAATATCGATCGCTTCACGCGTGGTTTCCAGATACCAGGGAGCGACATGCTGATGAATGGGAGCATCCGGATCACCAAAGGCCGGGTTGTCAAAGGTGGAATAAATTAGTGCAAGCGTCATGGCGGTGACAACAATCAACGCGATAATGCGATTACTGGGGGCCGCTTTTTCCTTGTCGGTGGTCATGGCTAGGGCGCTGAGAAACAGCACGGTCGAGATGCCTGCTCCCACTGCGGCTTCGGTCAGGGCGACGTCGGCTGCATCGAGCAGAAAGAAATTAGCAGCCAGCAATAAACTGAAGATGCCGCTCAACATAACGGCGGCAAACAAATCGCGGATGCGCACGATCGCGATGGCTGTAACGATCAGCATGGTCAGCAGGAAAAAACTGAAGACAACTGTCACTGCCTTTCCTCTTCAGTCAACGCCCTGGCGTATTCCGGACGATAACCCGCCAGTAACGAGGCGCTTGCCAGCGCGTTTGATGCCGTGGGGCCGGTTAGCAGCAGAAACAGCAGAATAGCCACCAGTTTAACGCTGGCCAGGGTGAACCCGGACTGCAAAATAATGCCGACAATAATCAGCGCCGGGCCTATGGTATCGGTTACGCTGGCGGCGTGCATGCGAGTGTAGAGATCGGGCATGCGCAGTGCACCGAGTCCACCGATAAAGACGAAGACCCCGCCTGCTGATAGCAGCAGCCAACTCACGATGTCGAGTATCAGTGCCAGGCTCACGATTCCGTCTCGTTTTCGTCCTTGCGACGAGATGCGCGATCCCGGAAAAACTCGAGTACCGCGAGTACCCCGATGAAATTAATCAGGGCATAGGTCAGGGCAAGATCGAGGAAATCCGGTCGGCCGAGCATAAAGGCTACAACCGCGAGCAACAGTACTGTCTTGGTGCCGAACATATTCATCGCCAACACCCGATCATAGACGCTGGGCCCGATTATAGCGCGTGCCAGAGCCAGCCCCATGGTGATGATTAACGCAAAAGTGACCGCGTAATACACGCTAGCCCTCCCGCAATGCGTCGACGCGACGATTCATCTCGCCGGAAAGCAAATCCTGCGCGCCGGCCTCGGTCAGCGAGTGCACCTTGATAATGCCCTGGTGCAGGTCGAGCGCCAGCGTGCCTGGCGTGAGCGTAATTGAATTGGCCAATATAACCTGGTCTACCAGGTGGCCGGAGTCGGATTTGATTTCAATTGTGCGCGGATCGATGGGCAGTGCCGGGTCGAGGACCACGCGCGCAACCTGCAGGCTGGAGTAGAACACCTCGCGCGAAAGCCAGATCCAGTACATAAAAAGTTTCCGGCTGAAACGCAGTGCGAAGAAATCGTTATCGAAGAAACCCATGCGCCGTACCAGCAGAAAAGTCACGACGCAGGAAAACAACCCGAGTGCCAGCAATAGTGGCATGAAAATCCCCGACCACAGCAGCCAGGCGATGACGAGCGTAACGAATAGTGTCGCCATGCGTGCATGTGGGGAATGAAAACGATCCGGCTTCATGCAGAGAAACCTGGCCGGTGATGATGAGTAGTCAAGATATTGCTCCTTCGTACAGGGATAGTGTTCATGCAGTGTTCTTTAAACCACATTGCGGGCCAGCATTACGAACCAGGTCGCAGTGACGTTTTTCACTAGATGCCTCTCTACATGTTGATGGAATATATCCGCGGTAACCTGTTTTCCCGCGGAGCTGATATCGCTTGAATATCTGCACCAGAAAAGCGCACACCCGGCAAACTACCCGGTGCATTGGTAACCACCGATTCATGCTGCGGTATGCTTTGTTGACTCTGAACGCCAGATTAACCCGAAATCGAGTTTACCGTAAGTCCAGTCAGCACTTCCCGCACAGTTTGTCAGGCAATATTACTTAAGCGAGTCGGGAATTCAATGCCGGAAGCATGGAATGAGGCGAAATCAGCAATCAGAAGTTGGGTGCTTGAACCTGATCCCGGTTCATACATCTGCGCCCTGCCCCGATTCGGTCAGCTGAGAGCCAGCAGTGTTCGATGCCGCAAGTCTTCGCCATTTAGTGATCCAGGGTAATCAGATCACTGTCAGCGACAGGTTGCCCATGGCTGGACCCGGAAGGCTGCGCGCACTAAGCTGCCCCTGCAACGAATATCTGTTCGGCGCGAATTTCGAGGGCTACGCAGGCCGGTCAAAGTAGAGCAGCTGACTGGTTTCGGCATCGATGGTTTAATTCATTGTACCTGTTTATTTTGATCCGACATTGGCAGCCTGGGGAGATATCCGCGGCTGTTGGTAGAGGTATTTTCACTAACCCGCGCGTCGGCCGTCAGGCAGCCGCATACTTTGAGTCATAACTGGTTTTAATCCTGGGCTATTAACTTGGGCTACTCGATACTATTCCTGAGCGCGTTCGGCGCTGCGACTATTATTCCGTTTTATTCGGAGATCGCCTACGTCGGCATGCTCGAGCAGGGGTTTGCTCCTCTATGGGTATGGCTGGTGGCGACCGCAGGCAACAGTCTGGGCGCAGCTGTCAACTGGATACTGGGTCGATACCTGACGCGTTTCGAGACGCGTCGCTGGTTTCCGTTCAAGCCTGATTCGCTGCACCGCGGCCAGGCATGGTTCCAGAAATACGGTGTCTGGAGCCTGCTGCTTGCCTGGTTGCCGATTGTCGGCGATGCATTGACGTTCATCGCCGGGGTGATGCGTGTCAGGTTCGAGCTCTTCTTTATTCTGACGGCGATTGGCAAGGGCGCTCGTTACGCAGTGGTATATCTGATCTACACCGGTTTCTTTGCCTAGCCCGCATTCCTCACCACCTTTCACCGCCTCGCTACGAAAGGTGGAGAGGAATGCGCACTAGATTGGTTGATTTTCAGCTGTCTCGACTTATGCGAGATTAATCGATAACGATCAGTTGCCGTGGAGCCTTGATCGGTAATTCCGCGACCTCTTCCTTGAACAGCAGAGTGCAGATGTAATAAGTGATACCCGCCATGCGCGGGCTGAAAAACTGGCTTTCGAAATTAACACATGTCCTGGGTTCAAAAACCCGTTCGGAATCCGAATCGGTCATTTCGTAGACAAAATTGCCGACCCAGTCTGGTGGAAAGCCGATGCCGAGTTCGTAACCGCCAACCCAGCCGGCATCGGACCAGATGCCAGCCTCGTCATAATACTGCCGGGCCGTTCTGACCAGTTCACCAACCGTCAACCCTGGTCGCAAAATGCTGGCAATCACGTCAAAAACGCCCGACGATTTATGGTGAAATTCAAGCACGTCGCGCGGTGGTTCCCCGACGTAAAAGGAACGCGCGGCGTTAGCGTGGTAGCGCCAATAAACGCCGCTGACATCGATATTGACCTGCTCGCCGGCCATGATTACCTTGCGGCTGGCCAATGAATGCCCCGTGTTTGCTTTGGGTCCGGACAGTACCGGCAGGGTGATCGCCGGATTCTCGCCGCCCGCCTTTGCCATGGCGTGAATGATTTCTCCATAGACGTCGAGTTCGGTAACGCCGGGACGGATGGTGTTCTTTGCCGCTTCGATACCGATGTCGGTGATGCGTGCGGCATTTTCGAGGTACGCGATTTCCTGCGGTGATTTGAGCCAGCGCACCTCGCGCAGAATATCGCTGCCGTCCGTAACGCTCGATCCTGCTGCTTCGAAGGCGACGCGAAAGCGCGCGCTGATCGCCGGATTGGGGCGATAACTGTAGAGTTCCATGCCGACTGTTCCGCCCAACCAGCCTTCGCTGTTGAGCTCGTCCATGATAAAGCCGATGCCATCGCGGCGATTATCGATCGGGAAGGTACGAATGTCGTCGGCACAGGTGACAAAGCGGCACATGACCCGTTCGCTCGGCGTGTCGAACATGATGAAATCATCGTGATCGACGTGCACCGCGATACCGCTGGTCGCCGGCCATTGTTTCGGGCTCTGCGCCTGGTACCACTCGCAGCTATAGCCGCTGACGTAGTAGAGGCTTTCGGGCGCCATTAACCACAGCAGGTCAATATTGCTGGCCGCCATATGGCGTCGAACAACCTGCAGGCGGCTTTTATATTCGGCCAGCGAAAAGCCCAGTTCCATTGCTGGGTTGCATTGTTCCAGAACGCGATCACGATTTTGCCCCATGTTTCCTGCTCCTGATGATAATGGCCAAAGACTTGAAAATAACAGAAGTGATTCAGCAAAAATACCGTCATCCCGGAATTACGATTAGAATGCCCAGACAGAGTCTTTCAGGCAGTGTGCACAAGCGCAGGAGAACATATAGATGGCAGACAGGTTGGCAGTATTTTTCGACCCCTGCATTTTTGATCACGATACCGGGCAGGGTTTCTTCGAGGCCGATGCGTCTCCCTATCTGCGAGTATTGGAAAAGCATCCGGAAAATGACGATCGCGCGCGCAACATGCTTTCGGTATTACAGCAGGGGCCGATTAGCGAAGTGCTCGACTGGCATCATGGAGAAGCTGCGCAACGTGCGGATCTCGAGCGCTTCCACACGCCAGCCTATATCGACGAGCTGGAATCTATTCCCGCGGTCGAGTCGCGCAGTTTTTCCAGTACCACGGTGTTCGGGCCTGGCAGTTACCCAATCTGTTGCGCCGCGGCCGGGCAGACGCTGGCTGCGGCCAGCCATGTATTTGACGGTCATGCTGACCTTGCCTATGCACTGGTGCGCCCGCCCGGACATCATGCGCAGCCGCAGATGGCAGACGGATACTGCTTTTTCAACAATATCGGCGTCGCGATCGAGGCCTTGCGCGCCCGCGGCCTGACCAAAACGGCGGTACTCGACTGGGATGTACACCATGGTAATGGCACCCAGCAGGGATTTTATGACGATGCCGACGTCCTCACCGTTTCACTGCACATGAACCACGGTGCCTGGGGCGCGACGCACCCGCAGACAGGTGATGTTGATGAGGTCGGCAGTGGCAATGGTGTCGGCAAGAACCTGAATCTGCCGATGCCCTACGGTTCGGGCGATATTGCCTATCTGCGGGTGTTTGATGAGATTGTTGCGCCTGCTGTACGGGCTCATCAACCCGAGATACTGTTTGTCGCCAATGGTCAGGATGCAAACCAGTTTGACCCCAACGGTCGCCAGTTGCTGAGCATGAAGGGTTTTCACGAACTCGGTAGACGCGCTCGCGCGCTTGCCGACGAGTGCTGTAATGGCCGCCTGGTGCTGGTGCAGGAAGGAGGTTATGCGCTAAGTTATGCGGCGTACTGCCTGCATGCATCCCTGGAAGGCGTATTGCAACGCACTGCCGGTCTGGCCGATCCGTTGGCCTATATGCAGGAAGACTGCACCGCTCTGGACGATTTTGTCGATCAGTGGCACAAACAATATGCGGCGGCTTTAGGTCGAAGTTAGAACCTCGATCTGCAATGTAACCCTAAAAATAGGTAGCGAAAGAGGAGAGTGATATGAAACCGGTTTTACTGGTGCAGGGTGTAGAGCACATCGATGAGGTGCCACGACTTGCGGAATTGAGTGATCAGGCTGAAATTCGCTGTGCGAGTAGCGTTGAAGATCTGCGCAACATGCTGCCCGGGGCCGAGGTAATGCTGGGCTGGAACTTTCGTGCCGCCAGCCTGCGCGAAGCCTGGGCTGCAGTCGACAGTTTACGCTGGATTCACTGGGCAGGTGCCGGTGTTGACGCGGCCATGTTTGACCAACTGGTTGACAGCGATATCCAATTTACCAACGCCCGTGGTGTGTTTGATCAACCCATGGCCGAATGGGTACTCGGTATGATAATCGCTTTTGCCAAGGGCTTTCCCGAAACGCTCGCCTGCCAGGCGCGCGCAGAATGGCAGCATCGGTTGTCAGAACAGGTTGCCGGTAAACGCGCGCTGGTGGTCGGTGTTGGTTCGATCGGTCGTGCCGTTGGGCGCCTGCTGCGTGCGATCGGCATGGAAGTCGAAGCCGTGGGTCGTAGCGCACGCGATGGCGACGCAGACTTCGGGCGAATCTTTGCCAGCGATGAATTGCAGGCCCGTCTTCCGGGAGCCGACTACGTGGTACTGATCACGCCGCTCACTGAGCAGACCCGTGGTCTTTTTGCTGCGCCCGAGTTCGCTGCAATGAATCCCCGGGCCCGCTTTATCAACATCGGTCGGGGCGCGCTGGTCATCGAAGACGCACTACTGGCAGCCTTGCATGAAGGTCGTATTGCCGGTGCGGCCCTGGATGTGTTTGTGGAGGAGCCGCTGCCGCCGCAAAGCCCGTTCTGGAGTGCGCCCAACTGCCTGGTATCGCCGCATATGTCGGGTGATTACGCCGAGTTCGAGGCCACCATGGCCGATCAGTTTGTCGACAACTGGCGGCGCTTTTTGGCAGGGGAAAGCCTGCTCAACCTGGTCGATAAGCGACTGGGTTTCGCCGCAAAGACCAACACAAATACACAATAAGCCCGAATAAACAGTATTTGCGTCTATTTGTGCGAATGAGCTATTCTTCGGGATCCTTAGAGATAGATATTAAAAATTAAATAACATCCCATTAGAGGAGGAGAAGTTAGTGAAACCCGAAGATGATAAAAAAATTGACCTGACGACCGGCATCGCCGATCTGGACGTCGCCGACAAGATTAGAGACATTCAGCAATCGTTCGAAACCGGACAGGTGTCACGCCGCAGTTTTATGACAGGTGCCTTGGCGATGGGTATTTCGTTGACCGCTGCTTCTGCCATTCTTAACAAGGTAGAAGCCGCCACGCCGAAGCAAGGCGGGCGCCTGCGCATTGGCCTGACCGGCGGCGCCACCACTGACACGCTTGACCCGGGTCAGATCCTCGACCTGTACATGCTACATCTGCAGTTCGGCCAACTGCGTAACGGCCTGACCGAGGTTGGACCCGATGGCCAGCTGGTCGCCGAACTCGCCGAAAGCTGGGATGCGAGTGCGGATGCGTCGACCTGGAACTTCAAGTTGCGTAAAGGTGTCGAGTTTCACAATGGCAAGAGCTTTACCTCGGAAGACGTGGTTGCCTCGTTGAATCACCATCTGGGCGAAGACTCGAAATCAGCGGCGAAAGGTATTCTGGCCGGCGTCGAGTCTGTCAAAGCCGATGGTAAATACGGCGTGGTGGTCTCACTCAGCGGCGGCGACGCAGACTTTCCGTTCCTGATGACTGACTACCACCTCAATATGTGTCCTGCCAACAAGGACGGCACTATCGACTGGCAGTCCGGTATCGGTACCGGTGGTTATGTGCTCAAGCAGAACGATCCCGGTGTGCGTTCGTTCACAACGCGTAATCCGAATTACTGGAAAACTGGAATGGCGCATTTTGACGAGGTCGAAATAACCCAGATCGGTGATCCGACTGCGCGCAGTCAGGCATTGCAAACCGGTGCTCTCGATTGTATGAACAACGTCGCGACCAATACCGTGCATCTGTTGAAGCGGGTCCCTGGCCTGCACGTACATGCGACCACTGGCAATAAGCAGATTACCTTACCGATGCGCACCGATATGGCGCCATTTGATAATAATGACGTTCGCACCGCTGTGAAATTGCTGATCGATCGCGAGGCGTGGCTGGATAAAATCATCCAGGGTTACGGCGAACTGGGTAATGACAATCCGATTGGGCCGGCGAACATTTACCGCGCAACCACGGACGAACTGCCGCAGCGCGCGTACGATCCGGAAAAGGCCAAGTATCATTTGAAGAAAGCCGGGCTCAGTAAGCTCGCCATTCAATTCCATGCCGCGGATACCGGTTTTGGCGGTGCCGTCGATGCGGGCCAGCTGATGCGGGATACTGCGAAAGCGGCGGGTGTTGATATAGAGGTGGTGCGCGAGCCGAACGATGGTTACTGGAGTAACGTGTGGATGAAGAAAGCCTTCTCCGCCTGCTACTGGAGTGGACGTCCGACCGAAAACTGGATCTTCTCGCAAATTTATGCAGCCGATGCGAGCTGGAACGATACCTACTGGAAGCACGAGAAGTTCAACAAGCTGCTGGTTCAGGGTCGTGCCGAACTGGATACCAGCAAGCGTCGTGGCATCTACGTCGAGATGCAGCAGATCCTGCATAACGAGGG
>JAIBDO010000014.1 GCA_024686195.1 Gammaproteobacteria bacterium | reverse complement strand
TGATGAAAAGGCAGCGGTCAAGCAGGCGATTGCACAACTCGGTGATCCCATGCTACTAGTGCTTTTCGAAGCCGATGCAGGATGCGCAGTTCGACAGGCAAAGGCCGGAATCGAAGGCGAACACGAGGAGCACGACGAGCACGACGAGCACGACGAGCATGAGGAGCATGAGGGCGAAGTGCAAGCAGAACACGATGAGCATAAAGGTGAAGAAGCACATGGCGCCTTTGTCGCGCAATACGAGTTCGAGTGTGCCGATATCGGTGCACTCGGCTCTATCGAGTTCACTTATTTCAGCCAGTTTAGCAATGCGCAATCGCTCGATATTGTGCTGATCGATAGCCGCGGTCAACGCCGCGTGGAAATCGATCGCGCCAATCCTGTGCTGCAACTCAACAATTGATCTAAGCTAGCTGTATGTATAGCTCCGAATTATCTGACACCGACCGTGACTGCCTGCTCGCATTGAACGATGTCCGTTTCCACTGGCCGGGACGTGATGGGTTTGCCCTGTCAGTAGATTCATTCAGCCTTGATTTCGGCGAAAAGTTGTTTTTAAAGGGCCCTTCCGGGAGTGGCAAGTCGACCTTGCTGAGCCTGATTTGCGGCATCGTTTCACCAGACAGTGGCAGTGTTTGTATCGATGGAACGGATATCGCGAAACTAGGTGCCAGCCAGGCGGATCGCCTGCGTGCGGATAAGCTCGGCATCATTTTTCAGCAATTCAATCTGCTCCCCTATGGCAGTATGTTACAAAATGTGTTGTTGCCCCTGCAGTTTTCCAGCGCACGCAGGGAACGAGCCAGCGCGAATGGTACGCCAGAGGATGAGGCCCAGCGTCTGTTACAGCGCCTGGGCCTGTCACCGGATCAGCATGCACGCGGAGTCACTCGGCTCAGCATCGGTCAACAACAGCGCGTCGCCGTAGCACGCGCGATAATCGGCAGTCCGCGCCTGATCATCGCCGACGAACCAACCTCGGCACTCGATGCCGATAATCGAGACGAGTTTTTAAAGCTGCTCTTCGAAGAGGTAACGCGCGTTAACGCTGGCCTGATCCTGGTCAGCCACGACCAGTCACTGGCGTCCGGCTTCGACCGCCGCATGGATATCAGCGATATCGCCAGCACAGCAGCGACGGAGGTGGTATGACGACTTTCATGCTCGCCTGGCAATCCATCGGTAATCGTCGTACGACCGCGCTGCTGTCAGTGTTCGCCATTGCACTCAGCATTACCCTGTTTCTCGGCGTGGAGCGCATGCGAATCGGCGCGAAATCGAGTTTTACCAACACCATCTCCGGCACCGACCTGATCGTCGGTGCACGCGCCGGCAGCGTGCAACTGTTGCTCTACTCAGTATTTCGCATCGGCAACGCGACCAGCAATATCTCGATGGACAGTCTCGATGCCATCGAGGCGCGCGATGACGTGGCCTGGGTGGTACCGATTTCACTCGGTGATAGTCATCGCGGCTACCGTGTCATGGGCACCTCGAATGACTACTTCGAACACTATCGGTATCGCAACAAGCAACCGCTTGAGTTTAGTGTCGGGCAGCGTTTCGAAGACTTGTTTGACGTCGTCATCGGCGCGGAGATTGCGCAACAGCTCGGTTACCAAATCGGTGCCAGTGTCATCATATCCCATGGCATCGGCGCTATCGGTGGGAATAAACATGATGACATGCCATTCAAGGTCAGTGGCATACTGCGGCGCACAGGTACCCCGGTTGATCGCACAGTGCACGTCAGTCTGGCAGCGTTAGAGGCCATACATCTGGACTGGGAGAACGGCAGTCCGTCATCCAGCTTTCGCCTCAGCGCCGATCAGGTAAGAGATCTGGATTTGCAACCCAGCACGGTCACTGCAGCCCTGGTAGGTACCAGAACCCGATTCGGTATTTTCCAGGTACAGCGCTTCGTGAATGAGTTTAAAAATGAGCCGCTGACGGCTGTTTTGCCTGGAGTCGCCCTGCAGGAACTCTGGTCCATCGTCGGCGTTGCCGAGACCGCACTTACCGCAGTGTCCGCGATGGTTGTGCTGACGGCAATCCTCGGCCTGGTGACGATGATTCTAAGCACGCTAAACGAACGCCGTCAGGAAATTGCCATACTGCGTTCGATCGGCGCGCATACGGGCACCATATTTTCGTTGCTGATGCTGGAAGCGGTAATTCTCGCAGCGGGCGGCATATTACTCGGGACGGGATTACTCTATGCGTTACTGTTTGCAATCAATCCGTGGATCGAGCAGAGTTTCGGGTTGTATCTGGCCATCGAAGCCCCATCACTCTATGAATTGAAACTGATGGGTTTGATACTGGTAATTGCCTGTGTTGTTGGCACCGTTCCCGCGTTACGCGCCTATCGCCAGTCGTTGGTCGACGGCATGTCAGTCCAACGCTGATTCAATTAGCATAGCGCTCAACCTGAGCGGCAAGCATACTGTAGCCAGCTTCGACGTCAGATTGACCATCGGAGAAGGTCATTGTGTGTTTGCGTGCTTCGGTGCTAATACGCCCCCCAACCCGAACCGGCGTAAACAACTCTGGATTGTCGACTCCCCTGGGAAACTTGACGTAAACCAGCTGGTTCAATGGGGGCACCGGGGTATGCACACAGGCGCCGTCCGAGGGCACCAGCAAAAACTCGACGACACGCTCGCCGGAAAACTCGGTTGGCAGCAGGTAACCTTCAATCGAGACACTTTTACCGTTTAATTCTTCTACCAGCACAGAACCGTTCTCTTTTTTCAGTCGGATAAATTCAATCAAGTTATCAACCGCCGCCTTGACATCGACACCGGCAGCTTCCAGAGCGGCGATGGAATTATTTGCCCGGCGCTCCTGATTTTCACTCATATTGCCCGCAACATTCAGCTTGTGGATGTTCCACACAATTTTAAAATTGTGCTTCATCTCCATGGGGAGTGTATTAAACGGGTTTTTCGATTGATCGACCGGTGGCACCAACTGTTCCCAGTGTATCTTTTCCATGCCGTATACGGCCGAATTACAGGCGAACAACAGCAGTATTGCTAAAACTCGAAATATCACAGATCGTTTCATTGCGGCTTCCTCGTATCGAACTTTAGCCTCGGGGAGGAGGTTTGCGAAAAAATTCCGACTAACGGTTAAGATAATCGAATCGAAGGTATTCGCAGTGGGATCGCGAGTTACTCGCGTCTGATAACAGCCTGTCAAATGAGGCAGGAAGCGGTAAAGGATGACTCCATAACTACCGCTATCTGATTAACAGATCCCATGATTCATATGAGATTCGGATTAACAGCGTACTCGCCATGACGCCGCCCTGACTTTCGATCAGCACGGCCACAACCCGCATGATCTGCATCCCGTTTCCCGAGGACACAGTAAACGATCGGCTACTGAAAACCAGGATCGCAGTGTTCGCACGTGAAGATCCCGAGAGGTTCTATGTGCTTGCTAAAGATGTGGGTATCGACGGTGTTGGGTACACCGAAAATGTATTGAATGAAAGGAAAAAGTGGTGGGGCGTGGGCGGCTCGAACGCCCGACCACCTGATTAAAAGTCAGATGCTCTACCAACTGAGCTAACGCCCCCCGGAAAGGTCTGGAATCATACCTGACCCTATATTGATTTCAAGCTAAATCCTGAAAATGTGGAATTAATGGCCCTCCTTGCGAATTCGGTCTAGACGTTTGGTCGCCAGTCGCGCCGCGGTCTCATCCGGAAAACGCGTCCTCAGCTCCTGCAACACAGTTTTCGCCTGCGGATACTGCTTCAGTTCATAGTAGGTGTAGCCAAGCTTAAGCATGGCGTCGGGCACCTTGTTACTGCCAGGAAAACTATTCAACACCTTCTCGAACTCGACAATGCCCTGCTCGAAACTGCGCGTTACGTAGTGCGCTTCGCCCAACCAGTATTGAGCGTTGCCGGCAAAGCCGCTGTTTGGATACTTGGCGAGAAACGCCGCGAGTTCGGCTTTGGCCTCTTTGTAACGACCCTCCTTCAAGGTATCGAATGCCGCCTGGTAGGCTTCCTTCTCCCCAGCCTGTGGCGCCGATACTGGGGCAGAGGTCGCAGCAGCAGCGCTACCGGCGGGCAGTGATGGTGTTCCTGCCGCAGTACCAGAGGGCTCAATAGCAGGCTGTGGCGGCGTGGCAACCTGTGGGGTCGTCATCTGCACCGCCGGGGCCTGGCTCACCGCACGACTTTCTATATCACGCAAACGCCTGTCGATATCCTGATAGAGTTCCCGCTGGCGTTTCTTGATATCGTCGATATCGTTACCCTGCACCTCGATCTCACCGCGCAACAGGTTGATATCCTCTGAGATCTGATCGACCTGCTGAATCATCTCCATCATGGCCGGGTTTTCTGCCTGGCGACCCATTCGGTTCATCTGCTCAGACAGTGTTTTAAGCTGCCCCTGCGCAGCGGAAAGCTTTGCCTCCGAGCGCTGGGACAATTCGGTCAGGCGCTCTACCCGCAGCGTCAGCTGTTCGGGTGTCAGCGCCGACTGCGCCAGCAGCGGGCCACCCACTAACAGGCTCAGTGTCGCTCCCGTCAAACACACCCGCTTGATCATCGCATTCATACTAGTTCACCGTGTAAATCAGTTCGACGCGTCGATTCTTACTCCAGGCTGCGTCGTCGTGACCCATCTCCATAGGTTTCTCTTCACCGTAACTCACCGTTTCGACCTGGTCGCTGGAAGCTCCCTGAAACAGCAGTACGCGACGTACTGATTGAGCACGTCGATCACCAAGCGCGATGTTGTATTCACGACTACCGCGTTCATCGCCATGCCCTTCGAGTCTAACTTTGACCTCACCATTACCGGCAATAAAATTACCATGCGTTTCGAGGATGGCAATCGATTCACTGGTGAGCTTGGCGCTGTCATACTCGAAGTAAATTGTGCGATCAGCCAGTTCACCGTCGGTTCGATTCAACTGTTCCATCGCGGTCATCGCGCCGTAATCGACGATTGCGGTTCCATCACCACCGTCCGCACCGTCTAACCCGGTTGCCTCGGCGCCATCACTGCCACTGCTGCCGTCGGCAATAGCGCTGCTACCACTTTGCGACTCGTCGAGAACCGGTGCTCCATCGCCACCAGCCGACAGTTCTTCCTGAGTGGTAGTACAGGCGGAAACGAACGCGACGACCAGAGTAACCAGTAACCATGACTTGATACCAGGATTTAATTTCATGCTATTTGTGCTCCATTAATGTCTGTTACTTACTTTTAAAAGGACCCCAGACCGGCTCGCGGATATCCCCGGCCTGATCTGATAATTTATGCTTGGCACGCCCGTCGATCGATACGGCGAAGAGGAAGCCGTTATTGCCACGCGTCGATGCGTACAGCAGCATCTTGCCGTTGGGTGAAAAAGAGGGAGACTCATCCAGCGCACTGTCGGTCAACACGATGAGGTTTCCGGTTTCTCGATCAAGTTGGGCAATCTTGTACTGACCCCGGTCACTGTGCACCATCGCGATGTAACGCCCATCGGGAGACAGATTGGCGGCCGCGTTATAGCGCCCTTCGAAGGTAATTCGTTTCGGCTTGCCACCATCCACGCTGACTTCATAGAGCTGTGGGGAGCCTGATCGGTCCGACGTGAAAATAATGGTGCGCCCGTCATGATTCCAGACCGGTTCGGTATCGATGCTGCGATGCTCAGTCAGACGTTTCAGTCGCTTGGTTGCCGTGTTCATCGTGTAAATATCCGGACTGCCATCCTTCGACAACACCAACGCAAGATGCTTGCCGTCGGGAGACCAGCTCGGCGCACTGTTAATCCCGCGGAAACCCGACACTTTGGTTCGCCTCGCGGTCGCGAGCTGCTGAATGAAAATGGCGGGACGCTTGCCCTCAAAAGACACGTAGGCCAGCGATTTGCCATCAGGAGACCAGCTCGGCGACATAATCGGCTCGTCCGATTCGAGCACGTTCTGCGGGTTGAAGCCGTCCGTATCGGCGACCTGCAGCACATATTTTCGCGCCGCATCCGGTTGCGCACGCACAAATGCGATACGCGTATCAAATGCGCCGCGCGTGCCGGTAATCTGTTCGTAAATAAAGTCACTGATCTGATGCGCGCGCGATCGCAGGTTGCGCTTTTTTGCCGGCATACTGCGTCCTACCAACTGCCTTTGTTTGAGCACATCCAGCAACTGAAATTCGATCGTATAAAGCCCCGATGACTTCTCCAGCACTCGACCAACGACCAGGTAATCCTGCCCGGCGTTGCGCCAACGCGCGTACTGCACCTGCTTGCTATAGTGTGGCGTCGCCGGCAATTGAGCGCGATCCATCGATTTCAGGACGCCGCTGCGATTCAAATCGCTGGCGACAATCTGTGCCAGATCAACCGGGAACTTGACCGTCAGGGCCGAAGTATCGAAGGGGACCACTGCGATTGGCAGAGCACCATCGACACCCTCCGTGATATCAATGGTCAGCGCGGCGTTCGCAGATTGCACCATGACGAGCATGAGTGCGGCAAACAGGTAGGTGATTGGTTTGGTTAGCTGCATCTAGGGTTTACTGTACACTCGGATTAAAAAAGAAATTCAACTCTCGTTCAAACAATTCCGGATCTTCCGGCTTTGGCAACGGCTCTGCTTTGTAAACTGCATTTTCGATCGACGCCCGGTAAGTTGTCGTACTGCCAGCGCAGGCACCAAAATCAACTTTGGAAATAATACCACCGGGCAATTGCACGACGTGGACCTCGCAAATCGGCATTTTCCCACTTCCCGCAGGTTTTATCCAATTACGTTCAACTTTTTGCCGGATCGCAAGAATATAGGCTTCTCGCAACGAGTTAAGCTTTTGCTGCCTTTCTTCGGCCACCATTCGTGCCTTTAGTTCCGCTTCGGCACGACGTCGGGCTTCCTCAGCCTGGCGTTTTTCCTCGGCGATGCGTGCTTCTTCGGCCTTGCGCTTTTCCTCGGCCTTGCGCTTCTCTTCGGCCTTGCGCTTCTCTTCAGCCTTGCGTTTTTCCTCGGCGACACGTTTTTCTTCCGCCTTGCGTTTCTCTTCGGCCTGACGCTTCTTCTTGTCGGCTTCTGCTTTCTTCTTGTCGGCCTCAGCTTTCTTCTTCTTAGCGGCCTCAGCTTTCTTCTTCTTAGCGGCCTCAGCTTTCTTCTTGTCGGCCTCAGCTTTCTTCTTCTTGTCGGCCTCAGCTTTCTTCTTCTTGTCGGCCTCAGCTTTCTTCTTCTTGTCGGCCTCAGCTTTCTTCTTCTTAGCGGCCTCTGCTTTCTTCTTCTTAGCGGCCTCTGCTTTCTTCTTCTTAGCGGCTTCTGCTTTCTTCTTCTTAGCGGCTTCTGCTTTCTTCTTCTCGGCTTGCGCTTTCTTCTTTTGCTCGGCTTCAAGCTTCTTTTGCTCGGCTTCAAGCTTCTTTTGCTGCTCCTTCTGTTCGAGTTCCTTGACATCGACCATTTCGGCCTGCACTGTTTTCGCCAACGGCCCACTTTTGATGTGTTTCGGCCGATCAGAAAAGTGTAAATTTAGCACCATTAGCGCGATAACGGCAAGGTGCATCAGCAGCGATAACACCAGCGCACGCGGGTGCTTGAGCATGTCGGCAAACACTACTGCGCATCCTCGGGGTCCGTCACCAGGCCAACCGACCCAACCTCTGCCTGCTGCAACAGCACCAACGTTGACATCACGTTCTGGTAGATTCCGTTAGCGTCCCCACGCACCATAACGGGGCGTTTGGGATCGACCATGAGAGCATCCCTGATCTGCTGCACCAGGGCCTCGTCACCAATCTCAGTTTGTGAGTCGGGTGCGATGCTAAGAAACCGAGCCCCCTTGCGATCAACACTGACGACGATCGGTTCCGGGCTGTTGACATCCAGCGGGTTGGCCGGTGCGTTCGGCAGGTCGACATCGACGCCCTGCTTGAGCAAGGGTGCCGTTACCATAAAGATGATCAGCAAAACCAACATCACGTCGATGTAGGGCACAACGTTGATATCGGCAATAGCGCGGCGTTTTCTCACGAGCCAATCCTATTTTGGCGTATGCGTCTGGCGCTGCAAGATACCGGTGAATTCCTCAAGGAAATTCTCGTAACGCACGATCATGGTATCGATCTCACTGGAAAACTTGTTATAGGCAACGACTGCAGGAATCGCGGCCAACAGGCCCATGGCGGTCGCGATCAAAGCCTCGGAAATACCGGGCGCAACCATTGCCAGTGTTGCCTGCTGCACTCCGGCCAAGGCTCTAAAGGATTCCATGATTCCCCAAACGGTTCCAAACAGGCCAACGTAGGGACTCACCGAACCAACGGTCGCGAGGAACGTCAGGTTACTCTCCAGCATCTCTATTTCACGCGCCATGGAAACCTTCATGGCACGATGAGCCGAGCGCACCGATTCACTATTTTCCAGTTCTGCCTTTCGCGCTCGCGCGAATTCGCGAAATCCATTTTCGAATATTGCTTCGAGGCCGAAGCGGCGCTGCTCGCTCTGGCTCAGTTGGCCAAACAGTTCGCTCAGGTTGATGCCTGACCAGAACCGACCCTCAAAGTCCTTCGCCTCGGCCTGCGACTGCCGGATGTAACTGCGCTTGACGTACATCAGCGCCCACGACATTACCGAGGCGCCGAGCAATATCAACATCACCAGCTGAACCGGCAGGCTCGCGTTCCATATAAGTGTTAGTAGTGAATCGTCATTCATAAGGTTTCTACGCGTGTTTTACAGGTAACAAGAAAATATAACTAGAGATCTATTTCACTCTGCTTTGAATGCTTCAATCCCAGGTGCGAATATGCGCGAGATGTTACCACACGGCCGCGCGGGGTTCGCATCATGAAACCCTGTTGGATCAGATAGGGTTCAATCACATCTTCGATCGTGCCGCGTTCCTCGCCTATCGCTGCAGCCAGGCTTTCCACCCCGACCGGCCCACCCTCAAATTTCTCGATCAAGGCCAGGATCAGGCGTCGGTCCATATGATCGAGGCCGGAGCGATCGACTTTGAGCATGTCGAGCGCAGCTTTTGCTATTTTATCGGTAATAATGCCATCGCCCTTCACTTCGGCATAATCGCGCGCTCGGCGTAACAAGCGGTTTGCTATACGTGGAGTACCACGCGAGCGGCTGGCAATCTCATGCGCACCATCGGCATTCAGTTGAATCCCGAGCAAGCCTGCCGAGCGCATGATGATGCTGCACAGATCGGTGGCGCTATAAAACTCGAGGCGCTGCACAATGCCGAAGCGGTCGCGCAGCGGCGAGGTCAACAGACCCGCGCGCGTGGTCGCACCAACCAGGGTGAACGGCGGCAGATCAAGCTTGATCGAACGTGCCGACGGACCGTCACCGATCATGATATCGAGTTGATAATCTTCCATCGCAGGATACAGAAGTTCCTCGACGACCGGACTCAGCCGGTGGATTTCGTCGATAAACAGCACATCGTGCGCCTCGAGATTGGTAAGGATAGCCGCGAGGTCGCCCGCTTTTTCCAACACCGGACCCGACGTTTGCCGCAGATTGACCTGCATTTCGTTGGCAATAATATGAGACAGGGTAGTCTTGCCAAGACCGGGCGGGCCGAATATCAGAACATGATCGAGGGCCTCGCCGCGCATTCTTGCCGCGCTGACAAAAATTTCCATCTGTTCGCAGACTTCATCCTGGCCGACATAATCGACAAGCATCTTTGGTCGCAGGGCACGATCCTGGGACAGCTCCTCATCCACCGCATCAGCGCTGATAAGACGATCTTCGCTCATCGTTTCACCGATGCCTGCAGTGCCATTTTGATCAGCTGCGAAGCGCTACCCGCGACCTCGCTCTGCTGTTGCGCCTGGCTGATCATCTTCTCCGCGTCGACCGCGCGATAACCCAGTGCCTGCAATGCTTCAACGGCTTCACTGGCTGCAGAATGATTGCTGGCGGCAAGCGCTGGAGTGGCGCTATCGCTAATCAGGGCATCGACCTTGTCACGCATTTCGATGATCAGCCGTTCCGCTGTTTTCTTGCCGACACCCGGTAACCGCGTCAGCATCGCCACATCGCCGTTGGCGATACACAGCGCAAACTGTTGATCGTCGATACCCGACAGAATAGCGAGTGCCATCTTTGGACCCACCCCGTTGATGCGTATCAGCTGACGGAACAGGCGACGTTCCGCCTCGCCACTGAATCCTACCAGGCTGTGCGAATCGTCCTTGATCAGTAAATGAGTCCAGATCGATAACTGCTGACCAACCTCGGGGAGCTGGTAAAAAGTGGTCATCGAAACGTCGGCCTCGTAGCCCACGCCATTGCAATCGATCAATATCTGTGGCGCCCGTTTGGCGGCCAGTATGCCTGTTAATCGGCTTATCATTTTTGGCCTGTCATTTTTGGCTAGTCATCTTCGGCTACTTCTCCTGCGCTTGAGCATGGACGGATCGATACCGGTCTTCTGCCGCGAAGCATAAAATTGTGCATGACAGATGGCAATCGCGAGGCCATCCGCCTCATCTGACTTCAATTCCTGCTTGATACCTAGCAGGCGTTTCACCATATCCTGAATCTGTTCTTTGCTGGCCGCTCCCGTGCCAACGATGGCCTTCTTTATTTCTCGAGGTGCATATTCGGCAATTTCCAGTCCCGCCTGGTGAGCGGCACAGATCGCAGCTCCCCGGGCTTGTCCCAGCTTCAATGCGGAACCCGCGCTACGCGCCATGAAAACGTTTTCGATTCCCATCTGCTCTGGCTGGTGCTCTTCGATGACATCCTTAATGGCCGCAAAGATATATCCCAGACGTTGCGGAAGAGTGTCACCACCCACCTTTATATTGCCGCTGGCAATAAAGGTGATGCTGTTTGCCTGGTTGTCGACGATGCCAAATCCAGTCACGCGTGATCCAGGGTCAATGCCCAGGATGATCATCAGCCCTCGGCCTCGTAGGCTTCTTCGGGAATATCGGCGTTGAAATAAACGTCCTGCACATCGTCGGAACTTTCCAGCAGGTCAACCAGGCGCAATACCTTTTGCGCATCGTCGACATCGAGCGCGGAGTTGAGCGAAGCGCGCATCGTCAGTTCCGAATCTTCCGGCTCAAGCCCTGCCTCGATCATCGCCTGTTTTACCGCAACGTAATCTTCGGCCGCGGTCAACACTTCAATGCTGCCATCCTCGTCGACGATGACATCTTCGGCACCGGCTTCAAGCGCCGCTTCCATGATCGTGTCTTCGTCGTGTTCGGGAGAATAAAGCAGCACACCGACACTGGCGAACAGATAGGAAACCGAGCCACTCTGCCCCAGGTTACCGCCGGCCTTACTGAACGCATGGCGCACATCGGACACCGTGCGATTGCGATTATCAGACAGACAATCGACGATCACCGCGACACCCGCGGGGCCATAACCTTCATAACGAATTTCTTCATAGTCGGAACCATCGAGTTCGCCGGCACCGCGCTTCACAGCACGTTCTATGGCGTCTTTGGGAACCGATTGTGACTTGGCCTTATCAACAGCAGTACGCAGCGAGGCATTGGCATCGAGGTCGGATCCGCCCGCTTTCGCAGCAACCACGATTTCCTTGATCAGGCGAGTGAAAAGTTTGCCACGCTTGGCGTCCTGCGCCTTTTTGCGATGCTGGATATTCGCCCATTTACTATGACCCGCCACGATTTTAGACCTCGCTAAAAGGGCGCTATGTTAGCACTTTTTTTGGGGAAGATTTACCAGCCGGAAGGTAGTTTTTTCTCGATAGTGATATGTTTACCTTCGATCGAGATATAACCGCCGGTTTTTAACTCCTTGAGAATGCGATGCACCATTTCACGCGTTGCACCCACGCGGCTGGCGATGTCCTGCTGGGTGAGTTTTTCCGTTACCAATTTATCACCGACCTCCTCGGCGTGCTTGTACAACACTCGCGCCACGCGGTTGTAAACATCTTCAAGCGCCAGGCTGCTGACTTCTTCGGTCAGATCTCGGATGCGATGCACCAGCAGGTCAATAATCTGCATACTCACGGTCGGCTTGGTCAACAGTGTATCCATGAACACCTGGCGCGAGATGATACCGAAGGTGGAATCCTCGGTCGTGATGATGCTGGCCTGGCGCGGGATTTTCCCCAGCGGCGCCAATTCTCCGAAAGATTCGCATTCGCCGAGCGTGTTGATGATGATTTCCTTGCCCTTGTCATTCTGCAGGAAAACATCCACCTTGCCCTGCAATATGACATAGAACGAGTCGGTATCGTCACCCTGGTTGACGATCACGGTGTTCTTGGGGAACTGGCGAATGACGGTGTTCGACGCAATGCTGTCGATATCCTCCTTCGCCATTCCTCGAAACAGCGTTATCTCTTCGAGCGTTTCGTTCAGGGTAACCATGTTTATAATTTAATCGCGCACAACCAATGCCCAATCATTACTAAATTCCGCGTGGTAATCAAGGTTATTCGGACAGACTGTCGGCTATCACCGATTCGCCACCCATGATCTCGGGCTGCGCAATACCCATCAACTGCAGCACGGTGGGTGCTATCGCCGACAGGTTCCCGCCATCACGCAGTGTATGCACCTGGCTGTCCATCACCAGGCAAGGCACCGGATGGTTGGAGTGCTGGGTGTGCGGTTCACCGGTCTGCGCATCGATCATTTCATCACAATTGCCATGGTCGGCCGTGAGTATCACCGAGAACTGATTCTCAAGCGCCGCCTCCAGTACCCGGCCCACCTCACGATCGAGTACTTCGACCGCCTGGATGATCGCGTCGACCACGGCCGTATGTCCAACCATATCGCCGTTGGCAAAGTTGACCACAATAAATTCATAGGCATCCGACTGCATGGCCTCGATCACCACATCGGCAACTTCCCGTGCACTCATTTCCGGTTGCAAGTCATAGGTTTTGACCTGCGGCGATTGCACCAGCTTGTGCTCTTCACCGGGATAAAGTGCTTCGCGGCCACCGTTAAAGAAAAAGGTGACATGCGCGTATTTTTCGGTCTCGGCGCAATGCAGTTGGCGCAATCCCGCATCACTGATGACACTACCTAGCGTAGTCTCAGGGCGTGCCGAGTCGAAAGCGACCGGCGCATGGAGCCTTGAATCATAGTGCGTCAAACAAGTCACCCGCAGCGGTCGATAACCCACACCGCGATCAAAGCCATCAAAGTCATCCAGGGCAAAGGCGGCACTGATCTGGCGAGCACGATCGTTGCGAAAATTAAAAAATATCAGCTCGTCTCCCGCCTGCGGTTTTTGCAGCTCTGGTAAATGTGCCGGTAATAAGAACTCGTCACTCTTGCCGGCATCGTAGCAGCGTTCGATGGCTACCCGTGCAGATTCAGCTTCGGCGCCAGCTCCAAGGACAATCGCGTCCCAGGCACGCTTGACTCGATCCCAGCGTTGATCGCGATCCATGACATAGTAACGCCCCGAAATCGTGCCGATGTGTCCACCACATTCCTTCAGCAAAGCCTCCAGCTCGGGCAAGTAGCCAAGCGCAGCCTGCGGTGGTGTGTCGCGACCATCGGTAATCATGTGCAGCTGGGGAACCACCTGGTGACTGTGACACAGACGAATCAGCGCATAAAGATGATCGATGTGGCTGTGCACACCACCATCGGAAACCAGCCCGATCAGGTGCACAGGGCGACCCGTCCGTTGCGCGCGCTCCATCGCAGCCAGCAATGCCGGATTCTGGTAAAAACTACCATCGGCGATCGCATCGTCGATTCGCACCAGGTCCTGCTTGATCACGGTGCCACAACCGATAGTCATGTGCCCGACCTCGGAATTGCCCATTTGCCCTTCTGGGAGGCCGACACCACGACCCGAGGCTTGCAGACTGGTCATCGGGTAGTCGCTGAAATAGCGATCAAAATTGGGGGTGCGTGCACGTACGACGGCGTTATACGTCGGATCAGGATTGAGGCCGAAGCCATCCAGAATACAGAGCAGAGTCGGGCGGCGTGGCGCCCCGGAATGGTTGACCATAGGGTATTTCGAAACCAGGATCACAGTGGCGCGGAATGATACCGCAAAAACCCGAGCGGGTTAACCGTTAAGGATTAACCGTTAAGCACGAGCGAGTGTCACTCTAAGGTTTGTTGATACTGTCTTCGTCGGCCTCGGCCTGATCGAGTTCGGCATCCATTTCCTCATCGGTCAATGGCGCATCGGTAGCGCCCGTGGCGACCGCAGTTTCCGCTGCAGGCTCGTCATCCTCATCCTCGTCCTCGTCGTCATCGAAGTCACGATCACTGAAGATCATTTTCGCTGCGACCAGGCCAGCTTCGAACAGGATCCACATCGGCAACGCCAGCAAGGCCTGCGAAATCACGTCAGGTGGTGTGAGCAACATGCCGCAGATAAAGGCACCGACAATAATATAAGGCCTTTTCTCGCCAAGTTTCTTTGGTGTGGTGATACCGATGGCAACCAGAATGATGGTGGCGATTGGCACCTCGAAGGCAAGCCCGAAACCGAAAAACAACGCCAGCACAAAATCGAGGTAACGCCCGATGTCAGTTGAAATATTGACCATTTCCGGGCCAATACTGGTGAAAAAACCGAACACCAGGGGAAACACCACGTAGTAGGCGAACGCAACCCCGGCGTAAAACAGCAGGATGCTCGACACCAGCAACGGACCGGCAATACGTTTTTCACTGGCGTAAAGCCCGGGTGCGACAAACGACCAGCACTGATGGAGAATAACGGGCATGGCGAGAAAAACAGACAGCATCAACACCAGTTTGAAGGGCGTCAAAAACGGCGACGCGACATCAATGGCGATCATGCTGGCGCCTTCCGGTAAATGTTGCGTCAAGGGTTCGGCGAGATAGACGTATATATCGTTGGCCCAGTAAAACAGACAGACGAATATAGCCACCACTGCGATCACCATGCGCACCACGCGGTCACGCAGTTCAACCAGATGTGACATCAGGCTACCGGCAAAACTCTCTTCGCTATCGGCTTCACTCATGTAGCAGTATCACTCGCGGCTTTTTTGGGCTTAGCTTTTTTGGCCGTGTGTGTTTTAGTTGTGGATTTCTTTGCCGCGACTTTCTTCACTGCAGGCTTCTTCACCACAGCCTTTTTGCTGGCCGAATCCCTCGCAGCAGACTTTTTAGCGGCCACTTTTGCGACGCTCTTATCACTGGCGGGGTCTGGCAGAGGTGTTTCCTGAATCACGTCGGGGGTTGCTGCCGTCATTTCCGGCGCCGCATCGGTGATTTTAACATCGTCCGGGCCAAATTCCTGTTCCACACCACGCCCGGCTTCGGTAATGCTGTCCTTCAATGAATCCAGCTCTTTTTGCTGATCCGACAGAATTTGACGCAGCTCGTCGGCACGCAATTCCTGTTCAACATCGGCTTTGACGGTGGTCATGAAACGTTTCAGGCGCCCAACGTATTTGCCCGCAGTGCGCGCGACGCCAGGCAGGCGTTCGGGCCCGATGACGACCAGCGCGACGATGCCGATCAGCATCAGCTCGGTGAAGCCCATGTCAAACATATGTTTCTGTCCGCGGCTCGACTAGATCAGTACCAGCAACTCAGGCTGGCTCAAACCTTGTCTTCTTCTTTCACCTTACCTTCGATGATCTGATCTCCACTGTCGGCGCTGTCCTTGGGTACGTCTTCTTCCTTAACCGACTTTTTGAAGCTCCTGATAGCGCCACCGAGATCTCCGCCGACATTGCGCAGCTTCTTGGTGCCAAACAACAGGATCACAATCCCCAGGATCAGCAATAACGACCAGATACTTATTCCACCAAAACCCATCTTTCACCTCATTTATGTTTGTTCGCGCGCGGCCTTTTCGTCGATACCGGAAACACCGAAGCGTCGATCCAGTTCTTCCAGCACAAGCCGTGCATCCAAATTCTGTTGCGCCAGCATCACCAGGCAGTGAAACCACAGATCCGCAGTTTCGTAAATAATCTGCTCTTTATCGCCTGATTTTGCCGCAATAATGGTCTCCGTCGACTCTTCACCAATCTTTTTAAGTATGGTGTCGAGGCCCCTGGCATATAAGCCGGCCACGTAGGACGAATCGGGGTCTGCATCTTTTCTCGACTGCAACACCGCCATCAGGCGCAGGAGTATATCATCACTCATCGATAAATCTCGTCAGGATTTTTGATAATTTCTTCATCTATTTGCCACGCCCCATCCTGCAGAACACGGAAAAAACAACGTCGTCGACCGGTGTGGCAGGCGATACCACCGATTTGTTCGACCTGCAACAGTATGACATCGGCATCGCAATCCACCCGAATTTCAGATAGCGGCTGCATATGGCCTGATTCTTCACCCTTGAACCACAGTTTCTGCCGCGATCTCGACCAGTAAACCGCGCGCCCTTGCTCGCTGCTCAGGCGCAGGGCTTCACGGTTCATCCACGCCAACATCAATACCTCGCCACTGTCACGGTCCTGGGCAATCGCTGGCATCAGGCCAGCGCTGTCCCACTTGAGGTCGTCGAGCCAGTCAGTCATCACGCACCTCGATATCCAGGGCTCGCATAAAGGCCTTTGCCTCGGATATACGGAATTCACCAAAATGAAAAATACTGGCCGCCAGTACCGCGTCGGCTTCACCTTCGAGGATACCGTCGGCGAGATGCTGCAGGTTACCGACTCCGCCCGAGGCGATCACCGGCACCTTTACCGCCCTCGATACCTGGCGGGTCAGATCATTGTCGAAACCGATGCGCGTACCATCTCGATCCATGCTGGTGAGCAGAATTTCTCCCGCACCGTAACTGTCCATTTTTTCGACCCACTCGAGCACGTCGATACCGGTCGGCTTGCGACCGCCATGAGTAAAAATTTCCCAGCGCCCCGCATCACCCGGCGCACTGACACGCTTGGCATCAACCGCAACGACAATACATTGCGAACCAAACTTGTCAGCCGCACGCGCAACAAATTCGGGATTAAAGACTGCGGCGGTATTGATACTGATCTTATCGGCACCGACATTCAACATACGCCTGACATCACTCAACTCCCGAATACCGCCACCGACGGTCAGTGGAATAAACACTTCGCGAGCGACTGCTTCGACCACGTGCGCCATGGTGTCACGATTATCGGAACTCGCCGTGATGTCCAGAAAGGTCAGTTCGTCGGCACCCTCCAGGTTGTAACGCCGGGCGTTTTCTACTGGATCGCCGGCATCGCGGATTTCGACGAATTTGACGCCTTTGACTACACGGCCGTTATCAACGTCAAGACAGGGAATAATGCGCTTGGCAAGGGACATACTTATAAAATCAAATCAATTCTGATCAACATAAGCCTGCGCATCAGCCAGCCTGATGGCACGTTCGTAGAGGGCACGACCTATGATTACGCCCTCGATACCGGCGCTCTTGACCGCATTCAGGCGAACAATGCAGTCCATATCGGTAACGCCACCCGAGGCGATGACAGGGACGTTGATCGACTGGGCTAAATCGCGTGTCGCCTCGACGTTGACACCCTGCATCATGCCGTCACGGCTGATATCGGTATAGACGATCGCAGCAACGCCCTCGTCCTCGAATTGCAGCGCGAGATCCTGTGCCGTGCGATCTGATCCTTCAGCCCAACCCTGCACTGCGACCATACCGTCTTTGGCATCGATACCGACGATGATCTTGCCGGGAAACTCGGCACACAGCTGAGTAATAAACTCAGGACGCTTTACCGCCATGGTGCCGAGAATGACATAACTCACCCCGGCTTCCAGGTAGGATTCAACCGTTTCGATATTACGAATTCCGCCACCAATCTGTATCGGCAGGTCGGGCAAAGAAGCACAGATCTCTTCAATGACATCGGCATTGGCCGGAGCACCCTCGAAGGCCCCATCGAGGTCAACGAGATGCAAACGAGTACAGCCTTGAGCCGCCCATTTGCCTGCCATCGAGACCGGGTCGTCCGAAAAAATCGTGCTTTCGTCCATATTGCCCTGGCGCAGGCGCACACAGTGCCCCTCTTTCAAATCGATTGCCGGAATCAAAATCATGGCTGACCATCCCAATGAACAAAATTACGTAACAGTTGCAGGCCGCAGTCCGCACTCTTTTCAGGATGGCACTGCAAGGCAAACACATTGTCTTTCGCGATGACGCTGGCGAAGCTAACACCGTAGTCGGTCGTCCCCGCAATCAGCGATGGGTCCTGCGGCTCAAGGTAATAGCTGTGCACGAAATAAAACCGGCTGCCATCATCAATCGAGTGCCACAGAGGATGTTTCTTCACCTGGGTGACTCGATTCCAGCCCATATGCGGAACCTTCAGTTTAACGCCGCCCTGGTCTTTATGGCCATCACCAAAATACTTTACCTTACCCGCGAAGATCCCGAGGCATTCGGTGCCCTGATTTTCTTCGCTGAAATCAATCAACACCTGCATGCCCATACAGATGCCGAGAAAGGGGCGGCTGGCGGCGGCACTGATGATGGCCTCACGCAAACCGTACTCGTCGATGGCGCGCATGCAGTCCCCGGCGGCACCCTGCCCCGGAAACACAATGCGGTCAGCCTGAGCCAGCTGCTGCGGATCCGACGTCAGCAACACCCGGTCGCGCTTGTCACCAACCGCTTCCAGAGCGTTAACAACAGAGCGCAGGTTGCCCATGCCGTAATCGACCACGGCAATGGTCTGCATGGTTTACAGGGATCCCTTGGTGGATGGAATAACGCCTTGCATACGCGCATCCTGACTCACCGCGAAGCGCAGTGCACGGCCAAAGGCCTTGAATATGGTTTCCGCAATATGATGCGCATTGCGCCCGACGAGATTATCGATGTGCAGGGTAGCCGGTGCATGATTAACAAAACCCTGAAAGAATTCATGGATCAGGTCGACATCGAACTGACCGATACGAGGTCGCACAAACTCGACACGATATTCGAGTCCCGGTCGGCCGGAAAAATCGATCACCACGCGCGACAGGGCCTCATCCAGCGGCACATAGGCATGCCCGTAGCGCATAATGCCCTGCTTGTCGCCCAGCGCCTGCTTGAACGCCTGCCCGAGAGTGATTCCGATGTCTTCGACGCTATGGTGATCGTCAATATGCAAATCACCTTTAGAAATGACATCGATGTCGAAACAACCATGTCGCGCAATCTGCTCGAGCATATGCTCCAGAAAAGGGATGCCCGTATCAAAATTCGATTTTCCACTGCCATCGAGATTGATAGTAACGCTGATCTGAGTTTCCAGAGTATCGCGGCTGATGCTTGCACTTCGTTCTGACATTGTTGACCCGTTGGGGCAAGTTCGAGAGGCTGCGAATGATAATCGACATCGCCGGCGAATTCGACCTTATATTTGATAGAAGAGCCGATAGAATCGTCGAGAGAATGGCCAACAGGCACCGGCGTCGAAATCAATCCAGGATAAAGGTCACCGGTCCATCGTTAATGAGGTGAACCTGCATATCGGCGCCGAAGCACCCGGCTTCGACCTGCAGGGTATCTGTACGGGCCGCAGCAAGCATGGCATTGAACACCGCCTCGCCATGTTCAGGAGCCGCGGCCGAGGCAAAGCTGGGGCGACGTCCCTTGCGCGTATTCGCGGCAAGCGTGAACTGCGGCACCAGCAGCAAACCGCCACGGACATCCCGCAGCGAGAGATTCATTTTACCTTCCTCATCGGCAAACACCCGGTAGTTGAGCAAGCGCTCCAGTTGCCGATCTGCTACCGCCTTGTCGTCCTCCGCCTGCACTCCGATGAGCACAAGAAGGCCCTGTCCGATAGCGGCGATGGTCGTATTTTCGACGACGACACGCGCCTCACTGACGCGCTGCAACAGCGCAATCAACTCACGATTTCCAGCATGGCATTAGTGCAATTCACCAGAGCCTTGGCGATACCGTGCTCGGTAACAGCATGGCCTGCATCGCTGATTATCTTCAACTCGGCTTCTTCCCAGCGCTGTTTTAACAACAACGCCTGGTCGATGGGACAAACCATGTCGTATCGACCATGCACAATGTACCCGGGTATATGCTGGATTTTATCCATGTCTTCGAGCAATTGATTGGGCCGGAAGAAGCTCTGATTGCAAAAATAATGGCACTCGATGCGGGCAATACTGAGCGCGATATGGGGATCACTGAAGTGATTGACCACATTTTTGTCGGGCAACAAGGTGACTGAAGACCCCTCCCAGATGGACCAGGCCTTGGCGGCTCCCATACGCACGATCTCATTACTGCTGGTCAGACGCCGGTAATAGGCCGCGACAATATCGTCACGCTCTTGCGGCGCTATCGGCTCGATGAAATGCTGCCAGGCCTCGGGAAAAATACGCGCGGCCTGGCCATTGAAGAACCAGTTTACGTCTTCATCCCTGGCCAGAAAGATACCGCGCAGAATCAGACCGCGCACCCGCTCGGGATGCGTTTGCGCATAGGCCAGCGCCAGGGTTGAGCCCCAGGAACCGCCAAACACGACCCAACTGTCGATCTCCAGGAACTCGCGAATCTTCTCCATGTCCTCAACCAGGTCCCAGGTTGTGTTCTGCTCAAGGCTCGCATGCGGGCGTGATTTTCCACTGCCACGCTGGTCAAACAGGATGATGCGGTAAGCTTCGGGATCAAAGAAACGTCGATGACCGGGCTCACAGGAACCGCCAGGGCCACCATGCAGAAAAACGATCGGCACGCCCTGTGGATTGCCGCTTTCCTCGAGATATAGAGTGTGTAAATCCGAAACCGGAAAACGCCAGGTCCTGGCGGGCTGTATGGCGGGATATAACATGCGAGTTGGAATCTCCGTGATTGCTGCGTAGGACCAGACCTACACGAGAGCGGGGGCAATACTGACAACGTCCAGGCCCGGGCGCGCTAGCAGCCTGATCTCTAAACTGCCAGTATTCTAGCACGACACAAGGAGTGATCGACAGGCAGGAACAGTGCAGGGATGCACGTTCAGGGGCGAAATGGGTTTCACTCTTTAGACAGTTCTTTCGGGTTTCTCTCTCCTCGAGATACCTCTAACCTGGTCACCCCCTGATCAGGTTTTTTTTGAGCTGCCTGTCACCGCCTGTCGTCACTTGTTGCAACAGCCTTGCTGCAGTGACAACGTCGGCCGGCAACGAATCACTGGCGCGCTACTTTGCTCCGCGATTAGCTACTGCGGATTAGAAAAGTCGAACAGATCGCGGTCGAGCAGGTGCGAAGGCGTCACACGCCCAAGCCCTCCAAGCACGTTTTCGACACGGCCCGGATACAGTTGATCCCATTGCGCCAGCATGGCTTTCACTTTCTGGCGCTGCGAGTTGGGTTGCGAACCACACAGGTTGCAGGGAATGATGGGGAAATCACGCAGCTCGGCATATTGCTTGATCAGGCTTTCACGCAGGTAGGCCAGCGGCCGAATCACGACGTTGCGGCCATCATCACTTTGCAGCTTCGCCGGCATGGTTTTCAGGCTACTGTTGAAAAAAAGGTTAAGAAACAGGGTCTCGACGATATCGTCGGCGTGATGACCGAGCGCAATCTTGGTTGCCCCGAGCTCGGCCGCGGTATTGTACAAAACCCCGCGCCGCAGTCGCGAACATAGCGAACAGGTCGTCTTACCCTCGGGTATCAGACGCTTGACAACACTGTAGGTATCTTCTTCAACGATGCGGAAATCGACACCGAGTGCACGTAAATACTCCGGCAGAATATGTTCCGGGAAATCGGGCTGCTTCTGATCCAGGTTGACCGCAATCAACTCGAAATCAATCGGTGCGGATTTCTGCAGGCTGAGCAGAATATCGAGCATGGTGTAACTGTCAGCACCACCGGACAGGCACACCATCACGCGATCACCCGCTTCGATCATACTGAAATCGCTGACCGCACGACCCACCGCGCTGCGTATCTTGCGCTCAACTCTGGCAAAGGTGGGTAGTTCGAGCGCGCTCGCGTCAATTTCGTGAGAAGTTTGCTTCACAGTATCTATTTCCAGGAGGCTACTTTTTCCAGAAGGCCGGGGTGATTAACACCAGCAGGGTAAAAATCTCGAGTCGCCCGAGCAACATCGCCAGGCACAGGATCCATTTCGCCGGATCGTTTATCGAGGCGAAATTTCGTCCGACATCACCAAGCCCGGGGCCCAGGTTATTGAGACAGGCAGCCACCGCAGAAAACGCCGTTTCCTGATCGAGACCGGTTGCCATCAACAACAGAATCATCAACGCCGAAATTGCGAAATAGGCAGCAAAAAATCCCCACACCGCCTCTATTACCTTCTCTGGCATCGCCTTCTTGCCAATCTTGACGGCAATCTGAGCATTGGGGTGAACCAGTCGGCGCAACTCGCGCATGCCCTGCTTTACCAGCAACAGTATACGGATGACCTTGATGCCACCACCGGTGGAACCCGAACAACCACCGATGAAACTGACATACAGCAATAGCACCGGCAGGAATCCGGGCCAGCTGTGATATTCCGCGGTCGTAAAACCGGTGGTGGTACCGATCGACACCACCTGAAACAGGCCTTCAATAACGGACTCGGCAGTCGAGTCGAAGGTTTCAGTGAGTTGCAGGTAGCCGATGGTAATAACACTGACCACCGACAATACCAATATATAGGTGCGAAATTCCGCATCTCGTTGGTAGGGTCGCAGGGAGCGATTGCGGATCGCGGTAAAGTGAATCGCGAAATTTACGCCCGACAGCAGCATAAACACGATAGCAATGAGCTCGATTGCGGTACTGTTGAAATAGCCCATGCTGGCGTCATGGGTGGAAAACCCGCCGATGGCAACGGTGGAAAAGGAATGCGACAGGGCATCAAAGAAAGACATCCCGGCAACCCAGTAAGCCAGGCAGCAGGCGATCGTCAAACCAAGATAAATGTACCATAGCGCCTTGGCGGTTTCGGTAATGCGCGGCGTCAGCTTGGTATCCTTGACCGGACCCGGCGTTTCAGCGCGGAACAGTTGCATGCCACCAACACCGAGCATCGGCAGCACGGCAACCGCCAGAACGATAATTCCCATGCCACCCAGCCATTGCAGCTCCTGGCGATACAGCAATAACGAATGCGGCAGATCATCGAGGCCAACGATGACCGTTGCTCCAGTGGTGGTAATGCCCGACATTGACTCGAAAACCGCGTCGGTGATCGAAATTTCATAGATACCTGAAAGGTAGATGGGCAGGCCACCGGCCACACCCAGCACGGTCCAGAACAGCACCACCACCAGAAAGCCGTCGCGCAAGCGCAATTCTTTCTTATGGCGGTACACCGGCAGATAGAGCAGAAAGCCGGCGATCAGAATCAGAAAAAACGCTTCGACAAAGGGTAGTATCGCACCATCTTCGAAAATCAGACCAGCCAGGATCGGCGGTAACATGGTGCTGCTGAATACCATCATCAGCAAACCCAGAATGCGTTGAATCACGAGAAGTTGCATTGTGTTTTTCGATCGCCGCTTAAAAGTAGGTAATGCCGACCTGGAACAGTTTTTCCACCGCTGCGATCTTCTTTTTATTGGTCAAAAACAGTATGACGTGATCCTCGGATTCGATGACCGTATCATGGTGCGCAATGATCACCTCCTCGCCGCGCACGATCGCGCTGATGCGGGCACCATCGGGCAACTTGATATCCTCGATCGCTCGACCAACAACGCGCGAAGAACTGCGATCGCCGTGGGCAATCGCCTCGATGGCCTCGGCCGAGCCGCGTCGTAATGCGTGCACCGCCACCACATCGCCGCGTCGAATATGCGCAAGCAGGGCGCCAATCGTCACCTGATGAGGCGATATCGCGATATCGATTAGGCCACTTTCGACCAGATCCACGTAAGCCGCACGGTTGATCAGTGACATGACTTTCTTGGCGCCCATGCGCTTGGCCAGCATCGAAGACAGGATATTGGCTTCGTCATCATTGGTGAGCGCGCAAAAAACATCCATATTTTCGACGTTCTCCTCCAGCAGCAAATCGGGATCGGCGGCATCACCGAGCAACACAATCGTGGAATCGAGCGTTGCCGCCAGTTCGCGGGCACGTGCCGGAAATGCCTCGATGACCTTGACCTGAAAATTCTTTTCCAACCGTTTGGCGAGTTGGCCACCAATGTTGCCGCCACCGGCCAGCATGATGCGCTTATTCGGTTTTTCCAGTTTGCGCATCTCTGAGATAACCGTCGGTATATGTTCGCGTGCAGCGAACAGGAACACCTCGTCGCCCTCCTCGATGACACAGTCGGCCGACGGTTGGATCGATTCACCTTCACGAAAAATGGCCGCCACGCGCATGTCGACACCGGGCACTACCTCGTTCATGGTGCGCAATGCTCGTCCCACCATCAAACCGTCGTGATAGGCCTTGACCGCAACCAGCTGCGCCCGACCATCGGCGAAATCGAGCACCTGCAATGCACTCGGATGCTCGATCAGGTGATGAATATAGTCGGTAACCAGCGACTCAGGACTTATGATGAAATCCACCGGGATCGAGTCCTCGGCAAACAGGCCCGGACGGCCCAGGTACTCCGGCGAGCGAATACGCGCGATCTTGGTCGGGGTATGAAATATGGATGATGCTATCTGGCAGGCAATCATGTTGATTTCATCGCTGTTGGTCAACGCGATAATCATGTCAGCGTCATCGGCGCCAGCATCTTCGAGCAGCCCCGGATAGGAGCCGTTGCCACAAATGGTGCGCAAATCGAGCCGGTCCTGCAGATCCGACAGAATCTGCTGATTGGTGTCGATAACCGTCAGTTCGTTACTTTCTTCTCTGGACAGTTCGGTGGCCACCGTCGAACCGACCTGGCCTGCGCCTAATATTATGATATTCATCGTTTTTATTGTTTTTTGGGGTGAAGTCCAAGTGATTTCAATTTGCGATACAAATGTGTTCTTTCCTGTCCGACACGTCGCGCGAGCTCGGTCATATTATTACCACTGAGCGCAAGATGTCGCGACAGGTACTCGCGCTCGAAACACTCACGTGCTTCTCGCAGGTCGAGCCCCATATCGATAGTGATCTGCATTTTGTTGCCCGCCTGCATTTCCGCCGTAGCGGTAATCAGCTGCAGTGTTTGTTCGATTTCCTGCAACTCGATCTGTTCCGATTCACTGTTCGCCAGTATCGTTCTGACAAATTGCTTGAGCTCCTTGATATCACCACTCCAGTGATGATTACGCAACAGGTTTTGTGCCGCAACACCGAAATGGCGATAGGGTAGCTTTTCAAGATCGCTGAACCAGTTGACATAGTATTCCAGCAATTCAGGAATATCCTCGATGTGTTCGTCCAGCGACGGAATCACAATCGCCTCGGACCACATTCCAACCATCGCCGGATCTATCCGGTTATTTTTCTGCAGTTCATCGAGGGCAAAGCCGCTGGCAACAACAAAACGGTACTTCGAACCAGGATCACCTGCCGACATCGCCTGCACCAGCTCCACCTGCTGCTCATGACTGAGGTCACAGACCTCGGCTATGTAAATATTATTCCTGAGCGGCAGCATTGTGCGAAAATCATCGCCACTGTTGTAACTTTTCAAACCACCCGAAGCGCTGCAGAGAAATTCGGCCCAAACCGACTTGCCGCAACCATAAGTCCCGCTGAGAAAAACCGGCTGGCTCGATTCACGCATCTCGCGCAAGCGACGTTTCAGTCCCTGTACTATCTGGCTGTTGCCGACCGGTTCTTCGCGCCGGCGCCTGTTTTCCGGACGCTCTGCGAACGGACTGCTGGCCAGGGCCGTTTTTACCGTGCTCAACAGCTTGGCCATGGACAGGGGCTTTTCAACAAAATCGATAGCACCGTGTCGCGTTGCCTCGACTGCCGTTTCTACCGTGCCATGCCCGGACATCATTACCACAGGACAAAGATCCTCGCCCGAGGATTTCCACTGCTTCAACAGCGTGACACCGTCTACCTGTGGCATCCAGATATCAAGCAGAATCAAATCGGGATCTGAAACCAGACGAATTTCATTTGCGGC
>JAIBDO010000238.1 GCA_024686195.1 Gammaproteobacteria bacterium | reverse complement strand
TACCTCGATCTTGATGTTCGGCAGTGATGCGTTTACCTGTTCCCATGTCTGGTAGGGGTTTTTAACCAGTGATTCACTGCCATCAGGATTCGGCACCTGGTCGGCGAGTGCCAGGAACAGATCCTTGCGCGTCAGTTGCAGTTGGCCCGCTTTCTTCGAATTGGCAACCGCAATGCCGTCAAAGCCTATGTGAACTTCGACAATCTCTTTAACACCATTATTCTGACATTTGTCGAATTCGGATTTCTTGATGCGTCGCGAAGCATTGGTAATGTCGGGGGTGTTGAGTCCGACACCATTGCAGAACAGCTTCATGCCACCGCCGGAACCGGTGGCTTCAATCTTCGGGGTCGAGAAGGAAGTTTTCTTGCCAAACCTTTCTGCGACTACGGTCGCAAACGGGTAGACGGTCGAGGAACCGACAACACTGATGGTGTTGCGACCCGCAGCATAAGCGTTTGTTACCAGTGCGGCCGATAAGGCCGCTGCGATCAGGATCTTGTTCATTCAATACACCTTACTTTTCGAGTTGTGGAATTAAGATGCGCTTGAGTATGGAGTGCTATTGTTACGCTTTTGTTACGGGCTTGACGATTGTTAGCCGCACTCGCTTTGTTCCGAATTTTTCACTCTGAACTAACCGCCAGACCGAGCGGCAAGTAGATGCCGACTCAATATTCAGAGAGTCGATATACGCTTGCGGTTTTGCGTTGTTCCTTGCTGCAGCGATAGCTTGGGAAAGTGATGCTGAAACGCGTTTCAGCTTCGGGTTCGCTATCGATTTGCAGAATCGCAGCGTGCTTGATCGACGCCTGCTGGACGATAGCAAGACCCAGGCCCGTTCCGGCAATCTCGGCCGTGATGCGTGGAGCCCGGTAGTAACGTTCGGTAACCCGGGGCAGGTCCTGCGCTTCGATGCCAATGCCTTGATTGGTGACCGAGAAAATGTACTCGCCGAGTGCATTAACATCCCAGGCTACCGATATCTTCGTTTCCGGCGTGGAATACTTGAGAGCGTTTTCTACCAGGTTTATACAGATACCCTCAAGTTCCGATTTTACGCCGAGCAGGAAACAGTCGTTTGCATAGTGATACTCGACCCGCTCGCGATCAGGAAACTTTTCCATCGCGGCCATCGTGGCAAGCATAAGGTCTTCAATCGCGATGCGGTCACCCTCATCCGGGCGCAGTTGGTGACTCTCGACCTGTGACAACAGCAACAGGCTTTGAATCAGGTCTGTCATCCGCTCGGTGTGACGTTGTACGGTGTTTATCGACTCCTTGCCGGCTGGCGACAGGTTTTCCCCGGATTCAAGCATTTCCAGGTGTCCGGAGATCACGGTAAGCGGTGTTTTCAATTCGTGCGACGCGTTGGCGACGAAATTCTTCAGACTCTCCTGCAGCAGTTTCTCGTCACTGACATTGCGTGCAATCAACAACATCTGGTTACCGCCGATGGAAGCAATCTTGATCTGTACGGTGATCGCCGGGTCGATCGGCGAGTCGATGTCAATGAACTCGCGTGAATCGATGTTGGTCAGATATTCGAGAAATTCCGGGCCGCGGATAAGATTGCTGATGCGGTAGCCGATGTCCTGCGGCGATCGGATATTGAGGAGATACCTGGCAGGCGCGTTAGACCATTGAATTTCCAGATCGGAACCCAGTAGCACGGTGGCATCCGGCAGGGCTGAAATGTTGCGGTTCAGGCGTCGCAGAATCGATTTGGTGCGCTTCTTGCGCTGGACATGCTGTTTTTTCTGTTGGTAAAGGTGGCGAATAATGGTATCGACAAAGCCGCTATCGTCATAAACCTGGCTGATCTTGGTGCCTCGGCGAATCCATTTTTCCAGTTTCGCCAACCGGCGGTAAAGCCACAGAATATAGCTGCCGAGTACTAACAGGGTGGCGATCAGCCAGTCGCCAGTCAGCAGACCCAGTATCAGCAGCGCGCTCGCGGCGGCGAAGATCGCTGCACGTTCAGTGCTCCAGATTCGACTCATTCAGCGATTATGCCCTGATTGTCTGCCGTTTCCGAGAGTCGATAGCCACTGCCACGTACCGTGCTGATCATTTTGTGAGCCCCGTAGGGTTTGAGAATTTTTCGCAGACGTAAAATGTGCACGTCTACGGTGCGATCACCGAGAAAAGCGTTCAATCCCCACACCGCATCGAGGATTTGTTCGCGGCTGAAGACCTTGCGTGGATTCTCGATGAACAGGCGCAACAGTTTGAACTCGGTTTTAGTCAGGTTAATCGAGGCCTTGCCAATAAAAACTTCATGGGTTCGAATATTGAGATTGATGGGTCCGAATTCGAGGTTGTCCAGCTGTTCTTCATACTGTGCCGGGCGCCGCAGCAGCGCCCGCACGCGCGCGTTCAGTTCGCGCAGCGACATGGGTTTGGTGAGGTAGTCGTCGGCACCGGCGTCGAGCCCGGTAATCTTATCGCTTTCCTGCGATCGCGCGGTCAGCATTAACACGGGGATTTGTTCATATTTTTGCTGGCGGCGTATCCAGCGAATCAACTCGATACCGGAGCCGTCGGGCAGCATCCAGTCAATGACCATGCAGTCCGGATCGGCCGATTTCAAGGAACTGCGCGCCTCGGCCAGATTGCTGCACGCGGTGATACGATAATTATTCTGCGTCAACGAGCGGCATACCATCTCGCGAATATCTCTATCATCTTCAACTACAAATATGTTCATCCTGACACCCTGGCATGGTTGAGCGCATTCTGGTCAGACAATATGGCAGTTTCATGACGGTTTCATGACATTTGTACGGACTATTATCGCCTCGGCTTCGCGGCATCTACAACAAGGTGATTTGGTGTTTGTCGATGGTGATCAGGCGTTCACGGTATAGTTTGCCCAGCGCCTTTTTGTAATTCGACTTGCTGACTCCAAAAGCCTGGTAAATGTCGTCGGGAGGGCTTTTGTCGGTGAGTTGGGTAACGCCGTCATTTTTCTGCAGGTGTTCGATGATGGCCTCACTCAGCTGGTCACGCTCGATATGCGATGGCAACTGCAGCATTAAATCGATACGTCCGTCCGGGCGTAATTGTTTGATGTAACCTTTGAGGCGTTCGCCGTAATGCAGCGGTCTGAAAATTTCGTTAGTGTACAACTGGCCAAGATGCGTGCCATCGACCACGGCCTTGAAACCCAGATCGCTTTTGCCATAAATCAGCAGTTCTACCGCTTGCCTCGGTTTGAAATGCCTGGCATCAATCGCCAGCCAGTCTTCCAGTCGGGTTGAGGCGGCGATGCGTTGGGTCTCGGTGTCGACGAACAGGAACACGGTGTAGGAGTAGCCTTCCTGCAACTTTTGTTGCTGCTCGCTGAAGGGGACCAGCAAATCCTTGGGCAGGCCCCAGTCAAGAAAGGCGCCGTAGTGATTGGTGCTGACGACCTTGAGGTAGGCGCACTCGCCAACCTGCGCGTGCGGCTCTAAAGTTGTGGCTATCAGGCGATCTTCGGAATCGTTGTAGAGAAAAACCTTGAGCTGCTCGCCGACCTGCATCGAATCGGTGACGTATTTGCGCGGCAGCAGGATATCGCCGAGATCGCCGCCATCCAGGAAAACACCGAAATCGGTGCGCCGAAGAATGGGTAATGTGTTGTAACGTCCGAGGTCTGCCATGCGCGCATTGTACACAGCATCGGTGGTTAAATGGAGTGATTCATGCGGGTTGTCAACGCATTTGCGCTACCCGACACTGTGTGTCGGTCTGCTGCAGGCGAAGATCCGTTGCCGGTCAGCGCAGCTCGCTCATCTGTGTGGGAATATCGGTAAAAATGCCGGCAACACCCTGTTGTTTGAGGAACTCTGCACGCTCGATATCGTTGATGGTAAACACCATGGAAGGCACGCCCAGTCGACTCAGGTAGCGCACCTGGTCAAGATCGAGATATTCATCGTCGAAATGCCAGGAGTAGGGTGCAAGCTGTTCCAGTTCGACCTTGAACTGCAGCGGGATTCCACCGCTGATCGGTGCCAGTGGCCAGGGACAATCGAGCTTGCGCAGCTCCAGCAGGGCGGCGTGATTAAAAGATGAAATCAGGATCCAGGGCAGAGCGGATGCCTCATCGAGTGACGCTTCGGGCGCCGGGTATTGCGCCAACAGATCGAGCATTAACTGCAGGTTGGTAACGGATTTGATTTCGATGTTGATCGGCATTCTGCCCCAGTAGAGATCGAGCACCTGTTGCAGCTCGGGTATCGGTTCGCCGTTGCTCAGATTTATCGCCGAGGGGTTGGGGTGGGCTTCAAACAGCCCGCGCTCACCAGTCAGGCGCTCGAGGTACTGATCATGAAATACCCACAAGCGTTGCGAATGTTCGCGAATATCGAGCTCTATGGCATCGATGCCCAGCGTCAGCGCGTGCTGAAATCCATCCAGGCTGTTTTCGAGTCGTTCGTGCTTGGCGCCACGATGTCCGATGATATAAAAAGGATTGTTTGTGGTGGACATCAGCGCTTCCTGAAGAGCTCCTCCGTTGGAGCTGGTTTATGTGAAGGTACATATGCATGGGCAAGGTGAATGGTCAACCGGGCCTGGCCAGCAAAAATTGGCCACTCAAATCTGGCCACTTAAATCGGGCTGTTCAAATCAG
>JAIBDO010000249.1 GCA_024686195.1 Gammaproteobacteria bacterium | reverse complement strand
GTCTTTGCCGCGCATAATCTTGCGAGCGGATTCAAGGTTCGCGATATCCGAAAGCTTTTCGGCAATTAACTGTCGGCAATCGGTATGGCGTGTTACGCCCAGAACCTCCAGTAATTGCCCGCCTGGCAAGTTCTGCATAGCCAGGGTTCGAATCGAACTGATATCAGCGTGAGTAGCAATACGCAAATGCAATTCCGGATAACGGGCTAGCAAGTCGCGATATTGTGCTTCATCAACGACCTCGCTGGTCGCCATTAATTCATTTAGCCTGTTCGCGGCCGCCACACTAACCGTAGTATCCGGATTCTTTTTTGATAATTCATGTAGCGCATCGGCATCGGTTAGCCGCTGCATCGCTGCAATGCGAATGGAGTCATCATCATCGTCTGATGCCAACTGAAGCAATATTTGCTGATCTTCAATACTATCTCCATGCAGATCAGCGATAGCACTCAGACGTTTCTCAACCGAGGAATTTTGCCAGGCGGGTTTAAAAAAACTGGATAGCATATTATTTCATCTATGTTTCTGAATTCATTGGGTAAGCGGCTAACCCAGGCAGTGGTATTTCAGCCTGGCGTCCCATGTCATGGTATCCAACGCGGTGATGATCGCAACCTCTGTTTCTTTGATGTGCATGAGGTACGCAAAGCGGTTTCACAGGGCACAGCTTTCACAGCAGGTTTCACAGAGACCCCACTCTGCGCGTAGTGGTAACGAAGGTCACATTCGAGGAATGCAAAGTATGTGTCCCTTTAAATTCCTGTGATCCTCAGCGCGCTAAACAGCTTCGGTCAGTTTGGAATGCCTGATTGAGATCGGCCGACATAGTAGTCGATCGCGTAGGCAGTGGCGCCATCGATTTCTGCCTGACTGTTGCGCAGTTCGGCCAGTGTTTCGGCGAAACGCCAGTCAGCCCATGCGGTCAAATCGCGCGCCGCCCAGCCGGCCAGTGACGGATAGGTTTGTACCAGTAATTCGTAGCTCTCGGCGATGCGCCGTCGCAGTCTCGGCCGCTCACGCGAACCGTGTACCGAGAGCGCCTTGACGATCTCCAAAACCGTATCCGGGTCGCGTCCGGGTTTGCCGAGATAATCCGCTTCCAGCCGGTGAATTGCCTCTTCCCCATCGATTTCAATCAGTGCCGTCGCCCAGGCCGACAGGTTGAGCTTCTGATCGTACTTTGCCAATCGCATCATCGTCGTGCGAATCACCTCCTGTTCAGCCGGGTTCGCCTCGACACCCAGCAGCAGAATATAAAGTGCATGCCATTCGATGTATTGCGAATTGTCCAGGAAGCGATAAATCTGTTCAGTCGAAACGAAAGCATTGGCCTGGCGAATCGAGTCATAAGACGCCTGCCCGACTTCAAGATACGCGAGCTTGCTAACTGCGGGGTCCGCATCGGCGAGGTAAGGGGCGAAAAACGTCGCCCGGCTTTTTGCGCTGTCCGCTCCCAATTTAATCCAGAGCGGTGCGCGCGCAAGGATTTCGTCCACCAGCGCACTGTATGCGTGTGTTGCATAGCCGGCATATTGCCATTGACTGGTTTCGGTGTTGAACGTCAGCACCACGGATTGATCAGGATTGAGTGCCAGGCGTCGACGGGTGGGACTGTTAACGAAAAAATCGATAGCGGAATCGTCGAGATCTCCTTTCAGTACCCTTTTGGCGATATACGAAAATGGCTTTTCCGGGTTCTCGCGCGCAAGCACAACCACGTCGGTATGCAGCAGCTGGTCTGTAATGGTTTTCTCGGGAAACGGAATACAGACCATGCATGCCTCGGCACGGCCTGCGAGCAGGACAAGGCAACTCATCATAACGGCTGCCGCCAGGTACCTGGTGGCTATTGCCCGCGACATCAATTTGATCCTTCGGCCAGCGAGGCACCGACATAGCATTGGGCTGCCGATGTTACCATGTGTCCCGTTCCCTGGATAAACTTTGCCGATGAGATCAGCGTTGTAGCTGGGAATTATGGAATTACCCGTGTCTGTTGCCGCGGGCGTTGCTTTCGTAGATATCCATTACCGATTTGAGTTCATTGTAGATGTACTCTCGTTCAGGCGGGCTGAGCCCGGCCAGATTTTCCGGCACTTCGTTCCTGTCCAGTGCGTAGAGCAGCTTGTTCACCGCGATACAGCCTTCGCCCGACAGTTCCTCGATTTGCGCTTCCAGTTTTTGCTGGTCCAGGTCCAGATCCAGGTCGCAGGGCGTGGCGCTGCGGACGGCGTTAGGGAAGGTTTCCGAGCCAATCCAGAAGTCCAGGCCCCGCTCGAGAAATTCCCGGTAGTTCAGGTAATGTGATCCGTCGCAGGAAAAATTCAGCGACACCGCTCCCTTGACGAGGTTCAACGAGGCATTGCGCAGGTAGATGGTTTCGTCGGAGAAACGAAGCGCCTTGAACTGCTGAAAAATCGCGGCAATGGCGGACTCCGGCACGATATTTCGCTCGAAGTATGGGCGCTGCGGATAAGCGAGACAGATACTGGTATCGGCTAGCTCGTCCATCGACAGCAGGCGGTAAATATATGGATCGTCGATATGCCAGACGGTGGAGCGACTGCTGGAAAAATGAATGTGCATGTGGAACACGCCATGGTCGATCATCAGGGCTTCGTGCAGGGAAAGTGCGTGATCGATGTTTTCGTCCATCAGGCTGGTGCTTCGCTGCTGCTGAAACAGTCCGGAGCGAATGGCCGGGTCACCCTTGATCTGGCGCCACTGGCTGGGTTCCTCGTAGAGCACTTCCGTGTGCGGCAGTTCGCGTAAATCGAAATCCACGCCGAGAAAACCGATGCGCTTGCCGTCAGCGCCGACGATCGCCTGGATTGCGGTCAGGGACGGGCGCTTCTTGTTGCGGCTGATGTAGGCTTCGGATAAATCGAACATGAGCGACGGATCGCGCATCGCCGCAAGCATGTAGGGTCGTTGCGAGCGATCCCGGTTGAGCGCTTCCGCATCGGCGCCGTAACGGTTGACGGTCGAACTGACTTGTAGCGCGGCGCTATCGAGCACGAAGACATACTTGCAGTCATCGATCTGGTGAAAAATCTCCTGCAGCCGGGCATCGAGCTTTTCGCGATCCCCCAGGAACCGCGGCATCTCGCTGGCGTGACGCGCGAGCTCGGCCGCGAGCAGGTCGTGCAGCACGGCGCGTTGCGCGGCAATGGAGCGTTTAAGATTGGTTGACATGGTTCTTCTCCGCTGCGGTTACCCCGTTTTACCTTGTACCGGCTGCAGAAGTTGTGCGAGGCAAGCCGCATTGCTGCCGTCAGGGAGCGGGTTGTTCAACTAAATCAGCCCGGTAATGCCGACAGTTTATTTGATCCCGTGTTGACGGCATATAGCTCTAAAGTTATGCAGGCGAATATCTTTTGGAGGGGGGGTATGGGGTCAGGCTGAAGCAATTGGCAGGAAGCAGTGTCGACCAGACGTTGCCGAATAATCTGGAAGTCCGGGGCCAGTTTACTTAATTCGATTTTCTCATTGGCGATTGGCTACACGGCGACCAGGTTGCCAGTGCAGGATGGTAAGCAACCGATTGCTGGCTATTAAATAAGTATACTGTCGCCCGAATTACTGTTTCGCCACGCGCAAAAAAATCGTTACTGTGGCGCCGGAATTCAAAGTAATATAACAGACCCGTGAATCAGTTTTTGTGACCATGCAACTAACCGCACAACAAATCGAATCATTTGAACAGGACGGCTACCTGTTTTTCCCCAACGCCTTCAGCGCCGAGGAAACCGGCGTTCTGAAGCAGGCTGCGCGCGATGTTTATGCCTTGCAACGCGAGGAAGTCTGGCGTGAGAAAACCGGTGTCGCGCGCACGGCTTTCGCCGCACATACCTATAACGATGCCTTCCGCCGACTCGGCGCGCACCCGCGCCTGATCGAACCCGTGATGCGCTTGCTCGACGGCCCGGTTTACATGCACCAGTACAAAGTGAACGCCAAAGTTGCCTTCGATGGTGATGTCTGGCAATGGCACCAGGATTACGGCACCTGGGCGCGCGATGATTTAATGCCCG
>JAIBDO010000182.1 GCA_024686195.1 Gammaproteobacteria bacterium | reverse complement strand
CTGCAAGCCTATGGTATCGACATCGTGTTCGGCATACCGGGCGTGCATACCGTCGAACTCTATCGCGGCCTGCCCAACACGCGTTTACGCCACATCACGCCGCGTCATGAACAGGGCGCCGGATTTATGGCTGATGGTTATGCACGGGCAACCGGCAAGCCTGCCGCCTGCTTCATCATTTCAGGGCCCGGCATGACCAACATCATCACCGCCATGGCACAGGCCTATTCCGATTCGGTTCCAATGCTGGTCATCTCGAGCGTCAATAATTCACACGAACTGGCGCTCGGCGGAGGTCGGCTGCATGAATTACCAAGCCAGCGTCAGCTGGTGTCCGGTGTTTCTGTTTTCAGCCACACCGTCGCGCGTCCCAGTGAACTGGCCGAAGTCCTGGCTCGGGCCTTTGCGGTATTCGACAGCGCCCGCCCGGGGCCGGTGCACATCGAACTGCCGCTCGATGTCATCACCGCACCCATGTCTGCCGACAATCTTCCCAAGGTCGGTAAACGTTACCGTTCCGGCCCCAGTGAGCAGGCCATTACCGATGCCACTGCGCTTCTGAAAGGCGCGTCACAACCCTTCATCGTGCTCGGTGGCGGCACCCAGGATGCAGCGGACGAGGCGCGACAACTGGTCGATCGACTCGGAATTCGTACCGCGCTGACGGTAAATGCCAAGGGCGTATTAGCGGCCGATCACCCGCTAAGCCTCGGCAGTCGGTTACCACAACGCCCGGTGCTCGATGCACTGGAGACTGCCGACGTGGTGCTCGCCATCGGCACCGAACTCGGTGAAACCGATACCCTGCTGTTCGACGACAAGCTTGAGCTCAAAGGCCAGGTGATCCGCGTCGATATCGAACCCGAACAAATGACGCGTAACGTACTGCCGTCGATCTCGATCTGTGCCGATGCCGGCCTCACCATGAAAGCAATGCACAAGGCCCTGGAGGGCATATCCTCTTTCGAACACCAGGCCGAGGTTGCGGCGTTGCGTGAGGCTTCTGACGTTCTTGCGCCGGATGCCTATCGCAAGCATGGCCAGATTCTTGACCTGGTCGCCGACACCCTGCCCGGCGTGCTTGTTGCCGGAGATTCAACACAGCCGGTGTATGGCGCCAACCTGTTCTACGAAGCGGATCAACCGCGCCGTTATTTCAACTCTTCAACCGGCTACGGAACGCTCGGTTACGGATTACCGGCCGCGCTTGGCGCCAAACTCGGCCTGCCCGATACGCCGGTAGTATCGCTAATCGGTGACGGTGGCTTGCAGTTCACCATTGCGGAACTGGCAACCGCGGTAGAACTCGAACTCGGTGTCGCCATACTGGTGTGGAATAACGAGGGTTATGGTGAGATAAAGCGTTACATGCTGGAACGTGACATCCCGACTATCGGCGTCGATATATATACTCCGGACTTTATTACTATTGCCAAAGGCTTTGGCTGTGAAGCGATAACCGCGACTACAGGTAACGAATTTGTCGCCGCCTTGCAGCGTGCCGATAAAGCCAGCAAGCCGACGCTGATCGACATTCCTGAACATCTGGCTCTCAACTGGTAACACGACACGACAGCAGTAGAGGATTTGCTACTGCTGCAAACTGGGTTTGCATGCTTAACCGAATCTAGTCCCTGACCGCAGCCAGCGAGTCGTCTGCCGCCTGCTCCAGCACCCAGTCACGAAAGGCTTTCACTTTGGCCCGGCGCAGATACTCGTGCGGACAAATCATCCAGTAGGAGTAATCGACGGGCATGGCAAGATCAAAAGGTTTGACCAGGCGTCCTGCCTTCAAATCCTCAGCGACAGCATGATGGCTTACCAGGGCAATTCCGTTGCCCCTGATGGCCGCTTCGATCGCCATACTTTCGATGGTAAATCGCGGGCCCGGAATCGACTTGATGTCGTTCACTCCCATTGCCTTGAACCACATAGGCCAGTCGGGTACCGCTTCATGCAATTCACCCCAGTCGATATGCAGCAGGCGATGCTGCGTCAGGTCGACCGGCACTTGCAATGGTCTTTCGCCGGCTAACAATTCCGCACTGCAAACCGGACTGAATTCCTCACCAAAAATCCGCGCCTGGTAGAGCGCCGGATAGTCGCCCTGGCTCAAGCGGATACTGATATCGATACCCTCACGCTCAAAGTCCCTGGGAACCAGCGAAGCATCGAGACGCAGATCGATATCAGGGTACTTTTCGGAGAAATCCGGCAATCGCTGCAATAGCCATGTGGCCGCGAAAGTAGGTGCTGTATTGACCGTCAACAACCCGGTTTCCTGGGTCACCGTGAGGCGCTCTACCGCTTCCGCAAGACGATCAAACCCCTCCGTCATTAACGGCAGAGCAGCCCTCGCTTCCTCGGTTAATCTGACCGCTCTGGTCATTCGATGAAACAGGGTGACACCAAGATAATCCTCGAGCTGGCGGATTTGCTGGCTAACTGCTGCCGGGGTCACGTGGAGCTCTTCAGCAGCTTTAGAAAAACTTAGCCAACGGGCGGCTGCTTCAAAGGCCCTAAGTGAATTTAACTGAGGAAATCGACGCATCAGGACATATAGAATAGTTATGGTTAAGAAATTCTATTCTATCACTTAAGTAACTATGATTTGTAGCATTGCCTTTCAGGTCCTATATTTCACCGCAAGCAAACAATCTAACTCAACATCAGGAGATCAAACCATGAATCACTCAAGCACGCAGTACCAGAATTCTCCCGTCACCTTCTCTGTGATGATTTCCGAGGTGGTTTACAAGGCAGTAATCGGAGTTGAGCGAATGATTCGCAGTTTTGTAAAATAAGCTGAAAAGTAAGCCCGGAAACAGGCCATCCGCGAACAAATCGAATCCTGACAAAGTGGCGTCCTCCCTGGCCGCCACCTTGTCTGATACCCATCTCATTACCAGCGCACCCGGCAGAATAAAACACGGGTAAAACCGAATCAGGCAATGCTTCGATCGGCCCGCATGATCAACACTCTGGACGCTACTCAGCCAGGCAACAATAAAGACTCCACCCAGTGATCATCAAACCCTCTACAGCCCCTGATCATAAATAACCATTAGGGCTCACTGCTCCTCGCCTGTGATGATTTTTTGACATCATCTGGTCGCTGACAAATTGCAGCTGGTAGATTGCGATTGGCGCAGTGCGGATTTATAGTAGTCGGCCAGGCACCGCTAAAGCCACAGTCACAGCCACCGCTCAAAATCAGTCGAGGAGAATTCCTTCATGTCGAAAAGTCGTATTACCGAGTTCGCTCGATCAAGCCGCGACGTAAAGCGAGTCGAGCAACCCTATGGCGGCTATTATCGACAGGCGCAGGTGCCACTTGACGAAAAACTGATCCGCGTTGGTCGTGGTACACCAGGTGGCGAGTATCTGCGCCGCAGCTGGCAACCGGTTTGCCTCAGCAGTGAACTCGGTGAATTGCCGTTGACGGTGGACATGCTTGGCGAAAAGCTGGTGCTGTTTCGCACTCAGCAAGGCGATATTGGTTTGCTCGATAAACACTGCAGCCATCGCGGCGCTTCGCTTGAATACGGCCTGCCCACGGATGTCGGTATCCAGTGCTGCTATCACGGCTGGCATTTCGCCTGCGACGGTCGCATTCTCGACACCCCCAATGACCCCAACAGCAGCCTGAAAAAGCGCATGTGCCACCCGGCCTACCCGGTGCACGAATACCAGGGCATCATCTTCACCTGGATGGGGCCGCCCGAGGAAAAGACCGATTTCGTCATACTGGATTCCTACCACCAGCCAAATACCAAAATGGTCCCCTTCTCGCTGCCTTTCCCCTGCAACTGGGTGCAGTTGCTCGACAATACCCAGGACCCGACCCATTCCTGCTTCCTGCACACTCGCGTCAGTGGCGCCCAGTTCTCCGAGTCCTGGGGTGAATTACCCGAACTCGATTACCTGGAGACGCCGATCGGCATGATCAATGTCAACGTGCGCCGCTGGAAAGACAAGCTGTGGGTGCGCACCACCGACGTCATTCTGCCCAACCTGAACCAGACCGGAGCACTCTGGCTCAGCGCCGAAGACGAAGAGACCTTTCTCGGTGCCGCGCTCACGCGCTGGATGCGTCCCGTCGACGACAGTCACACACAGATGATCGGCTGGCGTTATCTCAACGATGAACTCGATCGAGAAAAAAATGGCGATGCCGCGCAGATCGGTGTCGGCAAGATCGATTTCATCGGCCAGACCGAAGATGAACGACCTTATGCCGAACGCCAGCAGGTGCCCGGTGACTACGAGGCTATTGCCGGACAGGGTGATATTGCCGAGAGCGCACGCTGGAATCAGAACCACGGAGATCGCGGCGTGGTCATGATGCGGCGTTTGATTACCGAAAACATCGCGGCACTGGAAGACGGTGGAGATTATAAAACCACCGAACGCGCCGACAGGGTCGACGGCAGTGTGGCCACCTACACGCGCGACTCGGTGATGGCGATACCGCAACGCAGCGAAGATGAGAGCGAGTTGCGCCAGACCTTCGGGCGCGAGTTATCCACTCTGGTGTTCGAAGCGGCTAAACAGTCACCGACACAGGCACGCGACTTTTTCGCCGCCGCGATGAAGCGCTTTATCGAGCCCTATCGCTAGCTCCAACGCGCACTTGACTGTGTAATAAAAACGCCGCTGAAAAGCGGCGTTTTTATAGTTTTAGTTAAAGTCGTTGCTTACTGCCCCTCAATTCCCCAGGTTTTATTGAGTGCCTTGAAAAAACCAATTTCATGCTTCATACGCATCCAGTTGTTGAGAAAATTCAACCAGACCTGGTCATCCTGACGCACCATAAATGACAAAGGCAAACTGTTGGCTGTTTCCTGAAACGGGATGACCAGCTGCTCATGAGTGCTGGATAACTTACCCGCTTCAAGCGTACTCGAGATGGTCACATCAACGCGCCCGGCGAGCAATTCCTGCCAGTCACGCGCCGGTGATTCAACTTCCTTGCGCTTTGCCATGGGCAGCTTGTTCTTGACGAAATCGGCAAATGAAGTGCCGAGGTTATAACCGATCGTCACGTCGGCACTATTGAGATCTTCCCAGGTCTTGAAACGATCCGCCTTGCCCTTGCGCGCCAGTGGCAGATAACCGGTGCGTCCCCACGGAATGGTGTAACCCGCCGCCTTGGCGCGGCCTACCGTCATCGAGGTTCCGGTCATCACGATGTCGTACTTGTCGGCAACAATGCCGTTGATCAGGGTTTTCCAGTCGGTCGGCACGAACTCGATTTCAACACCCATGTCCGCGGCCAGTTGTTTGGCGGCGTCGATCTGGTGTCCCCTGTATTCCCTGGTTTCAGGGTCCTTGAACGACATCGGGTTGAAATCTCCCGTGGTTCCCACTCGCAAAGTACCGCTGTCGAGTACCTTGTTGAGCGATGAGCCGGATGCTGCGCTCACGGTGGACACACCCAGCGCAAGTAGCAAGGCCAGCACCAACACCTGCAATCGTTGTTTTATCATTGTTAGATCCTCTTCGAATGGTTGTTATAGGGCCGTTATCAAACCTGGACAGCTGCGGTCATCCTGCCCCGCCCGCACCTCGCCGCCAGTGTCGGCTTCCGGTAGTATGCAAGTCAATAATGAAAATGTCGATTTCCATATAACTCATTAGCGTTTCACAGGGGAACAATAAGATGCCCGAAAGTCCCGTCGTCTCCATGCAGGCTGTCAACAAGTGGTTTGGCGAGTTACAGGTATTAAAAGACATCAACCTGACCGTTGACAGCGGCGAACGAGTGGTGATCTGCGGCCCATCAGGTTCTGGCAAATCCACCCTGATCCGCTGTCTGTGTGAACTTGAGAATCATCAGCAGGGCCGTATCCTTGTCGAGGGCAAGACCTTATCCAGCAGCCCGCAGCGATCACCCGGCCAACGCGGCGAAGTTGGCATGGTATTCCAGCAATTCAATCTATTCCCGCACATGACGGTGCTGCGCAACCTGACCCTGGCACCGATGCGAGTGCGCAAGCTGCCCCAACAGGAAGCCGAGGAATTGGCAATGCAATACCTTGAGCGCGTGCGTATTCCCGATCAGGCACACAAGCTGCCCGCACAGCTGTCAGGCGGCCAGCAACAGCGCGTCGCGATCGCACGCAGTCTTTGCATGCAGCCACGCCTGATGTTGTTCGATGAGCCCACCTCGGCACTGGATCCGGAAATGATCAGCGAAGTGCTGGATACCATGATCGGTCTCGCCGAGGATGGTATGACGATGATTTGCGTGACCCATGAAATGGGATTTGCCAAACGCGTCGCCGACCAGATGATCTTCATGGATGGTGGTGAAATCGTTGAGCAGGCCGGGCCGGAGAAATTCTTCGCCAAACCCGATCAGGAACGTACCCGGCAATTCCT
>JAIBDO010000268.1 GCA_024686195.1 Gammaproteobacteria bacterium | reverse complement strand
GCCTCGAGGTGGTAGACGATCAACGGTTTACCGCGCACTTCAAGCAACGGTTTGGGCGTAACATCAGTCAAAGGCCGCAGACGTTCACCACGGCCAGCGGCCAATATCATGGCTTTCATCATCGCTTTCATTAGGGCCTCAATCTCCGCGCAACGCGTTGAAGCGCGCGCGCAAATCCAGCTGTTCGAGCAGCGTACAAAGTCCCGCCGTTGACTTCTCTTCCCGGCAGACCTGCAACAGGTAGTCGAGTGTGAGCGGTATGTCGTCCAGGTAGCGGGCCTTGCCATCACGAATTTTGAGCCGTGAAAAGATACCCGCGACCTTGAGGTGGCGTTGAATCCCCATCAGGTTAAACCAGCTCATGAACTGCTCCGCGCCCGTATTCACCAGTTCATGAGCACGCGCGGTTTCGTAGTACCCCAACACCAGCTGTTGGACGCGTGCGTGCGGCCAGGCGATGTAACAGTCGCGCAGCAGGGACACCAGATCGTAGGTTATCGGCCCACTGACCGCATCCTGAAAATCAAGAATTCCGGGGTTGTTCTGCTCCACCACCATCAGGTTGCGCGAGTGATAATCACGGTGCACAAAAACCTGGGGCTGACTCAAGGCACTATCGACCAGAATCTGCCGCGTTTCCAGCCATAGCGATTGCTGGGCTGCATCGAGCTTTATACCGAGCAGTTCAAGCAAAAACCAGTCATGGAATAAATCCAGCTCGCGCAACAGCATTGCTGCATCGTAATCGGGTAAATCCGTCTTATCTGCGTGTTGTTGCATCTGCAATAAAGCCGCGAGGGCATCGGCGTAGAGTACGGCTTCTGACTGCGAGTTCAATTGCGACAGGTAGTCCCTGGAACCGAAATCGGTTAACAGCAAAAAGCCATGCTCAAGATTGCTCGCTATGATTTCCGGGGCATTCAGCCCGGCATCGCGCAACGAGCCTGCAATGGCAATGAAGCGGTCACAAGGCTCCTGATCCGGCGGCGCATCCATCACGATCAACGATTGGGTAGCCGTTTCGAGCCTCAGGTAAGAACGAAAACTGGCGTCTTCGCTGGCGCGTTGCAGACGGTAATCACGATAGCCTGCCTGTTGCAGCCATAGGTCTAATAGTTGTCTTCGATCATTCATTGGGCGGTAGCAGCTGTGATTCTGTGCAAAGGCCGGTATTATCCGGTCTTTGAACCGTTAAACGCAATAGAACTGATGAGCGCAATCGAAAACCTGCTGCAGGTTATGGTGGATCTGCGGGATCCTGAAAATGGCTGTCCCTGGGATATTCGCCAGACCAGTCAAACCATCGCCGGTCATACTCTGGATGAAACCCACGAACTGGTCGATGCAATCGAACGTGACGATACCGAGAACATCAAGGAGGAGCTTGGCGATCTGCTGTTCAACATTGTCTTCCATTCCCGTGTCGCCGAGGAAAAGGGACAGTTCGATTTCGCTGACGTTGCGCAGGGTATAACCGACAAGATGCTGCGGCGCCACCCCCATGTATTCGGCGAGGGGCGCAATCAAAACTGGAGCGACGAAGTCCTCGCCGAGCAATGGCAGGCTATCAAGAAAAAAGAAAAGGCCGCTAAAGCCAGCAACGGGATAAGCGACGATGCGAGCAGCAACTCCGCCATGTACCGGGCGCGCGAGCTTCAGAAGGAAGCGGCTCAACTCGGTTTCGACTGGCCCGATATCAACCCGGTGTTCGCCAAGCTCGAAGAGGAACTGGAGGAACTGAAACAGGCGTTTCAATCGGGTGACAAGGATGCGATCAGCGATGAACTCGGCGATGTGCTGTTTGTGTGTGTAAACCTGGCACGGCATGCACGGGTCAACGCGGAAATGTCCTTGCGTGGCACCAACCGCAAATTTCAGCGGCGCTTTGCTTACGTGCAGGAGCAAATGGCCGCGGCCGGCATCGTCATGGATCAGCGCCAGCTCGAGCAAATGGAAATTTTCTGGCAGGATGCAAAAACCCATGTCGACTAGCAGACCAGCCATGACCCGCAGCAGAATCAAAACCGAACAGCGCCTGATAGAAGCGGTAGGTTCGATATTGCTCGAACAGGGCTATCCGGCGGTTGGCATCAACGCTATCGCACGCCGTGCGGGCTGCGACAAGGTGCTTATCTACCGCTACTTCGGTGGCTTTGACGAATTACTGCTGGCCTTTGCCGAAACCACGACTCTGTGGTGGGAAGTCGACGAAATCATCACCGAGAGTGCCGCCGATTGTGGCGCAATTACACTGCCTGATTATTTGCAGCTTCTGCTCAATCGCTACGTCGAGGCCCTGGAATCGCGTCCACTG
>JAIBDO010000049.1 GCA_024686195.1 Gammaproteobacteria bacterium | reverse complement strand
TTTTTCTTTTTTCTGTTCAGTTTTTAAGAGTCATCCATGAATCTCAAGCAATTCAATCAAATCAGGCGTGATTACAATCGCATTCCGTTGGTGCGCGAAGTTTTTGCCGACCTCGATACCCCGTTAAGTACTTATCTCAAGCTCGCCGATGAGCCTTACACCTACTTGTTCGAGTCGGTACAGGGTGGCGAAAAATGGGGGCGCCATTCGATTATTGGCATGGCTTGCGGCACCCGTATCAAGGTGTTTGGGACTCGTGTGCAGATCGAGACCGGGGACGAAGTTGTCAGCGAAACCGAGAGCGAAGATCCGTTAATTTTCATCGAAGAGTATCTGCAGCGTTTCAACGTGGCTGAAGTCGATGGCCTGCCAAAATTTCACGGTGGGCTGGTCGGTTATTTCGGCTATGACACGATTCGCTACATTGAGCCCAAACTGGGGCAGTGCCCCAATCCTGATAAACACCACACGCCCGACATCCTGCTGATGTTGAGTGATCAACTGGTGGTGTTCGATAATCTTGCTTCACGGATGTTTCTGATCGTGCATGTCGATGCCGATAGCGAACAGGATTGGTATGACGGTGAAAAGCAACTCGACGAACTGGAACAGAAATTGCTCAACGCGCGGCTCGATACTCGTCGAGATACAGTGAAGAGCACCGTCACCGAACAGGACTTCACTTCCGAGTTCAGCCAGCAGGGATTTGAAGCCGCGGTTGAAAAAGCACGCCAGTACATCATTGATGGTGATGCGATGCAGATCGTGTTGTCACAGCGTTTATCCATTCCTTACCGATCAGCGCCAATCGATCTTTACCGTGCGCTGCGCAGTCTCAATCCCTCGCCGTATATGTACTATCTGAATCTTGGCGATCATCACGTGGTGGGTTCATCGCCTGAAATTCTGGTGCGGCTCGAAGATGAAACGGTAACCGTACGACCGATTGCCGGAACTCGCCCGCGCGGTCGTGATACCGCGCAGGATCTGGAACTGGAGCGGGATTTACTCAACGATCCCAAGGAGCTCGCCGAGCATCTGATGTTAATCGACCTGGGTCGTAACGATGCCGGGCGTGTCAGCCAGGTTGGTAGCATTAACCTGACTGACAAGATGATTATTGAACGTTACTCGCACGTGATGCACATCGTCTCTAATGTCGAAGGCCGCATCAAACCAGAGCTTGGCGCTTTCGATGTGTTGCGTGCGACCTTTCCGGCGGGCACGGTTTCCGGTGCTCCCAAAATACGTGCGATGGAAATTATCGATGAGCTGGAACCGGTAAAGCGGGGCATTTACTCCGGTGCGGTCGGTTATATCTCCTGGAATGGAAACATGGATACCGCCATCGCGATCCGCACCGCGGTCATAAAGGATGAGCAGCTTTATATCCAGGCCGGTGCCGGTATTGTCTATGATTCAGTGCCGTCCAACGAGTGGGCCGAGACCATGAACAAGGGTCGCGCTATCTTTCGCGCGGTAACTCTGGCGGAAGCAGGGCTGCCGTCGCGAGATCCCTGCGATGATGCGCCTGGGGAGGATTCGTGATGAAAGTATTGATGATCGATAATTACGACTCTTTCACCTACAACCTGGTGCAGTATCTCGGTGAGCTTGGTGCCGAGGTGGAGGTGGTGCGCAATGATCAAATCAGTATCGATGCGATTGTGAATTTCGATGCCAGTCACGTCATGTTATCGCCGGGGCCGGGGACACCGGACCAGGCAGGTGTGTCGATGGCGACCATCCAGGCGTTGGCCGGAATCAAGCCGGTCTTCGGCGTCTGTCTGGGACAGCAGAGCATTGGCCAGGTGTATGGTGGCAAAATCATCCATGCGCGCGAAATCATGCACGGCAAGACCTCGCCTGTCTATCACGCGGGTTTGGGCGTTTTCGCGGGTATTGAGAATCCTTTCACCGTAACGCGTTATCATTCGCTGGTGGTGGAACGAGACGGTCTGCCGGACTGCCTCGAAATCACTGCCTGGACCGAAGATGAACACGGTGAGATTGATGAAATCATGGGATTGCGCCATCGCGAATTCGCGGTCGAAGGGGTTCAATTTCATCCTGAATCTATTCTGACTGAGCACGGTTATGCTTTGCTACAGAACTTTCTTGAACAAACGAGTGCTGGTCACCGCTAAGCGGGGGGAATGATGGAAATACAGGCTGCAATCAAGTCGGTAATGGCCCGGCAGGATCTGAGTGTCGAGGATATGACCGCAGTGATGTTGCAAATCATGACTGGCGAATGCACCGCTTCGCAGATCGGAGGGTTTCTGGTCGGTTTGCGCATGAAGGGCGAAACCGTGGACGAGCTATCGGCTGCGGCTGGGGTAATGCGTGAATTGTCTACGCGTGTTGAGGTGAACTGTGATCATCTGGTCGACACGGCTGGCACGGGCGGCGATTCGTCCGGTAGCTTCAATATTTCAACTGCCAGTGCCATTGTCGCGGCTGCGGCCGGGGCGCATGTGGCAAAGCATGGAAACCGCTCGATGACCAGTAATTCAGGCAGTGCAGACGTGCTCGAGGCCGCCGGAGTTAAACTCGATATTGACCCTGCGCAGATCGGCGAGTGCATCGAACAGGTCGGCGTCGGTTTCATGTTTGCGCCCGCCCACCACGGTGCGATGAAGCACGCGATAGGTCCGCGCCGGGAAATGGCGGTGCGCACCGTATTCAATGTGCTCGGGCCGCTGACGAATCCGGCGGGGGCTCCCAACCAGATCATCGGCGTTTTCGATGGCGAATTGGTCGAGCCAATAGCTCGAGTCCTGCAACAGCTGGGTAGCCGCCACGTGATGGTGGTGCATGCCGACGACGGCATGGATGAAATCAGTATCTCTGCACCGACCCGGGTTGCCGAGCTTAAAGATGGTGAAGTCAGCAGTTATTCAGTGACACCGGGTGACTTTGGTATGCAAACGACTGCCGTTGATGCGCTCAAGGTGGACTCGGCCGAGGAAAGCCTGGCGATGATCCGTACGGTGCTGGCAGACCAGGCCGGCCCCGCTCGGGATATTGTCTGCCTTAATGCCGGCGCCGCAATTTATGTGTCGGGTTGCGCCACGACGCTTGCCGCGGGTGTTGATGCGGCGCGAGCGGCGATCAGTAGCGGCAAGGCCGCAGCGATACTGGAAAACCTGGTGGCGCGGACCAATGCCAATGACTGATCAGCGCTCGGACATTCTTAATCGAATCCTCGCCACCAAACAGCAGGAGCTAGCGGAGCGTCGCCAGCGAAAAACGATCGATCAGTTGCGCATGCAGGCCCATCATGTCTCGCCACCGCGAGGCTTTGTTGCCGCAATGCAGCGTCGTATCGAACAAGGGGGCGCGGCGGTAATCGCGGAAATCAAGAAGGCGTCGCCAAGCAAGGGTGTCATCCGCGAAAGCTTTGACCCGGTAGAGATTGCGAAGTCCTATCAGGCTGGTGGTGCCAGCTGTCTGTCTGTGCTCACCGATCATGACTATTTTCAGGGGCACGAAGATTACCTGACGATGGCGCGTGCAGCCTGCAGTTTGCCGGTGATACGCAAAGACTTCATCATCGATCCCTATCAGGTAATGGAGGCGCGAGCGATTGGTGCAGACTGTATTCTGTTAATTGTCGCGGCGCTTGATGATCAACAGCTGGCAGATCTGAGTGAGGCGGCTCGCGCCGAGGGTATGGATGTGCTGGTAGAGGTACATGATCGCGCAGAACTGGAACGTGCGCTCAAGCTTGATCTCGAACTGATCGGCATCAATAATCGCAATTTGCGCACTTTCGAAACCAGCCTGGAAACTACGATCGATCTATTGCCGCTGATACCGGACGATTGCATGGTGGTCACTGAAAGCGGCATACACTCAAGTGTTGATGTCGCCCTGATGCGCGACCACGACGTGCATGCCTTTCTGGTTGGTGAAGCCTTTATGCGAGCTGACGATCCCGGCCAGGCTCTCGCCGATCTTTTTGTCGACTGACCAGTTATCGACCGACAAATGGGCGCTGACTGAATTTCATCCCCGGCTGCGCGCGGGCCGGGAAGATATCAACAGTATGTGTGTCGGCTAACGGGTGCCAAAAACGACGATGGTTTTACCGTGCGCCGTTATCAGGCCATCTTCTTCAAGCGTTTTCATTACGCGGCCTGCCATTTCGCGCGAGCAACCAACGATCTTGGCAATCTCCTGGCGGGTAATTTTGATCTGCATGCCATCGGGATGGGTAATCGCATCGGGTTCACGAGCAAGGTCAAGCAGGGTGCGAGCAACCCGACCGGTGACGTCCATGAAAGCCAGGTTGCTGACCTTGCGACTGGTGTTGCGCAATCGACTTGCCAGCTGCGAGGATAGTTGGAACAGAATTTCAGGGGTTTCCTTGGCAAGCTGCATGAACTGGTTGTAATGAATTTCGGCGACATCGCAAGCCGTACGCGTATTGACCCAGGCGCTGCGCTTGGTATGTTCCTCGAATAGCCCCATTTCACCGAAGAAATCACCCGGGTTGAGGTAAGCGAGTACGATTTCATTGCAGTCTTCGTCTTCGATGACTACGCTCACAGAACCGTCGATGATATAGTACAGCGTCTCCGATTCATCACCGGCATGGATGATAGTGCTGCGCGCAGCGTATTTTTTGCTGTGGCAATGTTGCAAAAAGTTATCCAATGCGGCATTTTGCCTGGGCAGGATTTTTGTGATGGGGTTAACTGACATATTTATCTTTTTCTGCTTAAACCAACGCTAAACATAGCACAAAATCAGCAATTCAACAGTAAACGGATTCAAGCATGAAGTGTAGAATCAAGTGGCTCGATCACATGTCTTTTGTCGGCGAATCCGGCAGCGGTCATTCGCTCGTGATGGATGGCGCGCCGGACTCCGGTGGCCGAGACCTCGGCGTACGGCCAATGGAAATGCTGTTGTTGGGGCTGGGAGGCTGCACGGCCTTTGATGTGATATCCATATTGCAAAAATCGCGTCAGAAAATCAGCGATTGCGAAGTTGAGATCGAAGCCGAACGAGCAATTGAAATACCGAAAGTATTCACTCACATCCATTTGCATTTTATCGTTAGCGGGCGGGGGCTGGACGAAACGAAAGTATCCAGGGCGGTTACCTTGTCGGCTGACAAGTACTGTTCTGCTTCGCGAATGCTGGAAAAGACCGCTACCATTACTCACGACATTAAAATCGTCGAGTCGGATTGATTCGATAAAATACTGATATCTCGGCGCCGCGGCGCACTCGATACACTCATGTCTCACTGCGGTTGGAGCATTTTCGCTTGCGCGGGAACGATGGGTATTTAGAACTAAACCGGTGCTTCGTTAGATTGCGCTGAAACGTCGAAATTGTCGAATTTCTTTCCGCGATGATTAAATTCGATAAGCGCTAAAGGTCATCACCTTGCTGATCAGCGTCATGACGGCCTTTACGGGTGCCGGCAGTTCGGCCGCGCCTGCCTCGGCCGCATTCTGCGCATGACGCAGTTCATCTTCACGCATGGTGCTCAGAATGGCTCGGCTGCGCTGATCCTGCGCAGGCAGGGTCTCGAAATGATGGTCCAGATGCGCGCATACCTGTTGCTCGGTTTCCTTGACGAAGCCGAGGCTCCACTTATCGCCGGCAAAACCTGCCAGCGCACCGATGGTAAATGAACCCCAGTACCACAGGCCATCGAGCAGGCTGCGTCGCGCATTGAGTTCCCCAAGGCGTTGTTGACACCACTTCAGGTGCTCGTTCTCTTCCTCTGCAGCCTGTTGCATGGCCGCGCCGAGTGCGTTGTCGCGGGCCCCCAGTGCCTGTCCACGGTAGAGACCTTGCGCGGCAACCTCGCCAGCATTATTGACTCGCATCAGGCCGACACTGTGGGCGATATCAGCGCTGCCGGACGGTTCGTCAGTGACGCCCTTTGCCGGATACTCGCGCGCGCCGGACGAGGGTTGATGGTGGCTGGTGTTGAGACCGTGCTGCAGCTCATCGAGCAGACGATCGCTAAAACTGAGGTTGCGCATTGAATGTTCCTGAAACGGATGAATCCGTGATAAATTCTCGATAAAACCGGTCGCTACCGGGGAACCCATTATCGGTGATCGGGAGATTTTTTTCCAGAGATCGAAATACCCCTTAAAATGACTGTCTTTCGCCTTGTCAAGCGCATGATTATTGGTTAGTATTCGCGCCCTTTGTGATTGAAGTCAACGCCCTCAGGGGCAGTTTATCAGGAATTAGTATGAAAACCTTCAGTGCCAAGCCCGAGACGGTAAAACGCGACTGGTATGTAATAGATGCCACCGATAAGGTGTTGGGTCGCCTGTCGACCGAAGTGGCGCGCCGTCTGCGCGGCAAGCACAAGCCGGAATACACCCCGCATGTCGATACCGGTGATTACATCATCATTATCAATGCGGAGAAAATCCGCGTTACCGGTAACAAGGAAAATGACAAGATGTACCATCATCACACCGGGTACATCGGTAGTCTTAAATCAACTAACCTGTCGCAGTTGCGCAAGGATCATCCCGAGCGGATCATCCAGCATTCGGTGAAAGGTATGTTGCCCAAGAATTCTCTGGGACGCGCAATGTTCAAAAAGCTGAAGGTTTATGCGGGTGAAGCCCATAGCCATAGCGCGCAGCAACCCCAGTCTCTCGAAATCTAGCAGGTTAATCTAGTAGGTTAAAATATGGCAGTCGAACAATATTACGGTACCGGTCGTCGCAAGAGTTCAGCGGCGCGCGTTTATCTTAAGTCCGGTAGTGGCAACATCACCGTCAACAAAAAGAGCATCGAAGATTACTTCGGTCGCGAGACATCGCGTATGGTTGTACGCCAGCCGTTGCAAACCGTTGATGTCGTCGAGACTTTCGATATCAACGTGAGCGTTTCCGGTGGTGGCCCGAGCGGCCAGGCAGGCGCGATACGCCTGGGTATTACCCGTGCACTGATGGCCTACGACGAGACATTTCGTGAACCCTTGCGCAAAGAAGGCTTTGTAACCCGCGATGCGCGCGAAGTCGAGCGCAAGAAAGTCGGGCTGCGCAAAGCTCGCCGCGGAGTTCAGTTCTCCAAGCGTTAAATGGGAAACCATGCAGACGAAAAAAGCCCGCTTTTGCGGGCTTTTTTTTGTGCTGCATTGCGGAAATCTCCTGATCAGCCGCTAATGACTCGGATTTCTCCCTACTGCTACTGCGTCGTTGGATGCAGCTGAGGTGCTGCCTGGCGTTGCAGGGTTTTAATGCCGTCGTCGCTTCCGAGGATTAACAGGTCAGCGGGGCGGTGCGCAAACAGGCCGACACAAACTACTCCGGCTAACTGGTTGATGCGCGTTTCCAGTGCCAGCGCGTCATCGATCTGTAAGCCGTGAACATCGAGTATCTGGTTGCCATTGTCGGTGATGAAATCAGCACGCAATCGGGGGGTCCCTCCAATTGCGCGCAATTCGTTTGCCACCAGTTCGCGTGCCATGGGAATCACCTCCACCGGTAACGGAAATTCACCAAGGGTTGCCACCAGCTTGCTGTCATCGGCTATGCAGATGAACTCACGGCTGGCCGCGGCGACAATCTTCTCGCGCGTGAGGGCTCCACCACCACCCTTGATCAATTCCAGACGTTCATTGGATTCGTCGGCGCCGTCGACGTACAGATCCAGCTGTCCGGCCTCGTTGAGATCAACCACTGGAATACCAAGCGCCAGTAAACGCGCACTGGATGCCTCTGAGCTGGACACGGCAGCGCTAATGCGATCCCCCATTTTTGCGGCGAGCAGGTCGATGAAATGATTGACGGTTGAACCGGTACCAACACCGATAACAGTGTCAACTTTTACGTAATCGACCGCGGCCTCAGCGGCGGCGCGCTTTTTATCTTCGGGCGTCATGGATTTACCGGTTGCTTCGCAAGCGCTCAATTATGATAATCCCCTGCAGTCCACGCAAGCGATTGCGTGGTTTTCACGATAATAACCAGGTACTCACGCGGGCTATGCGCAAGGAAAAATTCTTAGAAAAGGTATTAACTGCGCGCGTCTACGATGTCGCTCGCGAATCCCCGCTGGATTTCATGCCGAGGATGTCCAGGCGACTGGATAACCAGACCTATATCAAGCGCGAAGACTTGCAGCCGGTTTTTTCCTTCAAGTGTCGTGGGGCTTTCAATAAAATTTTCCAGGTATTGAAGGAAAACCCTGAGCTGAGTGGTGTGATTACGGCATCGGCTGGCAATCACGCCCAGGGTGTGGCACTGGCCGCGAAGAAGCTTCATTTGAAGGCCACGATCGTGATGCCAACCACAACCCCTGACATCAAGGTGGCTGCGGTCAGGGCTTATGGTGCGAAGGTTGTGCTGTATGGCGAAAATTTTGATGCCGCGCGCGACCACGCGCTGATTCTGGCAAAAAAAGAAGCGCTCGCCTTTATTCATCCTTTCGACGACTACGATGTGATGGCAGGGCAGGGCACGATTGCACACGAAATCATCCGCCAACATCCGGGCAGGATTGATGCTATTTTCGTTGCAGTCGGTGGTGGTGGGTTGATCGGTGGCATCGCCGGATTTATCAAGGCAGTCAAGCCGGAGACAAAAATTATTGCCGTGGAACCCGATGATTCGGCCTGTTTTCATGCTGCACGTAAGGCGGGGCGGCGCGTTAAGCTGAAGGAAGTCGGCACCTTTGCCGATGGTGTGGCCGTCAAGCAGATCGGTAAGAACAACTGGGCGATGACCAAAGACCTGGTGGATGATGTGGTGCTGGTCAATACCGACCAGATTTGTGCTGCGATCAAAGATACCTACGAAGATACCCGGGCAATCTGCGAACCCTCCGGCGCACTGTCGCTGGCGGGTTTGAAGAAATACGTTGAGCTGCATGGCATCAAAGACCAGACCCTGGTGGCGATCAACTGTGGCGCAAATATGAATTTTGACCGTTTGCGCCACGTCGCTGAACGGGCCGAGATCGGTGAGAATCGTGAAGCGTTACTCGCCATCGAGATACCGGAGCGACCCGGGAGCTTCAAACGTCTTTGTCAGTTAATCGGCCATCGCTCGATCACGGAGTTTAATTATCGTTACGCGGATGCGACTACTGCTCACGTTTTCACCGGTGTGCAGCTCACTCACGGAGTGGACGAGAAAAACAAACTTATCGAGAAGCTCAACAACAAGGGATATAACGTAATCGATATGACCGGCAATGAAGTGGCCAAGCTGCACACCCGCTACATGATTGGTGGTCAGGCGGGTGGCAGTGTGAATAACGAGCTATTGTACCGCTTCCAGTTTCCGGATAAACCGGGTGCCTTATTAAATTTTCTTATGAAAGTGGGTGATCGCTGGAATATCAGCCTGTTTCACTATCGCAATCATGGCTCCAACTTCGGCCGTATCCTGATGGGTTTTCAGGTCGACAGGGAAGATGCTCGCGACTTCCAGACATTTCTGAAGAGTATCGATATCCCCTACTGGGATGAAACTGCGAACGAAGCCTATCAACTGTTTCTAAAATAGAGCCGTGACTTTGCCACGCGGTTGACAATACATAAAATTCGTAGCGCCGTTGCCGAGCGGGTAACGGTATTGTCGGGAGCGGTCAGGGTGGAGTGGTCTGGGATGGAATGGAAGGATACCAACCACGGTGTCGTCGCACTCTATCAACCTTGAACCAATGGTTCAGGTGGGGAGATTGGCTATTCATCAGGCTTCCTGAACTCGCCAGGCATGCACACCAGAATTGCACGGAAGTCCCCGAGATTGATAAATAGGCTCAAGGATTACGATGGTTGCTAACGGGCACCGTAGTCAGTATCGCGAGTACTATGGCTCGGATTTGTCGAAAAGTACAATTTAAAATTCTAATGAGTGAGCCAGTGCGCATTTCTCTCTGGTTGCCATCCTGGAGGTGATCAGGCATTGCTGGGCCGGAGTCCCTGGGCCGTGACTTTGCGCTTTGGCCGCCGCCGATATCAATCCAGTTTACTACCAGATGTATGGCAGGCTAAGCTGAACCTTGCGGAAACCGCTGTAGAGGGCTGGTAGAAAACCGGGTTTAGATTTCGAGTTGGCGGGATTGTTCGAGTACGCGCGAAATCTTCGATTCGAGGTCCTTCAGGCGCGGTGGTAATTCCGGGCCTATGTCTGAGTCGAGAGTGCTGGTGCGCAGCAGGTCATTAGCCATGTTGAGCGCGGTAATCACAGCAATGCGTTCCGCGCCCATGATATTGCCGCTGTCGCGCACTTCTCGCATCTTCAGATCGAGGAGCCGGGCCGATTCCAGTAGCGCTGATTGCTCGCCCACAGGGCAGGCAACCTTGTAGTCTTTGTCGAGGATCGAAATATTGATCGGTTGAGCGTCTGTCATGAGCCTAGTTCTAATGATCGCAAGCGTGAAATCATCGCCTCAACCCGGCTGCGCGCCGTTTCGGTTTTTTCGATCAGCTGAGAGCGTTCGGTAGCCAGCTTGTCTTTCTGCTGTCGCAGGCTGGTATTTTCGTTCTTGAGCAAGCCCACCGTGTCGATGAGTTCGTCGATGCGCTGTTCGAGGTTGCGCAGATCGTCTTCGGTATATACGTCTTTTTCAGAATCCATGGTGCAATCATCGGGCCTTAAGCTGCGCAGGTCAATATGCAGTTGTTCTTTGCTGCCCTGCGCTGATGTTAGAATACAAAATTATACGAATTTGTGAGTTTTCTACAATGCTCGATTTTGATCAAGTGCAGGCCGCATTGGAGGGTCTCGGCGCCAACGTGGACGCTGCAGAGGCGCATGGTACTTTATGTGCCTTGCTACTGGAGAATGCGGATTTGCCGGTCTGGTTGGGCCATACGCTGGATGACTTGCCTGACGCCAGCGATGTACTGGCGAAAGAGCGGCTCGGCGTACTCGAGGAAATGTTCACCGAAACGCAGCAGCAATTCGAAAGTGAAGATTTTATCCTGGAAATTCTGCTGCCGGATGAGGACGATGATTTCGGCCTGTGCCTGCTTGGCCTGTCGAGCTGGTGCCAGGGGTTTTTGTACGGATTCGGGGTCAAGGGTGCGACCGCCGAAGACGCGCTTGACGATGACGCTCGTGAGGGTTTGTCAGACCTGCTGGAAATTAGTAAGCTCAGCCATGATGAAGAGGCGAGCGAAGCCGCGCAACAGCAGTTTGCCGAGATAGTGGAGCACGTACGCATCGTTACCCTGATGTTGAAAGAGTCCTTGAACGCAGTTAAATCGGCACCCACTGTGCATTAGTGCTGTGCCTTCGCCATGATACGTCCGCGGGAATTTGAATAATTGAGCAAAATGAAAGCCACTGAATTTAAACGTCGTCGCAATCAGCTAATGAAGATGATGGGCAAGAATACCATCGCAATCCTGCCATCAGCCTCGGAATTGATCCGTAACCGCGATGCACATTTTCCGTTTCGCCAGGATAGCGATTTTCTTTACCTGACGGGGTTCAATGAACCCGATGCGGTCATGGTGCTGATACCTGGTCGTAAACACGGTGAATACATTATCTTCTGTCGCGAGAAGGATCCGGAAAAAGAAACCTGGAATGGTCGTCGCGCAGGACAGGAAGGTGCCATCGAAAATTACGCTGCGGATGATTCCTTTCCGATCGACGATATCGATGACATCCTGCCGGGTTTGCTGGAAGGCACCGACAGTATCTTCAATATCATGGGGCGTTATCCGGAATTCGACAAGCGCCTGATCGGATGGGTTTCCCATATTCGCGAACAGTCACGCAGCGGCATGCACGTGCCCTCGGAATTCGTGGCGCTGGAATATCTGCTGCACGACATGCGTCTGTTCAAGAGTCGTGAAGAATTGCGCATGATGCGTCAGGCGGCGGCGATCAATGTGCGCGCCCACCTGCGTGCGATGAAATTATGTGCGCCGGGCAAGCACGAGTACCAGATTCACGCCGAGTTCGATCATGAATATCGCAGCTACAATGCGGATCACGCTTATCCGGCTATTGTCGGAGGCGGGGCCAACGGCTGCATATTGCATTACACCGAGAACAATGATGAGTTGCAGGACGGTGAGTTACTGTTGATCGATGCCGGTTGTGAAGTCGAAGGGTACGCTTCCGATGTGACGCGCACCTTTCCGATTAACGGCAAATACTCAAACGCCCAGCAGGATCTCTATGAAGTGGTACTCGCTGCACACCAGGCGGCGGTGAAAAAGGTAAAGCCGGGTAATCACTGGAACGATCCGCACAATGCCGCGGTACGCCTGATTACCAGGGGTCTGGTCGAACTCAAACTGTTGAAAGGTAGCGTTCCCAGGCTGATCAAGGAGCAGGCCTACCGCAAATTTTACATGCACCGCACCGGCCACTGGTTAGGACTCGACGTTCACGATGTCGGTGATTATCGGGTTGGTGATCAATGGCGTTTGCTTGAACCCGGTATGGTGATGACCATAGAGCCGGGCATTTACATACCGGCGCACACCAGGGGTGTGCATCGAAAGTGGTGGGACATCGGCATTCGCATCGAGGACGACGTGCTGGTCACGCGCGACGGGTATGAGGTTTTAACCGATGCGCTACCCCGCAAAATCAGCGAAATTGAAGCGCTCATGGCAGGTTAATGACTGATATTGCGATTATCGGCGGTGGTCTGGTCGGGCTCTGTGCCGGACTGGTTGTCCAGCATCCAGACAGGCGTGTAACCATTGTCGAGGCGGGGAACTTCGACCCCAAACCGGTGCTGGGCCTGGCGGCCCGCTCGATTGCCTTATCCATCAGTAGCGTGCAGATTTTTCGCGCGCTTGGCCTGTGGGCAAAAATAGCGCCACAGGCGGCGCCGATTCGACACATTCATGTGTCGGCTCGAACGCGTTGGGGTGTCACCCGACTGCACGCTGACGACTATGAACTCGAAGCGCTCGGTTACGTTGTCGAGAACCAGGTGCTTAGTGATTGCCTGCTGCAGGCAGTGCAGGCATCCGAGCTGATTGATCTGCAACAGAATGCCCATTTTGACTCGATCGACCAGGATGCGCGGGTAAACATTGGATATCGCCAAAATGATTGCCGGGAGCAGGTCGAAGCGCAGCTTGCGCTGATCGCCGACGGTGCGCAATCGCCGGCGCGCAGCGCGCTTGGTATCGATCACCAGCAGGTTGATTACGGCCAGTCCGCGGTGATCAGTAATGTCGAGGTCGATAAACCGCGGGTGGATACCGCCTATGAACGTTTCACCGAACAAGGCCCGCTAGCCATGTTGCCATTGGGGGGACGAAAATATGCCTGCGTGTGGACCATGAAACCCGAGCTTGCGTCCGAGATTTCCAGTCTTGATGATGCCGGGTTTGCCGAGGCTCTACAGGATTGTTTCGGTTTTCGGTTGGGGTTGATCGGTGCCGTTGGCCCTCGATTCGCCGTGCCGTTACAGCGGACTGGTGCCGAAACTCTTAGCGCGGGTCGCTGCCTGTTGATTGGAAACGCCGCAAACGCGCTGCATCCGGTTGCCGGGCAGAGTTTCAATCTGGCACTGCGCGATGTTGCAGGTCTCTACGAATTACTCTGTGAGCAGCCGCTAGCGAAACTTGATACGGCTGCTATTGCGGCTCTGACCGGGCAATACGAACTGCAGCGGGAGCGCGAACAGCAGCAGGTGATTCGCTACGGCGATGGTCTGGTGTCGATGTTTTCCAACGAATTGCCGTTGCTGGATCATGTTCGTGCGGCCGGTCTCGGCTTGCTCGATCTGTTGCCCGCGATTAAAAAGCAGGCGGCGTTCTCCGGTATGGGGCTGGCTTTTGGTGGCAATCGACTGTTGCGGGGGCATCTGTGAGCAGACAATTCGATGTTGTCGTTGCCGGTGCCGGCATGGTGGGCAGCTGCGCCGCACTGGCGCTTGCGCTTCGCGGCATGCGCGTGGCGTTGGTTGAGGCGGCGCCTCCCCTGGCACAGGATACCGATCCACAACGACCATATGATTTGCGCGTGTCGGCGATAAGCCCGCGTTCACGCCATCTCCTGCAGCAGCTGGGAATCTGGCAACGACTCGACCCTGAACGGATTTGCTATTACGAGCAGATGCACATCTGGCACCAGCACGGTGCTGCCAGCGTCAGTTTTGACGCGGTCGACCTGGCGCGGGACAATCTCGGCGCCATCGTCGAGAATCGCCTGATTCAGCAA
>JAIBDO010000024.1 GCA_024686195.1 Gammaproteobacteria bacterium | reverse complement strand
TTGGGTGTGACCAGTACCTGATCGAAATTCTGCTGCGCGGATGAGGACAGGGCGATCCCGGTTTCGATCTTGCCGGCCTTGTATTCGAGTATCCAGTCGCCGCCCTTGCTTTCGGCACCGGTGAGGTCGTCAGACGCGGCGACGTCGGTCAGAGTTAACGCGCCGAGTTCATTAATAAGGTTTTGCCCGATACTGCTGGATGCCAGATCGCAACCGTAAAACAGGATGTCGCCTGAATCGGTAAAGGCGTTGGCCCACAGTGCAATCTGGGTGCTGTTTTGCTGCAATGAATCTGCATTCAGAGTGCTGTCACCGAGCTGGACGCTACCATCGCTGCCGTGGGAAATGATGTGCACGGCATCGACGTCCTGCTGGCCCTGCAGAAATGATGAAATTTGCTCAATGCCATCCTTGTCACGATCCAGCACGACAACTTCTATATTGCGATTGTCGTCCGTGTTGTTTTTAACGTCATCGACAAACTTTTGGTAATTTTCCACACCCGCATCGACGAAGACTATTTCCCGTGAGCGTTGCTCGGCCTGTGCAGTGGTGTCGTTATCAGCCTCGTCGAGAGATTTGTGAAGGTCCAGGTCGCGGAAGATGGGACCGGTTAGATATTCGGCACCGCTCGGCACCAAACCTTCGATGCCGCCTGAAAACAAGCGGCGTGGCTCCAGCTCCTCAAGGATTATCCGTGAGGGCTTGTCGGAAGGTTTGATTACGCTATTCATCGCGGCGCAGCTATTCGACGACAGTCGCGGAAGGTACTGAGCTATAGAGTTTCTTTCCTGGTGCCGGCGCCTTGAAAGCGAATCGAGCGATGCAGTTGACGCCGCCCACCAGTATGTCTTTCGGGTTAGGCAAGGTCATGCGTACGGTAAAACTCCCACTCGCGGGGTCGATCAGTTTATCCACAACGGTCACAGTCGCCTTGAAGGTTCTGTTTGCCGGCCTTTCCGGATAGATTTCGGCGACCATGCCTTTGTTAATCAAACCGAAGTACTCGGTTGGTGCAATCAATTCGACCTTGAGCGGGTTTATCTTGGCGAGCTTCAAAATGCTGCGCGCCTCGACCGACTCACCCACCATCGCATAACGGTCGACGACGATGCCATCGATCGGGCTGCGAATTGTGCGTAACGCCAGTTGTGATTTTTCCATCTCGAGATTGGCGCGCGCCATAATGCGAATTTCGCGCGACTTGGCCAATTCGAGTTCGGCGAGCGCATACTCGGTTTTGGCTTTGTCTGCTTCGAACTGAGGCACTGATTTTTTTAATCTCAATTGCTGCATGCGCTCATGATTCAGCTTCTTATACTGCAGTTGCACCTTACGATTCTCTATATCGCTGACGTGGTCCACCTGCAATTGGGCCATCTTGACGCGGGCCTTTTCCACCGAAGCCTCAAGTTTCGCCAACGGTTGCCCTTTTCTGACCACATCGCCGGTTTCGACCAGAATTTCTTCCAGTACTGACACTACCGAACTGCTCACTTCGACATACATTTCGGGTTTCACCAGGCAATCGAGTTCTGCGGCGCTGGCTTGCGAGGGGAACAGACAGGCTGACGAGAGCCATAACACGAAGGACCATAGAAGCCACGCCCCGTTACCAGTGTTACGGGGCGATCCTCGAGAGGGGCTTTTTTCTGCCAACACGAGATAGGGTTCGGGATAATTCATTCAAATTGTCCCGAAAACGCCAGCACGCGTCGCAGGTGTTTATCCTGCTTCATCAATACCTTACGAATTTTAGTTTGTTGTCTCTCATGCCTGCGCTGCGCACGTCGCAGAAACGGCCGACACATCCATCCGCCAAGCGGTTTTCCTTTTCCACAAAGTCCGCTTAACAGTCTTAGCATAGTGCAACCCGGGCGCTTTTCTAGGGCGGCATCGTCTAAAGACAGAATCGCTTCGACACTGCCGGGATCACCTTGCCGCGCACTGCGACCGAATAGTTGTCGTTCGATGCGATACGAATCGTGCAAACTGAGTGAAATTACGTGCAATCCACCCATATCTTCCACCCCGTCACCGAGTGCGATATCAGTGCCGCGGCCTGCCATGTTTGTTGCCACGGTGATCGCATTTTTTTCTCCGGCAGCGGCAATAATTTCCGCTTCCTGCTGGTCCTGTCGTGCATTTAGAACCCGATGCTCTATTTGAACCGTTTGCAACCAGGCGGACACCAGCTCTGATTCTTCGACTGAAGCGGTGCCGATCAGCAACGGCCGGCCACCACGACGTAGCTCGACCACGCGATTGATCAAAGCGGACTTCTTTTCACGGTCATCGCGATAAAGCTTTATGCCCTGCATGACTCGCTGTGAAGGTCGATTCGGTGCTACCTTGCGAACCTGCAGGCCATACACGTGGTGCAATTCGTCAGCTACCTCGTGCAGCGTTCCTGAAGTTCCGCCAAGACGCAGATAACGGCTGAAAAACTTCTGATAGCTGATACGCGCCAGCGGTTCGCGCTGTTCGCTGATGACGCAGCCTTCCTTGGCTTCGATCATCTGTTGCAGGCCTTGCTCCCAGGCGCGGTCCGGCATGAGTCGGCCGGTTGATTGATCGATGATTTGTATGCTTTCCTGCTCAACCAGGTAATCGCGATCACGTTTGTAAAAAAGGTTTGCCGCCAATGCCTGTTTCACCAACGATTCGCGTTTGCGCTTATTGCTCCACAGATTGGGCAGTTTCTCGACACGTGATTCGAGTTTGTCCTCACCCGCCACCGTCAGGCTGACGGCCCTGTGGGCCTCTTCTACTTTATAGTCTTCATGAATGAGCAGTGACGAGGCCAGGTACAGCGCATCGCCATAGGTTTCCGCGGAATCTTCGTTGGGTATCTGACGCGTAATAATCAACGGCGTATTCGCTTCATCGATCAGGATGCTATCGGCCTCATCGACGATCGCGAAACACAGGCCGCGTAACAGTAATTTGTCTTTGGCTCCCGGCTGCAGCTGACGCTGAGTCTGGCGATACTGGAAGCGCAGATCTCCGGTGTCTTCGCCCATCTCGATGCGGTCACGCAGATAGTCGAAAGCAATTTGCTTGTTGGTGGTGTGCACGATATCGGCCCGGTAAGCGTTTTGGCACTGCTCTGGCGTCATGCCATCGATGACCCAGCTGGCGGTCAATCCAAGCCGACTGTAAAGGGGAGTCAGGAGCTCGCAATCACGTTGAGCCAGGTAATCGTTTGCAGTGATGACGTGAACCGGAATGCCAGCAAGCGCTGCGGTGCAGGCTGGCAGAGTGGTAGCCAGGGTTTTGCCTTCACCGGTTTGCATTTCTGCGAGCATGCCGTTAATCATCAGCCAGCCACCATATAGCTGCGCGTCGTAATGGCGTTTGTCGAGTGTACGCGCCGCCGCTTCGCGGATAACCGCAAAGCTGTCGAGAATCAAATTGTCTACTAACCCCTGCTGATGGAGTTGCCAGCGAAATTCTTCGAGCACCTTGTCAAAGTCCGCATCGCTGCAGTTCTCCAGCTCTTGCTGGTGAACCTTGACGCGACGGGCGACAGCCTTTTGTGTCATGCGCTTGCGGCGCAGGCGTGAGCCGAGGCGGCCGGCCCAATGCTTCACGACTGCCTCAAGATCATCCAGTGCGATCTCGGGACGCTGAGGGTAGTGGCCGAGGCTGACTCCGGGTTTCATTATTGACTCAGACATTGAACTGCCTCAGAAAAACCTGTCGAAGACGTCGATACCACTGGCTCGCCAGTGCTTCGTTGCCATGATTAACGCGAACGTATGCGCGGGTGCCGAGTGGAATTTCGCGCCCCTCGAAGTCGGGCTCGAGATCAATCAGGAAAACTTTTTCCTGTGTCTCCAGCTGATTTTTATCATCGCGATTTGCAATAAATGGACCGCCGCCCGTGGTGGCCAGCGCAGCGCTGGGTAAGCGATTGGTAGCCTCGGGTGCCTGGCGCAGGATGCGGGCGTTGAAGTCTCGACCGGGCTCGCTGGCAAAGCGCACCTTAATGTTGGTCACCAGTTGGCGCAGTTGGCCGATATGATCCTGGCTTACTGCCATTCGAACTGTCGGCAGCTCATCGTCGATGATATAACCCAGCAGGTCTCCCTTGCGCAGAAAACGACCGGGAAGGTCGTCAGCCTCTAGCAACACCAGTTCACCGCTTTTGAATGCATCAACAGACATGGCGCTGGATTTTTCGAGGATAAACTGCAGCTCGGATTCGGCGATCTGAAGCTCGTCACGAGCAATACCAACCTGGATGTCGTTATTTGAGCGACTCGCACGATAGCGGGCTTCCAGTTCATGAACCCTGGCCTGTGCAATTCTGGCCTCGCTGCGCAGGAACGGGTCGTGCAACGACAATAACGGCGTTCCGGCGGTTACCGCCTGGTTATTCTTGACCATGAGGGACTCGACAAATCCGTCGTGCTCGGCGCGCAGGCGCACCTCGTCAGGTTGCCAGACAACTCCCTGGCTCAGGGTATAGGAGGGTATTGGCATAAAGCCGATAACTGCCACCACGATGCCAGCCAGCAGGCTGCTCGCGGTAAGCGCGCGACCCCGCTTGCGCTGCAGCGCTGGACTAGTCAGCAGGTAACTTAACGCCTTGTAGGCGGGTTGGATAATTTGCAGGGAAACCATCCAGCCTGCCAGCACCATGCCGAAGAAGAAGAATTTCTCGGTGACGACGGTGATGATGAACCAGAGAATTCCCATCCGGTAAGCCAGTGATGCCAGGCAGTAACCGGCAAACCAGGGTGCTTCGCCCGGTGCGCTGACCGGCGACACTGCATCGCGCATTCCGAACAGATAACGTCGAAACAGGTACTGCCAGTATTGTCCAGATCGCTGGTACAGGTTTGGAATACCGAGCGCATCGGCGAGTATGTAGTAGCCGTCGTATTTGAGCAGGGGATTGCCATTGAAGAACAGTGACGAGATTCCCCCGATCAGGAAAATGTTGAATCCGATGTTCTGCACCAGTCCGGGTTGCGCTGCCAGAAACAACAGCAGACCGATCGCCGCGAGGAAAGATTCGACCATGATTCCTGCCGCACTGACGAGCATGCGTCGGGCGCGGCTGCGAAAATGCGTAGCGGCCGAAACATTCACATAGGGAACGGGAACAAACAGCAGGAAATTAACCCCCATTTCATGCACTTCTCCACCTTCCAGCTTGGCGCTGAAAGCGTGCCCGAGCTCGTGCACAAACTTGATGGGTGGGTACAGCAGGAACAGCAATATCAGGTTATTGGGGCCGAGTGCGTTGATGCCGAAATGATGATTTATCTGTGACCAGTGTTGCACGGCCTCACTAACGGTATATACCATCAGCGCCAGCCACAGCAAGCCGACCCATTTACTGAAAATCCACTGAACCTTGTTAAAATGGCGGTTCAGGAAATCTTCCGGGTCCCACAGAGGAAAGCGCATTGCAACCGGGTTTGCGAAGCGTTGCTTGAGCTTGTTTGCGCGCTGTTTCGACTGACGACCAAACATTTCCTCGGTATTGGTCTGAGCGTTCACCTTGAGCAAATCTGCTTCATACAGTTTGCTCATCAGGTCGATGATTTCTTCCTGTCCGGGGGCATGTCCGTCGAGATTTTCGTTAATTTGCGAATAGATATCCTGCACACTGCGCTCACCATCCATCATGCCGATGAACTGATAGGCAACCGGGTTGAAGCGATGGCTGCGGCCCGTGGTTGTATTTTCCACCAGGTACCAAATTTGCCCACGATAGTCATGGCGATGGATGTCTACCTGATCGTGAAGCCTCGGCGTTAACGGGGCCACTCGATACCAGTGCCGACTGTTTAGTTCACCTGTCATCGTTGCGTTCGCCTATGGCCACCAGGACCAGACCCAGAGTCTGAGCCAGTCGATGAATTCGTGTGTCCATATCCAGACCAGACGTTCGCGCCCCGCGTTAATCTTGCCGATGCCTTCCATGCCGGGCCTTAAATTGAGCCCGGATTCTGGCAGTGAAGCCTCGACGCGGAAGAAGTTGGCACCATCTTCGGCTTTTGCCACCGAGGTAATGCGTTCAATCCGAATCGGCATGCTTTCCTGCGACAGGCTAGACAGTGTCAGTAAGCCTTCCTGACCTTGCTCGACATAGGCTATTTCTCTTTCATCTACCTTGAGAATAATGCGGTAGTCGTCGAGCGGTGCAATTTTGAACAAGGTGTCGCCACGTTCCACTGGCGAGCCCAGACTCTGGCTCAGATCACCCTCGATCACCACGCCGTCAAAGGGGGCTGTCAGATGAATGCTTTGTAGCTGCTGTTCGATCAGTTCGGTTTCGGCAATGATCTGGTTGATTTGCTCTTTGATAACGCGAAGGCCTACCAGGTCGCGAGTGGATTGCGCCTCGCGATACTCGCGGCGATACTTTTGCAAACCACCGTTCAGGCGCGCCAGTTCAAGCTTGAGCTCGGAATCATTGAGGCTTGCCATGATTTGACCGCTGCTGATCGTGTCACCGGCGCGAACCGCGGACGATAGCAGGTATCCCGATATGGGTGCTGCAACGACACGCTGTACCTCGCCTTCGAGCACCGCATTGGCAGTGATGCGGAAATCCGCTTCAACCAGGCTGGCCATGGTGAGTATTGATGCCACGATGACGACGGCAATCTTGGTTTTCAGGTAGCTGAAGCCGAATAGCGTTGCCAGTGTTTTACCGCAGCTGTCTAACAAGCGGGCCGAAATGCCGCGTTCATGATCGCGCTTGAGCGCCAGGAACGGGGTCAACAGTGACAGGATTTGCTGGCAGCGATCGAGGCTCTTTTTGTCGAGCGGAGATGACTCGCTACCGATCAGGGTTACCGCGCCGAACACTTTTCCCGAGAATGCCAGGGGAACCGTCGCGACTGAGCTGAGGTCATGTTTACGCAGTAGTGTCTGATGGGCCCGCTGAATCAGCTTGCTGTCCGTATCCGGGTACAGAATCGAACGATCCTGCTCCACGGCTTCATCCATCGCATCGGCAATTCTGCGTACCATGTTGGAACGCTGATCAAAGTCGGCACTGTTGGACAGTGCGACAAGATTGCAGTGTAGTCCGCGCATTTCAGCAAACGCTACTCGCTCACAGTCGAATTCACTGGTGAGTTCGGCGACCATGCGCATCAGGCCCTGCTGGTATCCCTGCTGTTCGAAACAACTGGCCAGTACACCAACAACGCTGCTGTAGAACTCGTCCGCTTCGGATTTGTTCTGGTTGGCAAGGCCCAGCCATTTGATGCTGCGCTTGAGCGATTGAAACACGTCCAGGTGGCTGGAACTGGGCAGATGCTTCATTTTTATCGACAGCACACCGGCCAGGTCGGACTGCACGTAAATTGGTTTTGCAAAAAAGTCCAGGTCCTGACCGTCGACGACACGGGCCTTGGCGAGACAAACTTCACCGCGCTTCTTCAGCGCATATTTGACGGAATCGAAAAAATCATTGTGCTCATTCAGGCTGTTCGGCCAGCGTGCCAGCAGATGCAGTTGGTCAGGCCCCGCATCCGGCACCATGAAAACTGCCGAATGTACGTCCGGCAACAGGCTGCACAGGGTTTCTAGCCATTTTTCGGAGAATCGATCGCTCATGCCGGCAAATATCCGATCTGCAGGTTCAGATCAAGCGGGTTTTCGATTCCGTGGACGGGGTCGAGCAAACAAAACGCTCCTGTGGCCTGTAATCCGGACACATTGGCTGGCAATCTCTGCTGCCGAAGACCTGGAAATAGACAAATGTTCATCATCGTCTTTTTACGCCACCAATCGAATTGTGGAAGGATGTGGATCGCATCATGCGGTTACCGTCCCAGCAGGGCTCTGCTGGTGCAGGGCTGCCACTGGTTTATATGAGTATAGGTTGGTATTTCGCCATTTTTATGGGTCATCGGGCCTGTAAACGGGGCAAAATCTGAGAACTGTGAATCACGACACGTGACGTCTGGTTTAACCGGTATAACAATCGCGACAGGCGGGATTTTTCGATACCTCCAGTGGGGGTAAGTCAACAAGCGCCTGAGGCTGTAATTGGCAGGAAAATTCGCGCGCACTGGCGCACGACAGGTGACAGACGTTCGGGATGGGTCAGAAACGGATGCCTTGCTAGCCCCGAGAGGGTCGTCACTGATCGACTTCAGCAGATAGGGGAAGGACTGATTTGATGGGGTTTCAGGACGTGAAAGCGCGCGGTAACTCTCTTGTCGAGTAGTTAACCCGCCGATCTCCCACTTGAGCAGCTCTTCTTCTTGCATGGCCTGGTTTGGGTTTTATTGTTATCGTTGCGGCCAGAGTTTTTCTGGACGAGTTAAAGTAATTAGACCGAAGTATAGATTAAATATATGAAATCACAGGGAATGACAGGGATTATGGATATAGCATTATGAGAGACCTTGCGAAGCGAGCAAAAGTAGTTCGCAGCTGGATATTTCACTCCGGAAATTGAGCGTTTGATTATCTCTACGTGACCATGCCAGGCCAATTGCTGCGGTTACAAGATCAATCCTGTCGGTTCATCACAAACGTGACGTCTTCCATCGCTATGCGGACAGACTGGACAGCGAATTAAAAGCCCAATCCCGCAATCCATGACACGGTGGTCGGGGTAAGCGTGGTCTTTGTTGCGATCGATCCAGTGTTTGGCAAGATGGCTTGCCAGTCTATGGCGACGGGTAGGCGGTTTTAATATCCCCGCTCAAGTTTTTTAGTACGCGCTTCCCTCTAAGTCCTGGGCTATCATCGCGCGGTGAATAGCCCTCATGCAAACTCCTTTGTTGCTTCGCAAACGCGGGGCATCGTCATGGTCATCATCGGCCTGTCTATCGCTGCTTTTGCGGGCGCGATTATGAAATTACTGGGCGACCAGATTTCGGCCTACCAGGTTGCCTGGTTCCGCTTTGCGGGGATGAGTGTCATTTTGCTGCCTTATTTAATCTGGCGTTACGGTTTGTCGGGTCTGAAACCCGCGCGCCCGGTTGTCCAACTGGTTCGCGGCTTAACCATGGCGGGTGGCACTACCGCGTTTGTGATCGGTGCGCAAACCGTCGACTATGCCGATGCTATCGCTATTCTCTATGCCTACCCCTTTCTGCTGGTCATTATTGCGGTATTGTTTCTCGGTGAACGCGCCAATTGGTCGGTGTGGATAGGCGTAGTGTGCGGATTTGCCGGCGTCCTGCTCGTCATGCGCCCGCAATTCGACCAGATCAATACCGGTAATCTGTATATTTTTGCCTGCGCCATCATCGTCAGCATTCAGCTCGCGCTAAACCGCAAATTAAGCATTGTTTCGCCGCCGCTGGTGACGGCCTTTGCGGGTGCAGTTTGTGCTGCGTTTGTGCTCACGCTGTTGCTGCCGGGTTCCTGGCAGCCGATTCCCGCAGACGCCTGGTGGTATATCGCCGTGTTAATCGTGTCTGGCTCGATAAACCAGACCTTGCTGGTTTTTGCCTTCGCTCACGCAGACGCCTCAACGTTGGCGCCTTTCACCTATTTCGAAATTGTCTCTGCCGTCATTTTCGGTTATCTGTTTTTCGATACCTTGCCAACGGTGCTGTCATGGGTTGGAATCTGCCTGATTACCGCTGGCGGTCTCTATGTTTCGCAGGCCTTGCGGGTGCGAAACATCTCGCGTCGCAGTACGAAAATATAATCCACAGGGATTTCATTCGATGACGATTATGAAAAATAGATTGTCAGCGTTGCTGCAGATTGAAGAGAAATGTTCTATTGCGGTGATTACCGCGGAATATCAATAGCCTGATAGGTCATTTAGCGATATGATGCGCGCCCTCAGGGCATGAGCTATGAACCGAATTCTGCCAGATAGAGATCGCCAGATCTCCTGCCGGCAACGCTAGACTCCATCTGCTGTTTTCCCTCTTGTTATAAATCGCGTAACTGACCTGCGCCGACATTCACCGCAACTGACGTGTATGCCGGGCCCGGTCTGTACACCACTGTTTCACTTCATTCGAGATATCTTTTGAACGCTTTTTCTCTTCCGCAGCTACGCAACGAATGGCTTGGCAATATTCGCGCAGACATTCTCGCGGGCCTGGTTGTCGCACTTGCCCTTATACCCGAGGCCATTGCTTTCTCCATTATTGCCGGCGTCGACCCTAAGGTCGGGCTTTATGCGTCATTTTCAATTGCTGTCATTGTTGCCATTACCGGTGGCCGTCCGGGTATGATTTCCGCGGCGACCGCGGCGACCGCGGTGTTAATGGTAACGCTGGTCAAGGAGCATGGGCTGGAGTATCTGCTAGCGGCAACCGTCGTCGCAGGGTTGATCCAGATAGTGGCCGGGCTGTTACGGCTGGGCTATGTGATGCGCTTTGTATCGCGCTCGGTCATGACCGGTTTCGTCAATGCGCTGGCGATTCTCATTTTTATCGCTCAGTTGCCGGAGCTGATCCACGTACCTTATTTGACCTACGTCATGCTGATTGCCGGTCTCGGCATCATCTACCTGTTTCCCTATATTACCCGGGCGATTCCGTCGCCACTGGTATGTATCCTGGTGTTAACCTCGATTTCGATATACCTGCACCTGGATCTGCGTACCGTTGGAGATATGGGTGAACTGCCCTCGACGCTGCCCATATTCCTGTTGCCCGATATCCCGCTTACGCTGGAGACTTTATGGATAATCCTGCCTTATTCGGCTGCCGTGGCTGCGGTCGGCCTGCTTGAATCCTTAATGACAGCCTCCATCGTGGATGAACTTACCGACACCAGTAGCGATAAAAATCGCGAGTGCATCGGCCAGGGCATCGCCAATACGGCTACTGGATTCATCGGTGGCATGGCGGGCTGCGCGATGATTGGCCAATCGATGATCAACGTGAAGTCGGGCGGGCGCGGTCGATTATCCACCTTGTGTGCGGGCGTGTTTCTCCTGCTGATGATCGTTTTTCTGGGCGACTGGGTGAAACAGATCCCGATGGCTGCCCTGGTTGCGATTATGATCATGGTCTCCATTGGTACCTTCAGCTGGTCTTCGATCAAGAACCTCAAGGATCATCCACGGAGTTCATCAATCGTCATGTTAGCCACGGTCGCAGCGGTACTGGCCACCCATAACCTCGCCATCGGGGTGATGGTGGGTGTGTTATTTTCAGCCATTTTCTTTGCCTGGAAGATTGCGCAGATTTTTCGCATCAAATCGGTGCTTAGCGATGATGGCAAGGCGCGCACCTATGTAGTGGAAGGGCAGCTGTTCTTCGCCTCGGTGGATGATTTCAGGGCCTCCTTTGATTTCAAGGAAGCGCTGGAAAGGGTCACCATCGATGTCAGTCATGCCCATATCTGGGATATTTCCAGCGTAGCTGCGATCGACCTGGTGGTGGTTAAATTCCGTAGAGAAGGTGCAGAAGTCGAAATTATCGGGCTTAATGAGGCCAGTGAAACGATTGTTGATCAACTCGCTATTCATGATAAACCAGGCGCTCTTGAGCGTCTGCTCGGACACTAGGTAATTACAATGATTAATCTATTGGCGCTTATCGACGGTTCAGGTTATTCAAAAAGCGTGTGCGACCATGCGGCCTGGTTTGCCAACCGGCTGGGTGGGGGCGTAGAAATCGTGCATGTGCTTGATCGTCAGGATCTGTCGAGCCATCCCGAGGATTTCAGTGGCAATATCGGTATCGGAGCAAGAACCGCCTTGCTTGAAGAGTTGGCCGAACTCGATGCTCAGAAAGCCCGGCTATCGCAGAAGCGCGGCAGGGCAATTCTTGATGACGCCAGGGAGTCGGTAGTTGCATCCGGAGTTGTCAAGGTAACGACAAAATTGCGCCTGGGTGAAGTTGTCGAAACGCTACAGGACCTGGAAGCGGAGGCCGATATGATCGTCATCGGAAAGCGTGGTGAGGGTGCCGATTTCAACCAGCTGCACCTCGGTTCGAACCTCGAGCGGGTGGTGCGCTCCAGCCACAAACCGGTGCTGCTGGCATCCAGGGCATTCAAACCGGTTCGGCGTTTCCTGGTTGCCTACGATGGGGGTCGCAGCGTCATCAAGGCGATCGACGAAATCGCGCGCAACAAAGTGTTTGCCGACCTTGATTGCGAATTGTTGTGTGTTGGTACTGAGACTGCAGAGGCGGGAGCTCAAATGGAAGCGTCGGCCAGTCAGCTGCGCGCTGCCGGCTACCGGGTAAAAACAAAGTTCATGTCGGGCAGGCCGGAAACGGTAATCGCCCGTGAAGTCGAAACCGATGCCTATGACCTGATGGTTATGGGGGCGTTCGGGCATTCCGTGATCCGCAATTTAATCATCGGCTCCACCACCACCGAAATGATTCGCAGCTGCAAGATACCCTTGCTACTGTTTCGTTGAATTCCGGGCAACAAAATCAGCGAGATAACAAAACCAGAGAGATAACCAGCATAATGGCGATGGCACAGGGTTTTATCTTGTCGTGTTGTCTGCCATTTGAACCTCCTGTTTTGAGTGCAAGTATGATCTAATCGCGGGATAGTTATGAAGCTCGCAGACCAACAAACAACGGCTCTGGAACGTGACGGTTTCCTCATACTTCCCGATCTGTTCGGCTTGAACGAGGTGGCGCTGCTGCGTTCGCGCCTGCCGGCCTTGCTGGCCGAAGACAGCCCCGCCAATATCATTGAAAAAGCATCGGGGGAAGTGCGTACCGCGATGGGCATACATCTGCGCGACGAGGTTTTCGAAAAGCTGGCTCGTCACCCCCGCCTGCTGGAACCGGCCCGGCAGATACGACCGGAGCCGCTCTACATCCAGCAGGTCAAGGTTAACGTCAAGGCCGCGTTTTCCGGCGAGGTCTGGCAGTGGCATTATGATTTCGCTACCCATCATCATGAGGATGGAGTGCCGCAACCCCTGGCATTGAATCTGCACGTTTTTCTCGACGACGTTAATGAGTTCAACGGCCCGCTGTATTTTATTCCGGGATCGCACAAGTTCGGCGCACATCAGGCGCTGCACGATACTGCGACCACCTCTTATCCACTTTGGGTTGTTGATCGACAAGTAGTACGGGAAATGATTGCCAATGCTGAAGCCATTGATCCGCAACGGGGAATTGTTGCAGCAACGGGTAAACGGGGTACCGGCCTTATTTTCTTTGATACGCTGGTGCATGGATCCCCGGTCAACCTGTCGCCCTGGGACAGGTCGATTTTTTCGTTAATCCTGAATCCACTGAGTAACGCGAGTAGCCGAGCCAGGCGTCCGGACTTCAAGCATCATCGTGACTTTACCGACGTCCAGGCGGTCGCTGACAACTGTCTCTTGAGTGCGGCAGAGCTGGATTAAGCTGGATGCTAAATGGTGCCTGTTTGCCGGTGCCGGGGCCTCCCTGAATAAATGCTAATCACTACTATAATCGAGGCTGTTTGCGGGTCGCGAAAGAGGCGTCCTTGCTAGCTGGTCGCAGCCGTGGTTTCCACTGCTGTGCTTGATCAATCCGGATTCCAGCACGCGGTAATTTCGAAATAACTGCGGGGGTCCACACCGCTGAGGCACCTAAATGTCGGGCTGTATCACGATCCATAGGTTCGCCTGGCCTACGGTCGCCCAGGCAAGTTCATGACATGATTCTACTTCCTTACAGCACCGCTCTGCGGCTTTCCAGGCCGCCATACGTAACTTACGCGACGCTAGTGTTGTGTGTGCTTGTTTTTCTGTTGCAGATCAATACAAGTGTAACTGAAAGCCTGGTTTACTATCCCCAGAGCTGGAACCCATTCAGGATGATTACATCATCCCTGGCGCATGCTGACTGGTTTCACCTTATCGGTAACATGTTTTTCTACATCGCCTTTGCACCCGCGCTCGAAATCCTGCTGGGTAACAAATTTCGATACCTGTGGATCATGTTGTTTATCGCCTTTACGGTTGGTCTGTGTGATTCCATGGCATCACTAATCAGTGTCGAAGAGCCTTTACCATCGCTTGGTTTCTCGGGCGTGGTCATGGGTATGATCGGGCTCTCGGCCTACCTGATGCCCAAAGCCAGAATCAGAGTTTTCTGGTGGTATATTGTGATGTGGAAAATCCTCTACGTGCCTGCCTGGGTACTGGCCGTTATTTACATTGGTGTGGATGTCTGGACGATGCTCAGCGCATCCGATTATGGGAATGTTAACTTGCTCGCGCATGTGTCGGGAGGTTGTGCCGGCTATCTCTATGGTTACTTCTGGTTGGGTGAGCGCCGCGCGGAGATAGAGGCTGAACTGGCTGAGGAAGTCGACACCATGCGCGTCCGTCAAAAAGAAGGTAAAACCCGCTCCGAGGCGTTCAACTACAGGAAGAGGATGGCTCAACAGGAATCTGAAAAGCAGGAAACCCGGGCCGTCGAAAAGTTTATGCGGCGAATCTATCAAATGATTACCACTCACCGCGAAAGCGAAGCGGTGCTTTTACTGCTGGAAAAGTACGACTTGACGACACCCACCGATGAACTTGAACAATTGTTTGATCACATGCTCGCCTGGGGGCGGTCACGAACTGTGTTGTGTATCGGCAGACTTATTATTCAGCAGTTGGACGCACAAGGGCGCGATGGCAAGGTGATTGTTTACATTGAGAAGTGCCAGAAAATCAGTCCGCCGTTTGTATTGCCGGATTTGACCAGGGTGTTGCACTACGCGGAAGTGGCGTTGCAGACGGGCAGGACCGAAGTTGCCAGAAACCTGACCAAAGATGCTCGCAAACGCTATGGCGAGTTGGTAAACCCGGCTCATTGCCGTCACTTGTTCGAGAAGGCCAGAGCTTGAATTTCACCATAAAGTCCGACGGTCCAGGGCTTTATGGATTCCTTTCGATCGCGTCTCATCGCCAGTTCACTGCCAATAAATTGGCAGGCCTGCGCACTGGTTCACGGTTATTGATTATTTTGTTTATTTGTTGCTTAGCGTGAGCCGATTCACACCAATTCCTGATCGCGCGAGCCAGAATTATGTCAAGTCAACTTCAGGAGTAATTCCATGTATGACTATGAAAGCGTTGATCAGGAAGAACTGGATGACATGACCGGGGGCCACCCACTGGTACTTGATGGTACGGTTAATCTGGATTACACGGATTATGAGCAGGCCCCGCGAATCAGGGGTTTGATTGAACTGGTCAGTGGGTACGCGGGCTGGAAACCAGACCAGGAAAGTTGAGCCAGCAGGCACAGAGGCGCAAGGGGGTATTTTTTATTACAGCCCGGCGCGGAACATTCTCGACACTCGCTGGGGAAGGGCGTTCTCTGCTCCTGGTATGACTCCCAATATGATGCCCGGTTCAAGCTTCTGCCATTCGTTCCAGGCGTTGTTGTTCTTCAAGCATAGCCTGCTTGATTTCCTCGATGACTGCATCGACGTCGGGATCCGACTCGATCGCCTCGAACGCACCCGTCAGCTCTGTCTCCGGGGTTAAATCACCAGCCTCATATATCGCCCAGATTTCTTCGGCGTATCGAGTCGTGAGTAATTCGGGCGCATAAAGACCGTAGTAGGCGGTGATCTTATTCACATCACGCGCAAGGAAACTTTCGGCGTGATTGTTGGCAGCCGCATTGACGACCTGCGGCAGATCGATAATGACCGGACCTTCGGCGTCTACCAGCACATTGAATTCCGATAGATCACCGTGCACCAGCCCTGCACACAGCATGCGCACCACGTAACGCATCATCTGCTGGTGATCTTCAATGGCCTGCTCTGCCGACATGGCGACATCGTTCAGGCGCGGCGCTTCCATTCCGTGTTCGTCACAGATCAATTCCATCAGTAACACGCCGTCGAAGCAGCCGTAAGCTTTCGGCACGCGCACATCCGCCCGCGCGAGTCGATAGAGTGCGTCCACTTCGGTGTTCTGCCAGGCATTCTCCTGTTCCTTGCGACCGAAACGTGAACCCTTTTCCATCGCCCGGGCGCGCCGGCTGTTACGTACCTTGCGACCTTCCTGGTAGAGCGTTGCCTGTTTGAAACCGCGCTTGTCGGCTTCCTTGTATATCTTGGCGCAGCGTATCTCGCTGCCACAACGCACGATAAACACGTCGGCTTCCTTACCGCTCATCAGTGGGCGGATAACTTCGTCGACCAGGCCGTCCTCGACCAGGGGTTTAATGCGATTGGGGATTTTCATGACGGCCTTATACGCTAGTCTGGCGGGGTTTGATAGTAAATGTCGATGAAACTCGCCTGTGGAATCCTGATCTGTCAGATGGTAACTGAACTTCAGGTCCGCGCAGGGTTGAATTTTTTCGGGTTGATTTTTTTACCGAATGCGGGGAGTTGTTAACTGACTGGTAACGAGGCGATGAGCGGAACACATTTGCCGCAAATCGAAACAATTTGTCACCGCTAGCATCCATTATTCAGTTACCGTTGACGCCATCGTTTATAATCGACCGCTCACGACGACACCCGGATTAATGAAATGTCCTCCATAGATGATCTCAGTGATGCAGCAAAAATTGCCCACCAGGCCTTTATCGATATGAGTCATAGCAAGGCAGCACACTTCGATCGTCTTGCCGCAATCGATGCGTTGTACGAATCCGGTGGCGCGCCCAGTCTTGCGGAAAAGCTGGAGCTGGAGGAATTGCTCGGCCTGCATGATAAAAACGTAATGGCGTTCAAGACGGCCTTCTCCGGGGTAAGCGACGATGGCGAAAAGCAGGTATTGATCGAGCTCATGTCTTAGAGGTTGATCTGAAATGCGGGGAATGCTCATCTTTGTTTTGTTCGTTGTCAGGCGTGTTGATGTCGACTTTCTTCGATTTGAATCCAGCAACGGGTAGCTATCATGCTGTATCGATACTTTGATTCGCCCATCGGGCAGCTGTTACTGGCTGGCGACGGGGAAGGATTGGAAATTATCGGTTTTCCACAGGGTAAGGGTAAAGTCAGCATTGGGACAGACTGGGAGCCAAGGTCTAATGGTTTCCTTGATGCAGAATTGCAGCTGGCAGAATATTTTGCTGGCAAGCGCCGATCGTTTGATCTGAACCTCGCGCCGCAGGGTACTGAATTCCAATTGGCAGTGCTCGCGGCGTTGCAAACGATTCCTTATGGTGAAACACGCAGTTACCTCGATATCGCTATTCAGATCGGTCGCCCTAAAGCGGTCAGGGCTGTGGGTGCGGCGAACGGTCGCAATCCGCTGCCAATCGTGATTCCCTGCCACCGCGTGATCGGTGCCGATGGCAGCTTGACCGGATTCGGTGGTGGACTTGAAAGCAAACTTTCTCTTCTGCAACTGGAAGGAGTGCAGGTGCCAGAGGCGCTGCAGGCCAGCCTGTTCTGAATGGACGTCAGATCAGACTATTACCATGATCGCACTCGTTTGAAAATTCAGTCATCTCTCCCATTCTCGATGCTTTATAGCAATGTTAGTGATCAGTCAGCTGACGAATCATTTAAAAAAGTTCGCCCGACAATGATTCACGCTTTACGCAATCCCGGGATATTGCAACAATGAGTAATCAACCGCAGGCAGCTCGTTCCTCGCTAAATAGCTTAACCGGAATCAGTGATACTTTTTGCTGCCATAGTGCCCTGGTCGAGGTTTTGACAGACAGGGTGAAATGAATGCGCCATTACCTGGTTCATTTTTTGGGGATGTGAACAATGCAGGAAATAAGCGTCGTTGAAATACCTCTCATGGATATGCTGTCAATGAGCATCGTAGTGCTTTTTGTCGGCATGTATCTGAACCGAAAAATCAATTTCCTCAAAAATAACTATATTCCACCGGCGGTCACCGGTGGTTTGCTGTTCGCCACGGGCGTTACCCTGCTATACAGCTTTGCCGATATGCAGCTCGAATTTGATATGCGCTTGCGAGATATTCTGCTGCTCGTCTTCTTCAGTACCATCGGCCTGTCAGCTCGCTTCAGTACGTTGGCTGCGGGTGGAAAGGCCCTGCTTGTGCTGACCGTTATCGCCGGGATATTTCTGATCCTGCAGAATTCGGTTGGCGTTGCAATTGCGCTTAGCCGGGATGTGAATCCCGGCTGGGGTTTGATTGCGGGTAGCATCCCGTTTGCCGGTGGCCACGGTACCGCCATCGCCTGGGGGCAGGTTGCGGAAGATAACGGCCTTAAGGGCGCCGCCTCGATCGGGCTCGCCTTCGCCACTTTTGGGCTGGTTGCCGGGGGCCTGATTGGAGGGCCGATAGCGCGCCTCCTGATTGAACGTCGACAGATCGCCATGCCGGCGCCCCAGGATACAGAAAGCCCTGCGGATAGCCTGTCAGGAATGCTTGAAGGTGGCTCTGGTGACTGGCTTTTCAACGTTCTCATGTCGATACTTGTGTTGGCTCTTTGCGTCAGCCTGGGAGACATCGTGAATCGAAACCTGTCGGAACTTGGTTTGCGTTTGCCCGGTTTTCTAACGTCGATGATGGTCGGTATTGTCATCATCAATACCAGCGACCTTCTCAGGAAACCGCTACAAATGGAGTTCGTTGAAAAGCTCAGTGCACTATCGCTAAATATATTTCTGGCGATGAGCATGATGGCGATTCAACTCTGGACACTCACCGCGGCGGCTGAAGCCATTTTTATTGTGCTGGTACTGCAAATCTTGCTGATGACGCTATTCGCCATCTACGTAGTATTCCGGGTTATGGGTAGCGATTACGATGCCGTTGTCATCGCTACCGGTTTTGCGGGTATGGGGCTGGGTGCGACCCCGGTGGCTATTGCCAACATGAGTGCCATCACCTCGCAGTATGGAAATTCGACCAAGGCCTTTCTTATCGTGCCACTGGTCGGTGCGTTTTTTATCGATATTCTGAACGCGGGCACCATTAAATTGTTCATTCAGATAATCCAGAATTTTTTGGCCTGAACACCTGCAATTTCGTAGTTGACACATTTTGCGTCTTCAGGCCCCGCCCGATAAGGCCGTTTCGGGCCCAAACCCCGGGTCCTTTATTCGAGTAACTGTTTTGACGAAGGCCTGTCCATTTCTTTGATCACGGTTTCCACGCTTACTCCCTTGTGCAATTCGCTGAAGGTTATCGTTGCCGCATTGATGGCCAGTGCCACTATGATGCCGGTGAGAACCATACCCTGCAGTGCGATCAAGATCGACAGCAATCTGGACGAGGGTTTGGTGGGTCGAATATCGCCGTAGCCCACCGTGGTTGCGGTTATGAAGGCCCAGTAGATGGCATCGAAGGGGCGCCATGATTCCAGTACGCTCGCGATCAGGCCCAGTGCGATGATGGCTAACGCCATTATGCCAATCAGTGGTGCTGCCAATATCATGCCGTTGGTGAAATACGATAAATAGTTGATAGCAAATTCCACGAGCGTTGACCCTTTAGTAAAAAATTTGATTCGAAAGTCTAGCGCGAAGTGCGCGATATGTTTAGCCAGGGAATGAACTTGTTGCGGAATCGGGAACCTGGCCTCGTGGTTGACTTTCCTGGCTGCCCTTTATTTGCATCAGGACACCTCACGCGCGGGTAACTTCGGCGTTGGCGTTGGACGGCTTTGGCCCGCTTGGTCTGACCTCGGTTATCAAATATAGACCTCGCAGAGTTGAGATATTTCAACTATTAAACGAGCCATGCGCAGACTCCTCATTATCCCCGGCCTGCTGTTCGGCCTGATATTTTCCGCAGGTGGTTATTTCATCCTGGCGGAAACGGCCCTGCCCATGTGGGAGAATTGGCAGCGAGCGCAGGACTGGCAGCCTGCCAGTGCTCGCTTGTTATCCTTCTCAGCTGCCGACAATGAAACCAGTGCGCTCTATCGTTACGATTTTGGCGGCGGGACTTATCAAAGCACTGGCGTAGGCATCAGCAGTTTCAAAGATAACATCGGTTCCTACCACCGCGAGATGCAGGCTTATCTTCGTCAAATCCAGCACAATGGCGGGATTCTGCCAGTCTGGGTGAACCCTTTAGATCCATCAGAAGCGGTCATCGACCGCGCTATGCGCTGGGGTCTGTTTGCGATGACCAGTGGGTTTTGCTCGATCTTCCTGTTGATCGGTCTCGGGATCATTTACGCCAGCCTGCGCAGCTCTAACACGACGTCAGATCGCCGACGTCCATCGCTAATGAAAATGCGTAACACCTGGCAGCAGGCGCAAAAGAGCGGTGCCACAGATCTCGGCTTTGTTGAATTCACTCAACAGCACTTCGCAGAACCTGAGGCAGCCGGCGAAAGCGAAGCTGACCTCGTTACCCCCGCCCAATGGCAAAGTCGAAAAGGATGGGAGAATGCACAAGTAAAATCCAACGCTGGAAAAGGAGCGCTCTTTTTCTGGTTTTTTACCCTTGTCTGGAACGCTATCAGTACTCCGGTTGCGTTTACCCTGCCCGGGGAATTACACGGGGATAATTACCTGGCGCTGATCGTTCTGTTGTTTCCGCTGGTTGGCCTGTTTCTTTTGTTCAAGGCGATCAAGCTGACCCTCGAGTATCGTCATTTCGGCAAAGTCACTTACAGTATGGATCCTTATCCAGGCGCGATAGGTGGACATATCGGTGGCCAGGTGCAGGTGAAAAATCTGGATTTCAAACGGGCCAGTGAAGCACGAAGCCTGGCGGTCAAGGTGGAATGCGTTTACAGCTACATGTCCGGTAGCGGTAAAAACCGATCGCGCCGTGAAACCATTAAGTGGGCAGAACAGGGGCGACCCAGGGTCGACAATGCGCACAAGGGCACTAGCCTGGCATTTCGTTTCGATATTCCTGAAGGATTGCCGGCGGCAGATGTCGAGCAAAGCGGTGCCTATCACTTCTGGCGCCTGAGTGTTGACGCCGACATCCCCGGTATTGATTTGAGCCGCAGTTATAATATTCCGGTATTCGCTACCGGTGAGACCTCGAGCGCTGTCACCCACGATATCAGTGCCCAGGCAGCGGCGCTACGAGAGCAGGAGTCCGCTGCCAGTAAGCTGGCCATTGCCAGCGGTCAGTTTGATATCGAGGGTCTGTCGCGTGCTATGCGGTTCCGCAATGAGGGCAATCGCATCCAGCTGCATTTCCCCATGTTTCGCAACCGGTTCCTGACGCTGTTCGCCGCCATATTTGCCGGTGGTTTCGGTTTCGCCAGTTTTTCCATGGCGAACATGGCCAGTGGCGGTGGGCTGTTTGGTATCTTTATCCTGATCTTCGGGATTCCGTTTTTCCTGGTTGCTTTGGTGGCGGTGATTGCAACGATATATCTGTTGTTCAACAACCTGGCCGTTGAAATCAGTCCCGGAGAGGTCTCTGTATTACGTCGGTTACTGTTTATTCCGGTTTATCGGCGCTTGTTAAAGCGCAATGATATCTCACACCTGTCCATCAAACGCTCGGGCAGCACCGGGCAAGGTGTCGATAAAATCGAGCATTTCAAAATCAGGGCGCAGGACAAACAGGGGAAGCAGGTAACGCTTGCCGAAGACATTGACGGCAAAGACGTGGCGACCCACTTTCGAGATTATCTGGCGCAGCGCATCGTGGTGGCGGTGAAGTAAAAGATCGTCAATGGGTTGTTGCCGGTGACGAGGGTCAGTTACTCGGTCTTGCTGCCGAGTTTTACAGCCATCTTGACCGGTGCTCCGGGTTCACCGGTGACGGCCAGGTTATCTGCGATTGACACTCGCTCCTGCAGGGATTTATCGATAGCGACCAAAGCCGTTTTGAGCGCCATGGCGCGTGCGCTCGCCAACGAGCTGAGGTCCTGTTCGGTGACGGACTGCAGTGCGAT
>JAIBDO010000210.1 GCA_024686195.1 Gammaproteobacteria bacterium | reverse complement strand
AGGTGGTTCAGAATCCTCGTAATCTCATCGAACATCACGCGGATATAACGCGCACGTTCCGGTATATCGATGCCGAGCAGTTTTTCGATGGCGAGCACGTAACCGTGTTCATTACACATCATCGACACGTAATCGAGACGATCCATGTAGCCAATGGTCTGATTGTAGGGCTTGCTTTCAGCCAGTTTCTCGGTACCCCGATGCAACAGGCCGATATGTGGATCGGCACGTTCGATGACTTCGCCATCCATTTCCAACACGAGGCGCAATACGCCGTGGGCGGCGGGATGCTGGGGACCGAAATTCAATGTAAAATTCTTGATTTCAGGCATCAGTCTTGCCCCTCAGTGGTCTTGGCAGCCACATCATCATCCATCATGTATCGATGGTCCTCGCGCTTGACGCGCGGCACCAGAACCCGGGGCTCAATCGAAACCGGTTCATAGACGACACGCGCCCGCTCCGGGTCGTAACGCATTTCAACGTTCCCCACCAGCGGGAAATCCTTGCGAAATGGATGGCCGACAAAACCGTAGTCAGTCAGAATCCGGCGCAGATCAGGATGCCCGCTGAACAGTATTCCGAACAGATCGAATGCCTCGCGCTCATACCAGTCGGATGATGCCCAAATTCCGGTTACCGTTGGCACCATCGGGAAATCATCATCGGGTGCAAAAACACGCACGCGCACGCGCTGATTAAGGGCATAAGAAATCAGGTGGTAGACCGCGGCGAAGCGTCGACCCGGTGTGGTTAATGATTCAAGCTCGTCACCAAATTGCAGCCGACCCATGGTTGCCACGTCGTCCACACCGCGGCTGAAACCGGCACGACTGGCGTCTTCGGTTTGCCACTCGGTGCGGCCATACTGCGAGTAGTCGACACCGCATAGATCGACCAGTTGCTGAAACTGAAAGCTGTCGTTATCGCGCAATGCCGTAGCGACTTCCAACAGGTCTTCGCCGGCGACCTCCAGAGTCACTTCGTTATAAGCCAGAGTCAAGCTCATCAACTTGTCGCCGAACTCGGCGCGCAACGTTTCAACCAGTTGCTGTCTTCGAGTCGACATATCAGCGCGCGATGGTGTTGGTGCGTTTGATTTTATTTTGCAACTGCAAAATACCGTATAACAGCGCTTCTGCTGTTGGTGGACAACCGGGCACATAAATGTCGACCGGAACCACGCGATCACAACCGCGCACTACGGCGTAGGAATAATGGTAGTAGCCTCCGCCATTAGCGCAGGATCCCATCGAGATAACCCAGCGCGGCTCAGCCATCTGGTCGTAAACCTTGCGCAGCGCCGGCGCCATCTTGTTAACCAGGGTCCCGGCCACAATCATCACATCCGACTGGCGCGGGCTGGGTCGAAAAATAATGCCGAAACGATCCAGATCATAGCGCGCAGCGCCGGCCTGCATCATTTCGACCGCACAACAGGCCAGCCCGAAAGTCATTGGCCACATGGACCCGGTGCGCGCCCAGTTGATCAACTTATCCGCCGTGGTGGTCACGATTCCCTGCTCGAAAACGCCTTCTATTCCCATTCCAGCGCTCCTTTCTTCCATTCGTAAATAAAGCCGATGACCAGCACACTAATGAAAATCCCCATGGCGACCAGACCGAAGGTTCCGATCTGATCGAGCACGATGGCCCAGGGGAACAGGAATGCAATCTCGAGATCGAAAATGATGAACAATATCGCTACCAGGTAGTAGCGTACGTCGAATTTCATGCGGCTGTCTTCAAAGGCTTCGAAGCCGCATTCGTAAGGAGAATTCTTTTCAGCATCAGGGCGGGACGGCCCCAGCAACTTGCCGAGCACAATGAAAACAGATCCCATCAATAACGTGATAAACATGAAGATCAGGATCGGTAGATAATTACCTAACATGGATTGGATTGTGCCCCCGGAGACACGCATTTTGGATGCGAGGCGCCAGTCTATTGTGGCACCTATATGGTGTCAAGAAATCTGCCAAATCGCCCTGATTTTAAGCGCTTAAACCCTGATCGCGACCTGCAACAGGATAGGGATCAGGAGCTGTGAACTGCGTCTGTGATCTGCCAGTTGGCAGATCACTTTTTGTATGGTGCCGATGGCCGGACTCGAACCGGCACAGCTTTCGCCACTACCCCCTCAAGATAGCGTGTCTACCAATTCCACCACATCGGCATGATCCCGGCTATTCAGCCGGGGGTAAATCTGAATCCTGCGAACCCGCACTGTCGCCATCGCTGGGCGGCAGGTCTCCGGCATCCTGTCCTGCAGCAGCATCATACTCCTGAGTCATAACGCTGCCAGTAACACTTTGAGGATTAGCACGGTTGCTTGACACGTAAGCCAACGACAGGCAAACGATGAAAAACAAGATCGCAATAATCGTTGTCGCACGGGTCATAAAATTGCCTGAGCCCTTCGCGCCGAATACGGTCGCCGAGGCGCCGCTACCAAAGGCCGCACCTGCGTCGGCACCTTTACCGTGCTGCATCAGGATTAACACGATCAACGAGATCGACAATAAAACCTGAACTACCAATAAAATACTGTTGATGTTTTCCATCTGAATTCCTAAAGGTCTATTCCTGAACCACCTGGGCGATAGCGAGAAAATCGTCGGCCTTGAGTGCAGCACCGCCAATCAAACCACCATCGATATCGGATTGTGACAACAGCTCTGCCGCATTCGCAGGATTCATGCTGCCACCATATAAAATCTTTACCTGCCCGGCTACGCCGGCATTTTGCTGCGCCAGTCGGTTGCGAATAAAAGCATGCACCGCCTGCGCCTGCTCGGGCGTTGCCACTTTCCCGGTACCGATCGCCCAGACCGGCTCGTAAGCAATCACGGCCTGCGCCATGGCATCGATTCCGGTTGCATCGATCGCAGCGTCGAGTTGACGCGCGACAACGCTTTCGGTGGCATCGGTTTCACGCTCGTTGAGCGTTTCGCCAACACACAGTATCGGTGTTATGCCCGCCTGCAAGGCCATTGCGAATCTTGCTGCCACCAGCTGGTCTGACTCGCCATACAGGGCACGTCGTTCCGAATGACCGACAATCGCATAACGACAACCGCATTCTTTTAGCATGCCCGTCGAAATTTCACCGGTAAACGCTCCCGATTCACGATCGCACACGTTTTGCGCACCCAGTGCAATATTGCTTTGCTTGAGCATGCCACCGACCTTCATCAGGTAAACCGCTGGCGGACATATCGCGAGTTCAGCCTTGCCGGCGTCACCTGCCATGATGCCTTCGACCAGCTCGATGGCGGATTGCAGGCTGCCGTTCATTTTCCAGTTGCCTGCAATAAGGCTAGTACGCATGTCTTTTACCGATCATTTTAAAGGCGCCAAAGAGTACTCACCTATGCCCTATAAATCAATCGGCAAATAGCAATATCCCCCAAATATTGAGAAAGAAATTCTGCGAATGAATTCAGCGTCCGCAGGCTGCGGTGACGGTTTGCGCCAGACGCTCGGCAAGTTCCGCTACCTGGGCCTTGTCCTGACCCTCGACCATCACGCGTATCAGCGGCTCGGTTCCAGAGGCGCGCAACAGCACACGACCGGAATCGGCCAGCTCGCCTTCGGCCGCAGCTATCGCGTCCTGCACCTCGGTAGAATCATTGAGATCCAGCGGTTGCGAAATAGGGACATTGATCATGGTTTGCGGGTAAATCGTCATATCGCTGCAAGCTTCACTGAGGGTTTGCCCTTCGCCAATCAGGGCGTCGAGCACCTGCAACGCGGCAATAATACCGTCACCGGTAGTGGTTTTATCGAGACAGATAATGTGCCCTGAAGCCTCACCACCCAGCCGCCAGTCGTTGTGAACCAGTTTTTCCATAACATGGCGATCACCGACCGCCGCGCGCTCAAAGGCAATACCATCTGCCTGCAGGGCGTGTTCGAAACCGAGATTACTCATGAGCGTTCCAACAACACCTCCACCCAAATCCCCGCTTTTAAGCTTCGCCCTGGCAATAATATAAAGCAGCTGGTCGCCGTTTTTCACATCACCCGCCGCATCCATCATCATCAGGCGATCACCGTCCCCATCAAACGCGATCCCCATATCAGCACCGTTCTCGAGCACATGGCTGCGCATACTTTCGGGGTACAGCGCTCCGACCTGGTGATTGATGTTCATGCCGTTAGGACTGGTGCCGACCTCGATCACTTCGGCACCGAGCTCGCGAAACACGGCTGGCGCAATGTGATAAGTCGCCCCATGGGCGCAGTCAATCACCAGCTTCATGCCTCGCAAGCTGGTATGAAAACCAATCGAGCTCTTGCAGAATTCGATGTAACGTCCCTTGGCATCCTCCATACGAGTCGCCTTGCCAATCCGTTCCGGCCCCACCATCTGCAACGGCTGATCGAGCAACGCCTCGATTTCGAGCTCGGTCGCATCCGGCAGCTTAAAGCCGTTAGCGTCAAAAAATTTAACCCCATCATCGTGATAGGGATTGTGCGACGCACTGATCACAATACCGGCAGTGGCTCGTTGCGATTGAGTGATGTAAGCAATTGCCGGGGTTGGCATAGGTCCCAGTAATAAAACATCAAGACCCGCCGCCGCCAGCCCCGCTTCCAGCGCCGATTCAAACATGTATCCGGAAACCCGGGTATCTTTGCCGATTACCACCTGCCCCCGATCTGCCTTGCCAAGCACCTTTCCTGCAGCCCAACCCAGCTTCAAGATAAAATCAACGGTCATCGGTGCCTTGCCAACGCGACCACGAATGCCATCGGTTCCAAAATACTTGCGTTTCATATTGCCACCTGCCCGAGGGCCCGAACTATTGCCAGCGCTTCAGCCGTCTCTGCGACATCATGCACACGTACGATATCGGCACCCTGCATCGCCGCGATAACCGCGACTGACAGGCTGCCATAGAGGCGTTGGTCTGCGGGTTTATCAAGAATAGTCCCGATCATTCCTTTGCGCGACATGCCCACCAGGACCAACACTCCCAATTTGCGAAACTCGGATAAGGACCGCAACAATAGCAGATTATGCTCGAGGGTCTTACCGAAACCAAAGCCGGGATCAACGGTAATGTTGTGTAATGCAATGCCGGCCGCTAAAGCCGCATCGATGCGTGCCTGCAAAAACTCCAGCACCTCGGCCACCACATCCTGGTAGCAAGGATTTCGCTGCATCGTATCGGGCGTGCCCTGCATGTGCATCAAACAAACCGGCACATCCAGCTCCGCTGCGACCTGCAAAGAGTCGCCCAGGCGCAAAGCCCAGATACTGTTGATGATATTGGCACCCGCATCGACCGCAGCTCGCATCACGCCAGATTTATTGGTATCAATTGAGATCGGTATGTCGGAAAACCGGCGAATCGCGTTGATTAACGGAATAGTACGAGCAATCTCCTGTTGTTCTTCCACGGCCTGTGAACCCGGTCTCGTCGATTCTCCACCGATATCAAGAATATCGGCACCGGTTGCGATCATTTGCTGAGCCTGAGCGACCGCCTTATCCAGCGAATTGAACTTACCGCCATCCGAAAACGAATCGGGGGTCATATTTATGACTCCCATAATCTGAAGCTTGCTCGAAATAGTCAACACTGACATCGCCCTGGCGAACGGCCCCGCGTGAAGATTAGCTGGTAAAGTCTAGCTAGTGCAGTTTCGCTGGATCCAGGTCT
>JAIBDO010000022.1 GCA_024686195.1 Gammaproteobacteria bacterium | reverse complement strand
TTTCCCATTCCCTTTGGCCTGCCATGGATTTACTGATTACCGGTTTGATCGGCGGCAGCCTGGGCTTTGTGCTGGGTAACTATCTGGACAAAAGGGCGCGGCGTGACCATGCAAATCGATAACTTCTGGGTGATCGTGCTGGCCTGCGGTGCGGCGACCTTTTTCTGGCGTGCGCTCGGTGTGCTGGTGACCCGGCGTATCAATGCCAATGGTGCTTTCTTTCGCTGGATTACCTGTGTGTCTTACGCCATGGTTGCGGGGTTGATATTCCGTATGATCGTGATGCCGGAAAGTGAGCTGGCGAGCGTATCGCTGCCAATTCGTGTGGGCGCCGTGGCGATCGCCTTCGGCGCTTATTTCCTGTTCAAGCGTCGCCTCGTTGCGGGTGTTGTGGCCGGTGGTCTGAGCCTGTCCGGGCTGGTTGCCTGGCTGGGATAGCCTGGATCGGCTGGTCGATATCTGCTGCCCCGGATTCGTTGATCAAGCGTCGCATTAAGGCTGTTTGATCAGCTGGCCGGATCTGCCGAAGGCGATTTGGGTTTTTTGAAAAACGAACCGTAGATACTGCCGCCTAGTGTCAGAAATCCCGCGATCAACAGGCCCAGAGCGATCGGACGATCAAAATAACCACTCCACTCGAAATGCAGCATCTGCATCGCCTGGGCGAACGTTTGTTCGCCGATCTTGCCGAGGATCAGACCGAGCACGATGCCGGCCACCGAGTAGCCCGATCGTCGCAGGAAGAAGCCGATGATACCGGCGAGGAACATGACGACCACATCGATGGTCAAACCGCGCACCGCGTAGGCGCCGACGGTTGCCAGTAGCAGGATCATCGGTGCCAGGAACTGGAACGGGATGCGCAACAGATTGATGATGGTCTTGGTTTCGAGGTAGCCGACGAAGATGATCGAAACGTTGGCAAAGAACATCGCTGCGAACACGACCCACACCAGGTCGGCGCTGTTCATGAACACCAGCGGACCGGGTTCCATGTCATGCATCTGGAAGACACCGACCATCATCGCCGTGAGCGCGCCGCCGGGAAGACCCAACGCCAGCAGCGGGATCATAGCCGCACCAGTTGCCGCATTATTGGCGGTTTCAGACGAGATGACGCCTTCAAGTTTGCCCTTACCGAATTCTTCAGGGGTCTTCGACCAGCGCACCGCTTCGTTATAACCCATGAACGCGGCCAGCGTAGCGCCGATGCCGGGCAGGATGCCGCAGAAAAAGCCGATGATGATTGAGCGAACGACCGCCACTTTGTGGGCCAGTAATTCCTTCAGGGTCGGAAATTCAACGCCCATCTTGGGAGCCTTATAAGATCCGATTGCCTTTTTCTCGGCCTGCACGAAAATTTCAGATACCGCAAAAAAACCAAGGATCGTCGGAATAAAGTGAATGCCTGCGAGCATGTAGGGCATTTCAAAATCGTAGCGCTCGATGCCACCGACCGGATCGAGGCCGACCACGGCGACCATCAGGCCGATGAGAATCGATAGCCAGCCCTTCCAGAATGTCTTGGCGCCGACCGAGGATGCCACTGCCAGGCCGAAAAACACCAGCGCAAAAATTTCTGGTGGGCCGAAGGCGGAAATTGCCCAGTCGGCAATCGGTGCGGTCGCGATCATCATGATGATGCAGGATACGACGCCGCCGATGGCGGAGCACATGACGGCCGCGCCAACCGCTTTACCGGCCTGGCCTTTCTGCGTCATGGGATATCCATCAAAGGCTGTCGGTGCGTTTTCCGGTGCACCCGGAATATTGAACAGGATGGCGGTGATAGCGCCACCGTAGACGCCGGTGCAATAGATCACGGAAAACAGCATGATGCCGTGCTCGGGTGACAGATGTGCCGTAAAGGGCAGCAGGATGGCGGCGAGTGTGAGCATGCTGACACCGGGAATCGCACCGAACAACATGCCGCCGATAACGCCACCGAAAAAGATCAGAATACCGACTGGATCACTGAACAGCGTGATGGTGCCGGTCAGAAAATTATTGAAGACTTCCACTGATGGGCTCCTATTGCAGCACGGTAACCACCCAGCTACCAAAATCGTAGAAGGGACGGATGTTGCCGATCGGCAAGCCGACAAACAGAATTTTAACGAACAACAGCAGCAGCAGGCCGTAGATCAGGCCCATAATCGCGGCCATGGGTTTTGGCCGGGTTTCGCCGAACAGAAACATGACGCCGACAATGAAAAACGGTGCCAACGAGTAGAATCCTATGTCTTCGAGCATCACCGCGAAGAATAACGGTAAAGCCAGAATTGCACCGACCATGTTGCGCTTCATCTGGGTGATGAACAGCCCGATCAGAATGACCGCAATGACCATCCGCAGTACGTGCAAGGTTGAACCATCTGCTTCGAGCCAGCCGGCGATCCAGTCTGGAATGCGCATGTAGGCGAAAGGAATAACCAGCAGTGCGAAGGTTGACAGATACCAGCGCAGTGATTCGTGGTGAGCCTCGTGAGCCGCTTCCTCGGAGCCATCGTCGTTGGCGGCATTTATGATATTCGATGAAATTTCGTCGCCATACTTCCAGTGGTGATAGAGTTGGCCGATCGCGGCAATGGCCATCAACAGGATGATGGTACGCGGCCAGGCGGTCGCGCCGAATTTATAGATCTCGATGCCCTGGTCAAACTCGAACGAATAAGCGTAAAGGAACAGACACAGCGACAGCCAGATAGCTCCTTCGACGAGGTGTCCGGTTCTGAGATTACCCATGAGTTTTACCTCTCGAATAGCGACGCCCGGGGTCCCGGGCGTCACGGGTTTGTCAACAGCGCGGTGACGCTATTTAACTTCGAGTCCCATTGACTTATAGACGTCACGATACTGGGCGACCGTTGTGGTAATCAATTTCTGTGATCCCGCGGTGTCACGATAACTTTCGATCAGAGTCATGTACTTGCTCTCGTTGAACTTCTGATAGCTAGGCTGACAGTAGGCTTTTTGAAACGCCCATTGTAACCATTTGACGCGATCGGCAGGTGCATCCTTATGTACGTAGAAACCGCGGAAGCGGAACAATGGTTCGAAATTCAAACCGGCATCGGTCAGGTTGGGGACGTCAGCAAAAGCCGCAGGAGACTCCTTGAGAATAGTAAGAATCGGCTTGAACTTGCCGGCATCGAGGAAGCTACGGACGTCACCAGGTTGCTCAAATAACGCATCGACCTGTCCACCAGCCAGCGCACCGTAACGCGGCGCACCCTTGTCGAAGGAGATTTGCTGAATTTCCATTCCAGTCGCATCGGTGATGAACTTCATCGTCACGCGTTCCATCGAACCTTCTTTGGAAACGTTGGCGATGGTTGCCTTACCGTTTTGCGCCTTGACCCACTTGACGAATGAATTCCAGTCAGTGAAACGATCTTCGTTGGTACGGATGAATATCTGTGAAAAAGTGATCTGCGAAGTCACCAGGGGAATCAGGTCGCTGGCCGGATTGGGACGCCCGGAATCCAGCGCATGTGCACTCGACGCATCGTCGATGTGTTCCATCACGGAATAACCATCGGCTGGAGTGGCCATATAGGCAGTCATCCCAACGGTACCGGAACCACCTGATTTGTGAGAACGGTTAATGGAGACGCCGGTCAGATCGCTGACAGCCTCTGCCATTGCCTGGGCAACCTGACCCGAACCACCGGCTGGACCGTAGGGGACCACCATGTTCAACGCACGTGCGGGGTAACCATCGGGCTTGGCCATCGATGACGGCAGGCCGTCGGTAGCACAGGCCGCATGCGCAATGTTGGCGGATAGTAGTGTCGTGGCCAGCGCGATTGCGCTACCGGCCATGGTTTTTTTGAAATTCATTGAACTCCTCCGAATACAGACTGATTATTATAGGTAAATGATTTATTTGAAAATCACGCCGATGGTATACCAAGCGTGCGAGTACTGTCTAGCGATGAACTTACTGCCACTGTCAGGAGTAGCGCAGGCACGGTATCGAGCAATCGGCTAAACCCTGGCGCTAAGTGGAATGTCGGGTTCAGCGGCATCGACTCCGAAATCACTGTTGCTGTGCGAACGACCCTCGTGCCAGCGGGCTTGAGGCCAGTCGGGCTATTGAGCGGCACGCCATAACATTGATAGTCCGGAAACAATAAGAATGGCGATAATCAGGTAGCGAAAGCGCGCTTCGCTGATGAAGCTGCGAATGCGTTGACCGAGCAACAGACCGAGCGTTACCGGCAGTGTGGCGAGGGTGGAGTAGATCAGCAGACGCTCATCGAGGATGCCGAAATAGAACAGCGTCAGTGTCCAGGGTACGACGGCGCTGACGTAGAGGAAGCTGATCGAACTGACGAACTGGTTCTTGCTGAGTCCGCGGATCGAAATCAGGTAGATGATCAGCATCGGACCAAAGAAAGACGACACGCCACCAATCAGACCCGAAGCACCGCCAAAGAGGACTCCGACGGGCTTGACGATTGGTTCGGGCAGATGCAGGCGGAACCTTGATCCTTGCAGGATCGCAAAAACGATGACAGCTACGCCGACCAGGAACATCAGCGTGCCCTCATCGATCGTCGCCAGAATCTTCACCCCGAACCAGGTGCCGATCAGGATAGCGATAAAAGTAGGCCAGAAACGTTCCACCACTTCAGTGCTGCGCTCAGCCTGGGTGAATTGCCAGATATTGGCCACTACCACCGGAATCGCCATGATGGCAATGGCCATTTGTGTCGGCAGTACCTGTGCCATCATCGGCACGGTCAGCAGCGGTGTGCCGACGCCGAGAGCGCCTTTGATGAACCCACCGCAGGTGAGTGCGAAAAAGCACCAGGCGATGATCCAGATTCCATATTCAGCCAGCAAAGTCAGCTTCCAGCAGCAAAGCATCGCATTGTTGCAGCTTGCATCATTGGCGCGCAAGCAGGAATCTGGATGGGCGCCAGCATTGCAGGGTTAGCGCAAATGAATGAGTCAAAAGCAGTGGCAATGTCGGATGGTGCGCTGGATGAATTTTTTCCCCACTACTATTTCCTGGCGCGCAAAGCTAACAGGTTACAGGAGTTAATGGCACTTGCTTAGGCCAAAACCCTGGCCGTGTTTGGGAAAACACTGATGCATCAAGAGTCAGGCTACGATCGAATGACTGGGGGACTATTCGCGAATGCCTCGGCGGCTGCACCGTCTGCGGTTTACTTCGCAAATAGTCCCCCAGTCATCCGACCTCTCCCGACCAAAATGAATATCGTGGGGGTAGTTGTTTAAGTAAGTGCCATTTGTTCCAGGGGTGTTTTGAATTCAACCAGTCAGCAGGTAAACTTGCGCCTTTCCAGATCATCAGGACATTAATTGTGACCTCACCTGCAGTCTCCGCGGTAAAAGACGCGAGCACCGAAGAAATCAACAGCGTTGTGCAACTCATCGAGCGAGCACATGACGCGATGCGTCAGTTCAGCGGTGCCGATCAGGCGCGTGTAGACGAGACGGTAACCGCTGTCGCCTGGGCGCTGTACAAGCCGGAAAATGCGCGGCGACTTGCCGAGCAGGCGGTTGCCGATACTGGCATTGGTAATGTTGCCGATAAAATCATCAAGAACCAGCGCAAGACTTTCGGCACCTTGCGCGATCTGATGCGCGTGCGCACAGTCGGTGTCATCGAACCTGACGCGGGCAATGGCATGGTGCGTTACGGCAAGCCGGTTGGGGTGGTGGCCGCAATAACGCCGTCCACCAACCCGGCGGCGACACCGGTGAACAAGGCGATGATGGCACTCAAAGGGGCGAATGCTATTGTCATTGCACCGTCCCCCGCTGGCTGGAGCAGTACCAATGACACAGTCGAACTGATGCGTGCGGCGCTGACCAAAGTAGGGGCGCCTGCTGACCTGGTGCAGATTCTGCCGCAGCCGGTATCGCGCAACATGACCCGGTTGCTCATGGAACAGGCTGATCTGATAGTTGCTACCGGATCGCAGAACAACGTGCGTGCGGCTTATAGTAGCGGCACTCCGGCCATCGGCGTCGGTGCTGGAAACGTCTCGGTGATCATTGATAGTAGCGCCGATCTCGATGATGCCGCGCAGAAGATCCACGCCTCCAAGACGTTTGATAACTCGACTTCCTGCTCGTCGGAAAATTCGTTGGTGATTGTCGACGACGTATACGAGAACGCTATTGCTGCGCTGGAACGGGCCGGTGCCTATCGCTGTAGTGCGACCGAGAAAGACTTGATTGAGGAGAAACTTTGGGTCAATGGCAATCTCAATCGCGAGTTGATTGCAAAGGATGCCGATATCTTTGCTGAGCGTGTCGGTCTGGCCGAGGCCGCGCAATCGGCGCGTTTTTTCCTGGTTGAAGAAGAATTTGACGCAGAGTCGAAATTCACCGATGAAAAACTGTCACTGGTATTGACCGTATATCGCGCGCGTGATTTTGACCACGCGGTAGAACTGGTGACTGATATTCTGAACGTGCAGGGCAAAGGTCATTCCTGTGGTATTCATACAGGTGATATGTCGCAACCAGTGCGTCTCGCCGAAGAAATTGACGTGGTGCGTGTGCTGGTCAATCAGGCGCATACCTTTGGCAATGGCGGCAGCTTCAACAACGCACTTAACTTTACCCTGAGCATGGGTTGCGGTACCTGGGGCGGTAACAGCATCAGCGAGAATCTGAATTACCGCCATTTCATCAATATTACTCATCTGGTGAGAGCGGTTGCCGAAGACAAGCCTTCCGAGGATGATCTGTTCGGCGCCTACCTCGCGCGTCACGGTAAAGACTGATGATGGAAACTGTGCGCGCCTGCATCGAGCAACATGCCGATGCCACCCCCGATCGGCCATTCCTGATCGCACCTGAAGTTAACAAAACGCTCAGTTTTGGCGAACTTAAAACGGCGGTTGATGACGTGGGCCAGCGTCTCGACCAACTGGGTGTCGGGCAGGGATCCAGGGTTGCGTTTCTGCTCAACAACGGTTTCTGGACGTTACGCCTGTTTCTCGGTGTCATGGCCAGTAATCGCATCATCGTGCCGCTTAACGCGGTCGCCGGTACGGTGCAACTGGTGCACGTGCTCAGTCATTCAGATACCGAGGTGGTGTTTGTCGCTCCCGAATATCGTGACAAGCTCGCTGAAATCATGGCGCAGGTGGATCGTCCGATTCGAGTTATCGAGACTACTGATGACGCGGGCCCCGCCTGGCCAGTCGCTGATAATCCGCCTGCCGAAGCGGCCATGCCGGCGCCCGAAGATACCGCGTTGTTGTTGTATACATCGGGATCGACCGGCCTGCCGAAAGGCGCGATGATCAGTCATCGTGCCGTGGTCAATGGCGGTCGCAACGTGACTGAGGGGCATCAATTGACTGCTGATGACCGCGCGCTGTGTGTGCTGCCGGTGTATCACATCAATGGTGCGATGGTGACCGTGTCAGCGCCGCTATACAGTGGTAGCAGTGTCGTCATGCCGAGACGTTTCAGCGCCAAGGATTACTGGCGACTTGCAGCGGAATACCAGTGCACCTGGAGCAGCATCGTGCCGACCATCATCAAGTACCTGCTCGATCGTGCCGAGCAGGAACCCTACGATTTCGGCAACGACGAGCGCCTGGCGGCGTTCCGCTTCGCGCGCTCAGCCTCGGCACCGCTTGCTGCGGTAACACTTGGGCAATGGGAGCAGGTATTCAAACTGCCGATGATCGAAACCCTTGGACTGACCGAAACCGCCGGCACGGTATCGAGTAATCCGCTACCGCCCGGAGCCCGCAAGCCGGGCTCGGTCGGTCTGCCTTATGGCAATGAAATTATCATCGTCGATGAGCACGGCAAGGAATGTCCGGCGCATCAGGTAGGTGAGCTGATTATTCGCGGCAGCAACCTGCTCGACTATTACTACAAGAATCCCGAAGCCACAGAATCGTCGCTGCGTGACGGTTGGTTCTTTACCGGTGATCTTGGCCAGAAAGACGAGGATGGTTATATTTTTATCACCGGACGCTCCAAAGAATTGATCATTCGTGGTGGTGAAAATATCGCACCGCGCGAAATCGACGATGTGCTCTACAAACATGAAGCAATCCTGGAAGCCGCCGCGGTCGGTGTTGACGATGAGAATTATGGCCAGGAAGTCGTCGCCTGCGTGGTGTTGCGTGATGGTTACGAATGTGGCGAGGACGAGCTCAAGGCGTTCTGTGAGAAAGGTGTCGGCCGCTATAAATCACCCAAGATCATCTATTTTATGGACGATCTGCCGAAGGGACCCTCCGGCAAGATTCTGCGACTGCAACTGCCCGCACTGCTAGAGAAGTTAACGATGTCGAAATCCTGAGAACCAATATCCAGCTATTGGAGGTTCCGACCTATCCAGGTTTCGGTTACGCCGTATTTTCCGACGACTGAATCGGAGAAATCTTTTGCGCTCTGACTGGAGACGAAACCGGTTGCGGCGACACGATAGTGTTTTATTGAATCGGATGTGCTTTCAATAATTTGAGTGTCGTGGCCAGCCTTCAGGAATTTTCGATTAGCCTGTTGTGCCACTTCCTCATCGCGAGTAGAAAAAAGATAGACCGTATAGATATAGGCCGGCCCTTCATTCTTTGCCGGGGTGTTGGGCTCTGTTTGCGGAGGTACTGCGATATCGTTAGCAACCGGGAGTTCAGTTGGCGTGACCGGTTCACCGACAGTTTCGATGACAGACGGTTTTTCAATGTCGATAGCGGATAACTCTTCAGTGGGAAGTAGCTGGAGGTCCCGGCCTATCCAGGTTTCGGTTACGCCGTATTTTCCGACGACTGACCTGGAGAAATTCTTTGCGGCCTGGCTGGATTCGAAACCGGTTGAGGCGACACGATAGCGTTTTATTGAATCGGATGTGCTTTCAATAATTTGAGTGTCGTGGCCAGCCTTCAGGAATTTCCGATTAGTCTGTTGCGCCACTTCCTCATCACGAGTAGAAAAAAGATAGACCGTATAGACATAGGCCGGTCCTTCATCCTGTGCTGTGGTGTTGAGCTCTGTTTGCGGAAGCACTGCGACATCGCTAGCATCCTGGGGTTCAGTTGGCGTGACCTGTTCGCTGTCAGTTTCGATTACAAACGGTTTTTCAATATCGATAGCGGATAACTCGCCACCGGGAAACAGCAAGCGGTACGAACCACTATCTAGCATGTGAATCTCACTGCCGGTTTCACTGAGAATGATCATATCTGTAGCGACTGCCTGAGTGACCTGAACGCTACCAGCACGCAACTTAATGTAGTTCTGGCCCTCGCTGCGAAGTAAACAGATATCGCCGTGATTATAGATAACGGCAAACATGGTATTGCCCATGTTCACTTTAAACGGTTTGTTACTGCCGGACTGATCGGTGTAATTGATGCAGGCCCTTCCCTGGTGGATGAAGATCTCGGGCTGAGGCTCAGAACTGGCGGCATCTGCACTATTTTCGATGCGAATCGTAATTTCCGAATTGGTATTGAGTTGCAAACTGGCGTTTTGCCAAAGCGTCATCTGCATCCGACCTGTTGGGCCAGTAGAAACATTGTCCCCGATTTTCAATTCGCTGTTGCGATCGAGTCTGGTCTTCCGATCTTCCTGTTGTAACCACGCAGGCGGGTTCAGCGCGGTAATTGTGGCGAAGCCGGAGGATGCATTAGCGCAGGCAATGCAAATCAAGCCAATGGCCACAAAGCGATACAGGAATCTGATTTGCATAGGCCTAATTCAAGATTTTCTGGGTAACAAAGCTGCATCATACCCATTTTGCTTAATGGAGGATATTCCTGGATGAAGCTGCCTTGTGCAGATGACATGCCAGTCGTCGGGTGCTACTCGCTAGTTGCCGCTGTCGGCAACAGCCGGGACATCGTCGAAGGCTGGAATCTCGGCGTAAAACGGGTTGCTGCTCAAACTGTCAGGCCCATAAGACCGCAGGGTAGCGCTTCACTTGCAGAGCCCAATCCCCAGCCAGTTTGATGGCCTGGAGAAACCATGAAACAAGCGATCAGGTCGACGCTTGAGCGCGCGTGCTGTGCAGACTGCGACGAGCCATCTCCGACCCGCCTCGCACCGTGCTGTCACCAGTGTTCCCCGCGGCAAGGCGACTACCGGTTTGAAATGCTCTGCGCCGCTGGAACCCTATTGCCGATACTCTGGACGGGTTTAGATGGGTTTAGATAAATTGGCCGGCCTGGTCGAGGCGGTACTTGGCGCGCAGACTGGCTTTGACCAGCAGTGCGACGTAAGCAAAGCCCACGGGCCTGTGTTTGAAGCAGACAATTGTGTTTGTAGCCCCGGGGTCTGAGTGTTGGAGTTGCAGGCCGTTGTGGCGCGTGAATTCGGTTGCGCTACTTGACTCAGCCGTCGCATAGATAGCGGCAGACACATCGGTTTCGACGATGATGAAATAATTAAAACCATTTTGTAGCGAAAGTTCGGCGCTGCGTAATAACGCCAGGTCGACAACCTGTTCATCCGTGACCTGGGCTGAATAACGGACGATAAAGCTATCGGTACCAAGGCGGGTGGCGCTTATTCGAGTCTCGTAATTGTCCGGCTGCAGAGGCTTTGCGCAGGCCCCGAGCAATGCGATTAATAAAATAATAATGGTGGGCTGTAAAGTGTTCATCGTGACCGTGTTGCTCCCGCATTAGGCAAGCGAAAGCTGGATTCTGGCATTGAATTTGAATACATGACATTGTAAAAGGTCGCTTTGTAAAGTTGTTACACTTTTTACTGTGACTTATGTCTCGCCATTACCCGGCGTTTTCGCCTATGCTTTTAATCAGGAACCCCAAGTCAGTACGCATCACCTTCACCCGACCCTCTGGTCGGGTTTTTTATGTCAGTTTATTGGCTGATTCGATATCGCAGGCTGGACTTATGCGTAACCCAATTCATAATTGATCATCATCAAGAGCGCGGACTCGAGACGGTCTTATAGTTCCCGGTCCGGCTCCGATCAGAAGTGGGCGAGTTAACAATGATGTCATCAAAAGGGGCAGGTTATCGTGAATAAAAATATCAGTAGTCGCAAAACGCTGGAAAAAGCGCTACGCATCAACCTCGACGAAAAAAAATACGGCACCATTGTTGAAATTGGTGCCGGTCAGGAAGTGGCGCGACAGTTTTTCAGGACCGGTGGCGCCGCCGGTACTATTGCCAAAACCATGTCGGCCTACGACATGAAATTCTCGGATGCAATTTACGGGGTTCAGAGTGATGGCCGCTATGTCAGCAAGAGTCGTGTGCATGCAATGCTGGAGAAGGAATTCAGTCTGATACTGGAACGTGTCGGTAAATCGCGCTCACGTACCACGCGCTATTTTTCCTATGCCGCCACCGTTGCGGCAAAAAGCTACAAGAGCGACAACGAATGCCACGCCTGGTGCGGGATTCGCGTGCAAATGTATCCGGGCGCCGAACCCAGCGACATTGTTGTGCATATTCGTCTGCGTGATGCCGACGCGGACAGACAGCAGGAGGCGCTGGGGGTGTTCGGCGTTAACTTGATTTATGGCGCTTACTACTACTTTGAAAACGCCAAGGAGATTATCGATTCGCTGACCGATAACCTTGACCCGGGTCGAATCGAGATCGACTCAATAGAGTTTCATGGGTCTTATTTCGAGGATATCGATAATCGTACCATCAACCTTTATCTCATTCGTAGCTGGAAGACTCGCGCGGTCATGTTCCGGCCTGACGGGTCGGTCGTGATTCCAGCCGACATGCTGTACAAGAAAAACGTATTGACTATCCGTGGCTCGTTCCGCCCGGTGACGCGGCTTAACGTGGATATGATCGAGCAGGGTTTGAAACGCTTTGCTGAACTTGACGGCGTGAGCGTCGACAACAGCGTGGCGCTGGCGGAAATTTCGCTGAACGACCTGGAAGGCAACGACCTGATGGTTTCCGAGGATGATTTGATTGCCCGGGTGTGCCTGCTCAATTCGCTCGGTTATAGCGTCATGATTTCCGATCTTACGCGTTACTTTTCAATGCGCGCTTATTTCCGGCAATTCACCAAGTTGCAGATCGGTATTGTGGTCGGCATCAGTAATATTCGCCAGATCTTTGACGAGAGCAGCTATCGCGGGGTCGAAGGCGGCATTCTGGAGGGTTTTGGCAAATTATTCCCGGACCATACCCGCTTGCTGGTTTATCCGGAAATCGACCAGGGCGGCGAATTCCTCGATTACAGCAGTGTCGAGTTACCCTCTAACCTGCGCTTTCTCTATCAACATCTGTTGGAGAATCATTTTATTTACGGCATTGAGTCCAGCGATCCGGAGCTGTTCAAGATTTTTTCACGTAAGGTACTCAAGCAATTACCCAATGGCCGCGGTAGCTGGGAGCAATGTCTGCCGCCGGGGGTTGCCGAGGAAATCATCGAGAACCGCTTCTTCGGTTATCGCGACTGATTCCATCCTGTGCTGATTTCGCGACGGGTGGTTTTAGCGTCCTGGTGAGAACCGCAATAGCCTTCTTTGCGGCGTTGGTTTGCTGGCGCCAGGATCTAGCCGTTATCCTTATCTTTCGTCATCGACAGTAGCCACAGGGATGCTGCAGCCACGCCGATAAAACCGACGATAAAAATAAACGGCATGGTGGCGTAGCCGATGACGTGCCAAAAGATACTCTCCAGGGTACTCATTTATTCTAATCCTGTGATGTGAGTGCTCATTGCCAGCCTTCCACGCCCTGCATATCTGGCAGGCGGTGCGCGATACCCTTGTGGCAGTCGATGCAGGTCTTTTCGCCGGAGGCGAGCGCGGTTGAATGTTGCGCAACGCTGCGTTGACCCTGCACCGAGAAATCCATGAAATCGAAATCATGGCAATTGCGACATTCCTGAGAATTATTCTGTTTCATACGCTTCCACTCACGATGGGCCAGGTGACCGCGCCGTGCCTCGAACTTTTCGACGGTATCGATAGTGCCGATGGCCCAGGCGACCAGCTCTTTGCTGGCCTGAACCTTGCGTACGATCTTATCGCTCCATTCATGCGGTACGTGACAATCGGAACAGATCGCGCGCACGCCGGAACGATTGGCGTAATGTATGGTTTCACGGATTTCAGTGACAATGGGGGCGTGACAGCTCGAGCAGAAGGCTTCGGTATTAGTCGCCTCCATGCCGGTGTTAAAGGCACCCCAGAACAGTATGCCGCCAACAAAACCCATGCCCAGTAGTGCCCCGGCTGCGGCCTTGCTCGGAGTTGATAGTCTGCGCCAGAATATTCTAATCAGTTTCATTGGTTATTTGCTCGAGGACGGTGCTATTGCAGAGAGTCGACAGGTTTGAAGTCGTTCACGACTAACGGCCTGGCGTCAACCTGAGGCACGTGACATTGCAGGCAGAAGTATCGTCGAGGGGATACGTCCGACAGCACCTGCCCCTCGCGCGTGGCGTAATGGGTCACGCTGATTTTGGTGGCTCCAGATTCACGCGAATTCTTGAAACTGTGACAGGACAGGCATTTATTGGCATTGGTCGACAGTTCGTAGTGACGAATCTGATGCGGGATCAACGGCGGTTGATAAACGTAAGCGCTGGCAAATGGGCTACGGTCTTTCGGAATTTGCTTGAAAGCATCGGCCTGGCGCGTTTCATCGAGTTCTGTCAGCCCGCGCAATGACGATTGCCCGCCACTGTTGACATTCGCAATTTCGGCCGACCCGGTTTCCTGGGCCTGTGCTGCAACGGGCAAGAGGCCTGCAGCGAGTAGTATTGCTATGGTTACAGTCCGCATTATCTTCTCCAGTGTGAGCATCACGCTTTGGATATCTTAATGGCGCATTTCTTGTAGTCGGTCTGCTTGGATAGCGGATCGGTCGCATCCAGCGTCAACTTGTTGATCAAGATGCGCGAGTCAAACCAGGGCACGAACACCAGTCCGCGTGGTGGCCGATTGCGCCCGCGCGTCTCGATGCGGCTGCGCACCTCGCCGCGACGTGACTGAATCAGCACCTCATCTGCGCGGCGCAAACCGCGCGCCTCGGCATCGTCTGGGTGCATGTAACACTTGGCATCGGGTACGGCACGGTACAGTTCCGGCACGCGCTGGGTCATCGAGCCGGAATGCCAGTGCTCGAGCACGCGGCCGGTACACAGCCACAGATCGTATTCTTCATCGGGGACCTCTGGCGGCGCTTCATAAGGCGCAAAAATAATATTCGCCTTGCCATCCTTGAATCCGTAAAAATCAAAGCCGCTACCGGCCTTGACGTAGGGATCGGAGCCTTCGCGGAAACGCCACAGCGTTTCCTTGCCGTCGACCACGGGCCATCTGAGGCCGCGTTCCTGGTGATAGCGTTCATAGGGTGCGAGATCGTGAGCATGACCCCGACCAAACATCGCGTACTCCTCGAACAGTCCTTTTTGAACGTAATACCCCAGTGCATGGGACTCGTCATTCAGTTCACGCGCTTCCTCGAGTGGAAACTTGTCGACCTCACCGTTACGAAACAGCACTTCGTAAAGCGTCTTACCCGCATACTCGGGCTTGGCGGCGATCAGCTCTGCGTCCCACACCTCTTCCATCTTGAAACGTTTGGTAAATTCCATGATCTGCCACAGATCGGAACGTGCTTCACCCGGCGGTGAAACCTGTTGATACCAGGTCTGGGTACGACGTTCGGCATTACCGTAAGCGCCTTCTTTCTCAACCCACATGGCGGTCGGCAAGATCAGGTCTGAAGCCTGGCAGGTGATGGTCGGGTAGGGGTCAGAAGTGACCACGAAATTTTCTTCATTGCGATAGCCGCTCAAACCTTCCTGCATCAGGTTGGGCGCTGCCTGCACATTGTTGTTACACATCACCCAGTAAGCGTTAAGGTCGCCATCCTTGAGTTTGCGATTTTGCAGAACGGCATGGAAGCCGGGTTTGGCCGGGATCGTACCTTCCGGCAGCTGCCATATTTTTTCCGCGATATCGCGATGTTCCTTTTTGGCGACCACCATGTCAGCAGGCAAGCGATGCGAGAAGGTGCCGACTTCGCGCGCGGTACCGCAGGCGGAGGGTTGTCCGGTCAATGAAAACGGACTGTTGCCGGGTTCCGAGATTTTTCCTACCAGCAGATGAATGTTGTACACCAGGCTGTTCATCCACACGCCGCGCGTGTGCTGGTTCATGCCCATGGTCCACAGTGACATGACCTTGGTCTTGGGATCAGCGTAAGCCTTCGCCATGATCAGCAGCTTTTCTGCGGGGATGCCCGACATCTCGACCGTTTTTTCCAGCGTGTATTCAGAAACCGATTTTTTATATTCTTCGAAAGTCATCGGATGCATCTTGCCCGAATTTGGGTGTGCGGCTTTCTGTTGCAATGGATTTTCGTCGCGCAAGCCATAACCGATATCGGTGGTGGCCCGCTTGAAGTGCGTGTGTTTGTTGACGAAGTCCCAGTTCACTGCATCGTTTTCGATGATGTAGTTAGCGATGAAGTTGGCGATCACCAGGTCGGTTTGCGGCACAAAAATCATGCTGTTATCGGCGAGCTCGAATGAACGATGGTAATAGGTTGAGAGCACGTGCACCTTGACGTGCGGATGGCTCAGTCGACGATCGGTGAGGCGGGTCCACAATACCGGATGCATTTCCGCCATGTTTGAGCCCCACAGCACAAAAGCATCGGCATTTTCGAAATCGTCGTAGCAACCCATGGGTTCGTCGATGCCAAATGAGCGCATGAAACCACCAACGGCCGACGCCATGCAGTGACGCGCGTTGGGATCGATGTTATTGGAACGAAAACCCGCCTTCATCATTTTGGATGCGGCGTAACCTTCCATGACGGTCCATTGGCCGGAGCCGAACATGCCGACACTGGTGGGGCCTTTCTTTTTGAGCGCGGCTTTCCACTTCTCTGCCATGATATCGAAGGCAGCATCCCAGGAGATCGGCTGAAAGTCACCGTTCTTGTCGTACTTGCCATCCTTCATGCGCAGTAGCGGTTGTTGCAGGCGATCGCTGCCGTACATGATCTTGGAGAGGAAATAACCCTTGATGCAGTTGAGACCCTTGTTGACGGGTGCTAATGGATCACCCTGGGTGGCAACTACCCGACCGGCCTGAGTACCGACCAGAACCGAGCAGCCGGTGCCGCAAAAACGGCAGGGAGCTTTTTCCCAGGAAATCTTTGATTTGCTCTCGTCGACAATCAGGTTGGTGGCAACGGCCGGCATACTGATACCAGCAACGGCAGCGGCCGAAGCGGCAGCGTTAGCCTTGATAAATTCGCGTCTGCTCAGTTTCATAATGTTCGTTCCTTCAAGACTCTGTGGCTCAATCTGCTTGTGATTCTATCTGATGGTAGACCAGGGCGGTACTCAACACATGATCGAGACCGGCTATTTTCTCTATGACATCAGTGATATAGGTCTGGGTTTGTGATTCGACCACCACGACCAGTTTGCCGTTGGGGGATTCGGCGTGAATTTCGGTGCCGGGTAGCTGTTCAATGTGTTTTCTTACGTCGAGCAGGTAGTCGGGCATGGCGTGCACCACCATGCTGGATATGTGTACCTCGGTTTGCTCCACGCCTTGACTCTGGGTCATTCAATTTTATATTTTTCAGACAAGTAAAGAGAGGTTAAAGCTTTGATTAGGCAATGTCTACGAAATGCAGATTCGAATCTGCATGGCTGGCTTGATAAATGTCAGCTTGAGCGCTGATTAAAGGAAGCGGAGACCGTCGTAGCTACTGTCACCGCAATTGCGGTGCCACATTCGGTAGAGATGGCGTTTGTATTGAGGATCGTCGTGATCTTCGAAAGCGCTGCGATAGTGCCCGACCTCGTGGTTGTTCAGATACTGCACCTGACCACGTTGCAAGGGTCCTTCGAACCATAAGTCCTCGGCATCACAAACTTCATCGATGGCATCGAGCGCAGCGGCAAGCAGATCATCCATCTGCTGCTCAGCCACGTCATAACCCTTGCGGATCAGGGACGCATTGGCGCGCGCGAACATGCGTCCCTCGCGCCAGCTGAAATAGGGCGCCAGGCAAATTTTCGCAGCGCCTTCATGATGTTCTTTCTGGCGATCGAAAAAAACCGGTTGATAAAGTCGCGCAAGCTCGTCCGGATACTGTTCAAGCATGCGCTGATGGACCGAATAAAGGCTGCAGAAACGACTGATGCCACCCGTTTTAGCCGCCTGTCGGCAAAACAGAGCAACATAATCCGGTGGCATACGCGCGAAAGCGTTGTCGGTATGAAAATTCAACTCAACCGAGGTGCGCGAGCCGCGCGTACCATAGGCATACTCGGCACCGGTATCGGATACGTCGTACATCATTTGTCCATTCCATTTCTGCGCCACCGGGTGACCGACGAACTGACCGAGTAACCAGTAGATATCGACAAGCGTCTCGATCGGATAATCATCCATCGGCATACGATCGAGTACCGCGAAACCGACGCCGTCATCGAGGATGTTTTTCATCGCCAGCATCATCTGGCGGCAGGCGGGTAGCTCGAATTCGGCGAGCTGGCGCTGCAACATCGGCAATGGATTCTGCTGCAGGAACTCAGCTAGTCGATCGATCTCGTCGAGCACCTCGCCGGTCAATTCAACTATCCAGTCGGCGGGTTTTATTTCACTCGCCAGCCAACGCATGTGTTCACCGCTGGCTGTGTGGATTGCACTGGTTTCGTCACTGCAGTCAAGGTAGGCGATTGGTGTGTTGGCTAGTGTCATCGGAGTTACTCGATTGCAGTAAAGTTCGTTTGTCTGAAAAGGGTCATTTTGCATCCGTTAACGTTACTATATGAAATCCCTGCCGACACCCGCCATTCAGGTCCGGGTGATCGTTACCAGGCCGATTTCGGGGTTGACGGTGACCTGATCGCCATTGTGAATCAAGCACGTGACATCGCCATCTTCGAAGCGATCGCACATCGCCATGTCGGCCAGTGCCGCACCCTGCGCGAGGATGGGATTGACGTTGTTGAACAGAATGGCTTTCGGTGCGATGCCGCGCGATTTCATTTCATGCAGCATCCAGGCCGAGGCGACACCACCCTTGGCCGTGTTGAATACCATGATGCGGTCGACGTAACTTTGCCCTGCGAGCTTGTGCTGTGGCCGTGAGAATATGCCGGCGATGCGGTCGAGGTCGTAACGCGCAGAAAAGTTGTCATCGGTGACCAGGGCCTCCCCGGATACCACGGGGCCGACGCCGACATGACACTTCAATTCGATGATCTGCATTACACTATTTCCCCGGCAATGGCCGACGCCACGCAGTTTTCCATGTTCGACAGTGTCGGCTCGTAGCCGTAGCCGCCGATGATGTTGGCCAGCTTGACTGAATTGGTCATCAAGCGCTTCCAGCCATTGGCCTCTCCCATCTCGCGCGCATAGCTCTGGTAAAAGCACATGCCTTCCAGCACCAGCGCTCCCGAACCCTCAATGCGTTCGACCAGACCCATGCGGCGCGCATCGGCGGCGACCACCGGGCTGGTAACGGCCAGCAGACTGGTGTCAGGGTGTAGCTTGCGATCATCGAGCAGTTCGGCGAGCGATTGCATCTCGAGCAATGATAGCTGTGGCGCGGAAAATACCACGACATCGACCTTCTCGCCTTTACCTCCGAAACGCGCAAAAAAGGCGTCACGATCGGCCTCGGAGATGATCTCAACGGCTATCTGCTGTGGGTCGCAGACGGCTTCCAGGGTTGGGGCCTCCGGGGTCACGCCGACCATGTGAAACAGCGGAATCGAACCGAAGCTGGCCATCGCCGCACCCATGTGTTTCATCTCGTCTGATCCGGGTTGCGTACTGATACCTTCGATCAGCGGAACTTCCCAGTAAGAACCCGAGCGCGCGCCGATGATGCCGCCGAGTGCGCCCCAGTCAGACAGGTGCACCGGTTCCCAATCGACGCGAAAGCGGCGTGTCGCCCTGCGATTTTGCTCAAGGTGCAGGCCGTAGCGCGGAGTGCGTCCGCTCAGGCCTGCGGCGAGCGATGATGGACCGCCTTCGAAGTTGGAATAGGCGCCGAGCACACTGTTGCAGTAGATAACGACACCGGTGTCGCCAAAGGCGAGATGCTCACCACGCACCGGCGGCATGATGGTCTGGTAATTGATGCAGGTATTGGTCATCAGGATGCCCATCGCTTCGAAGGCATCGATGGCGCGCTGTTCTAAAGAAGCCATCAGGTCGGTTTGCTTGAGGCGCCTGTAATGACAGAAATCGATGCCACGCGGGTCGGTAATCATCGGAATGCGCACCTGGCGCTCGCTGTGGGGTTTTGCCGCGATGCCTTCCAGGAACTCGATTCCGGATTCTCCCAGCGATTCGGTATCGGCCATGATGTGCGCCTGGGTGACTTCAACGAAGTCCTCGGCGTCGAAAAAACGGCCGACGCGCATCATGTGTTCGATTGCCCAGCGGCGAGGTTCACCCATTTCGCCATTCTGCATGGCCTGTTCTTCTTCGTTCAGTTTCATCGTATCCAGTCTTTCTCGGAATCGGTGGACGCCATCAGGGCATCGGTATAGCGATAGCCGGTAACGGTGTCCTCGTTGATGAGCGTATCGAGTTCGCTGACCGTGGCGGCATCGAGTGTTATTTCGGCAGCAGCGGCATTTTCGATCATCCAGTCCATGTGCTTGGTGCCGGGAATGGGAATGATATTGTCGCCCTGCGCGAGCAGCCAGGCCAGTGCCAGTTGTGCCATGCTACAACCCTGTCGCTTGGCAATCGCAGCATAGGGGATCAGCAGTTTTTCATTCTCGGCAAAGTTTTCCGGTTCAAACCGCGGGCGCGCGATGGTGGCGCGAATGTCGGTTTCGCTAACGGTGCTGACATCGCGACATTTTCCGGTCAAAAACTGGCGAGCCAACGGCGAAAAGGGCACGAAAGCAACACCGAGCTCGGCACAGGTGGCGAGAATTTTACGTTCCGGAGTGCGTGTCCACAGCGAGTACTCCGATTGCACTGCGGTGATCGGGTGCACCGCATGGGCACGGCGCAGGCTATCGGCGGAGATCTCGGACAGGCCGATGGTTTTAATTTTTCCGGCTACTACCAGTTCTCCGAGGGCTCCGACACTGTCTTCGACCGGAACCGCCGGATCGATACGGTGCAGATAGTAAAGGTCAATGGAGTCGGTGTTCAGGCGTCGCAGACTATCCTCGCAAGTTTGTTTGAGGATCTCGGGTCGGCCGTCCATAAACGTCTTGCCGTCTTCAGTACGGGAAAAGCCACACTTGCTGGCAAGCGTGTACTCGTCGCGTCGTGAGGACAGGTACTTGCCGATCAGGCCCTCGTTATGCCCAAGGCCATAGAGCGAGGCCGTATCGAGGAAGTTATAGCCCTGATCGAGTGCGGCGTTGTAAAGGCGCCCGGAATCGTCATCGTCAAGGCGCTCACCGTAGCCCATGGAGACGTTCATACAGCCAAAGCCGATGGCGGAAACGGAGAATGGACCTAGTTGTCTTTGTTGCATCGTGTATCCGGTTTTTTTGATTTTGGCTATGATAACCAAAGAACAGGGTTGAATCGATCAGTCTGTCGAGAACATGGTCAGCTGTTCGCGCTTGAATTTGCAAACCTGCACTTGATTGTTACGACCGCGTACCTCGACCTGGTGAACGCTGTCGCCATCGTACTCGATACCTTCTGTTTCGAGCGTTGCAATCGATACGATCAGATCGCATTCCAGTTCCTTGGTCTTGGCTTCGAGGCGCGCGGCAATATTGATGTTGTCACCGACTGCGGTGAGCAATGGGGTGCTGGGTGGGCCCATGGTGCCGACAATGGCATCACCACCGTGGATGCCGATGCCGATCTTCAAGGTCTCATTGAACTCCTGCCCTAACTGCTGGTTGAGTTCTTCCACGCGCCGCAGCATATCCGCGGCCCCGGCCAGCGCGTCGTGGCAGGCGAATTTTTTGCGATTTGGGTTGAGACCATAGAGTGCCATCAGTCCGTCACCGGCGAACTGGGCATAGTGCCCGTTGGTGGCATCAAGGGCTTTCGACAACGCGGTAAAAAGTCGATTGAGAATGAATACCACATCATAAGCCAGTACCCGCTCGCCGAGACTGGTAGAGCCACGCATATCGACAAACATCGCGACAACGTATTCCTCGTGACCCTGAACACCACCGCTGTGCAGAGTGTTTGCCAGCGTCTGGTTTGCCATCACCAGTGGCGTGATGGCGAGATCCGACTGCGGATACAGCTGACAGGCGAGGCGCACGTCTTTGCCCGCCTTGATCCGTGCCAGTGCGCTGGCTTCTAGCTCGTTCGCTGCCGGTAGCTCGGCGAGGCCGCTGCCCACTCGCACGCGGCAGGTGGTGCAGCGCGCGCGCCCACCGCAGACCGATGCGTGGGGAATACGAAATTTGCTCAACGCTTCGAGCAGCGACAGGCCATGCAGGCTGTTGATCACGCCATAATCGGGGTGAGTGATGCGATAGCTGCCGCGTCGAGCCTGCTGCCACAGGCGCAGCTGTCGGGCTACTAACACCAGAATCAGCAAGGCGCCCATAAACACCCATGACTGGGTTTCCAGGGCATATAACAAATCAACATCATGCCGATTCATCGCGATATTGGCCGCGTAGATTTGATCGAGTCGATCGGTATCATCAAGCCACAGGCTGGCTTCGCGCAGCATGCGATATATGCCGATAAAGGAAATAGCGGGAATCAACACGGCAATGGCATAGGTCAGCGGAAGATAGCGCCGGTATCGCTGCTTCATGCGCAGCCAGAAATGCAGGCCGATGAGCAGGTGTATCCAGATGACCACGATAAGGGCAATCAACTTGACCAGAAATATCGGTTTCAGTGATATGGAGGTGACGACGTAGTAGTAATTCGGATCAACGTTGCCGAGCAGCGCAAAGCCGCGATTGGCGACCGCATGTCCAACCAGCAGCGGCAGGATAGAAAGGCCCAGCAACAATTGCAGGGCCTTCCACAGCGGCATTCTCAGCGTTGAATGTCGATAGAGTGCGCGCAGTGCGATGATGACATGAAACAGAATCGAGCCGTACAACAGCACCAGCCCCGGTAGCGTTTGAAATGCCGCTCCAACCGTTTTACGATAGGCTTCTGCTGCATCGATGGAAATGATGCCGAAACCGTGATTGATCAGGTGTTGTGCCACGTATAGCGCGAGCACGATGCCGGAAGCGAGATGCAGCCTGGATTCGAT
>JAIBDO010000032.1 GCA_024686195.1 Gammaproteobacteria bacterium | reverse complement strand
TTCGACCTGTATCGTGATGTTGAGCTACCCGCAGCATTTGATCGGGATGAAGCAACACGCCTCAAGCATCCCGTAATCGATGCCATGCGCGAGTTCTGGGACTATGCGGACTACTTCGACCTGGAAACGGAAAGGCTGGGATTGCAGAATTATTATGGGCTGTGCAGCTTTCTCGATGATAACGTGGCGCAGGTGCTTGCCGCGCTTGACCGCAGTGGCCAGGCGGGTAACACGCAGATCATCTACACCAGCGATCACGGCGACCTGATCGGTAACCACGGCATCTGGTGCAAGTCTTTCATGTACGAAGATTCAGTCGGTATTCCGCTGACGATTACCGGCCCGGGCATCGAAGCGTCGGTCAACCAGACCCCGGTATCGTTGACTGATCTCGCCAGTACGATCGAACTGGCGGTGGGTGGCAATATCATTGCGGCGGCGGAATCCTGGCAAGGCAGGCCACTGCAATCGTTTATTGATGCACCTGAAATCGATCGCACGGTGATCAGCGAGTACCACGATGGGGGTAGCCCCTGTGGATCCTACATGTTGCGCAAAGGGCAGCTGAAGCTGGTGTATTTTGCCGATGACAATCCACCGCTATTGTTCGACCTGCAACAGGACCCGCAGGAACTGAGCAATCTGGCCGAACAGCCTGAACATGCGCAATCATTGCAGTCTATGACGCGGGAGCTTTACCAGATTCTTGATCCTCAGGTAGTCAACGACCTGGCCTTTGCCGATCAGGCGAGAATGATCGAGGCGCTCGGTGGCATGGAGAAAATACTGGCGATGCCGAGCTTTAACCATACACCGCTGGACTAAACCGAAATCTTACATAGTTCACCGATGCCGATACCCTGTTCTCCGGCAATCGCATAAAGCAGAAATATTCGATTATTTTCTTCAAAAATGGCCGGGTCGCGTAGTTGATTGACGCGCTGCATGATTGCTCCATATTTTGATGCCTCGGCAGGCAAATCCCCACCTTCCCAGGCCTCGCGCGCCTGGTGTACTTCCCATGTTTCCCCGAGTCGCCAGTTATTCCAGTCTGAATCGGTCTGTATTGTTGACATGATAATGCGTTCGGGCTGGTCTCCGACCCGGCTCCAGAATAGCAACCACTGCCCCTGATGTTGCAGCAATGCATGATGGCGAATCGGTTCGTTGGTCAGACACGGTCCTGCCTCAAAGTTGCCCAGGCCGTCGCGTGAGCGATACAGTCGGGCGGGCATGGTGAGGGCGTAAAACCAGTCGTCCTGTTTGAATAGCCTGAGATAGGGGGTGGCCAGGATTTCTTCCTGCGCAGTGAAATTCACTCCGTCTTTAGACAGCGCAACGCGGCTACATTGCAGGCCGTTATCGAGACGTCCGTGATAATAGAGGCGGATTTCGCGATTGTCATCATCAACCCAGATATCGGGTGACGCAATGTGCGGGTAATTGCCGTCTTCACCTTTTGCTATGAGCTCCCTCACCGATGGATCAAGCCGGGCAGATTCTATCGCGGGTGGAAAGTAACTGTGGTTCAGATGCAGTGGTGCTGGGGTGTTAAGACGCCAGGGTCCTCGCAGGTGATCGCTGAGTGCCAGGCGTATCGAACGGCCTTCATGGTGGGCGAAGTAGAGCAGATATTTTGCTGGCGGCTGTGCTATCCAGTCAGGGCAGCGGATTAGCGATGGCCCGTTGATGTTCCCACCGAGTTGCGGGAAGGCATCAACGCTTATGATCGGGCCATCGAGCAGATAGGTGAAAGCGAACACTAACCCGCAGAATTATCTGTTAGTGGCTGAAGCTCCCTCGGAACGTGCCTTTAACAGGCCCGTCAACCAATCGGGATCCATCTCCGGAACCGATGACAACAGCAACTCGGTGTATTCAGGATAGGGCGGGGACAGAATTTCGCTTTTCATACCTTGCTCAACCACCCGACCCTGCAGCATAACGACAATCTGATCCGAGATGGCCTTCACCGTGGCAATATCATGAGTGATAAAGATGTAGGTCAGGTTGAGCTCACGTTGCAGGCGCAATAACAGCTCAAGGATGCCTTTTTGCACGATCTGGTCGAGCGCCGAGGTTACTTCGTCACAGATAATCAGTTCAGGATTGGCTGCAAGTGCGCGTGCAATGCAGATGCGCTGCTTCTGTCCACCGGAAAGTTCCGCCGGATAGCGATCGATAAAAGATTCGTTGAGTTCGATCATTTCCACCAGTTCCATCAGGCGATCGTCGCGCGCGCGCCCCTTGAGTCCGAGATAGAATTCCAACGGTCGCCCGATAATATCGCGCACGGTATGACGGGGATTCATCGCCGTATCTGCCATCTGATAAATCATCTGGATTTTCTGCAATTGATCAACACTTCGTTCTTTTAGAGCAGGGGGTAATGCTTTGCCGTTGAACAGAACCTGCCCCTTGGAAGGCGGCAGCAGGCCTGTGATGGCGCGTGCGGCGGTTGATTTGCCGGAACCCGACTCGCCGACGATGGCAACCGTATGACCGCGAGGAACTTCGATGCTGACGTTGTCCAGCACCTTGGCGCTGCCGGTATAGCTCGCGTCCACATGGTCTACTTTAAGGATGATATCGCCTGATCTTTCCTCTTCCTTGTCGATCGAACGTACGGACCACAACGAACGGGTGTATTCCTTCTCCGGATTATCCAGCATCTTGCGGGTTTCCGCATCCTCAATGGTTTCACCGTAACGAAGCACCTTGATGGAATCGGCCATCTGAGCGACCACGGCGAGGTCATGGGTAATATAGATTGCCGCGGTATTGAAATGTTCAACGATGCGTTTCATGGAGGCCAGAACTTCAACCTGGGTCGTTACATCGAGGGCCGTGGTGGGTTCGTCAAAGATAATCAGGTCAGGTCTCGGCGACATGGCCATCGCGGTCATGACCCGCTGCAACTGCCCGCCAGAGACCTGGTGCGGGTAGCGATCACCGATCGTATCGGGGTTTGGTAACTGCAGGTCACGATACAGTTTGCGTGCGTCCGCCTTGGCCTCGGCTTCTGATTTAGTGCCACGGCGTACAGTCGATTCTACCGTCTGTTCGATCAGTTGATGCGCAGGATTGAAAGAGGCGGCTGCAGACTGGGCGACATAGGCGATGCGAGTGCCACGCAAAGCGCGCCTCTCTTCCTCTGTTTTAGCCAGTAGATCTTCGCCATCAAACATGATTGAGCCACTGGTAATGCGACAACCGGCACGGGCATACCCCATCGCTGCCAGACCGAGTGTTGACTTGCCGGCACCCGACTCGCCGATGAGTCCCATGACTTCACCACGGCGCAGGGTTATGTCGACGCCCTTGACGATCTCATGCCAACGATCATCACTGTAGCCATCGATAACGATGTCGCGCATATCCAGCAGGATGTCGCCTTTCTTTCCGTTATTTTCATTACTCATAGTTATCAGTCCTTCAGGCCGCTGGATTTGTGCAGGAACCAGTCAACCACGAAATTGACGGCTACGGTCAGCAACGCGATTGCGGCGGCGGGCAACATGGGTGTCATAGCGGCGGTGAAATCATACTCGGCGAACTGTATAAGCCCCGCCGTTTCGCGCACCATTGAACCCCAGTCAGCGGTTGGTGGCTGGATACCGACGCCGAGGAAGGACAGGGCCGCAATGGTCAGGAATACGAAACAGAAACGTAGTCCAAATTCAGCTACCAGTGGCGGCATGATGTTGGGCAATATCTCGCGGTATAGAATCCAGAACATTTTTTCGCCGCGCAACCTGGCTGCCTCAACGTAGTCCATAACGACGACGTTTAACGACACCGCGCGTGCGATACGAAATACCCGGGTGGAGTCGAGCACAGCGATAATAATGATCAGATTCAATGTATTGGCGCCGAACATGGACAGCAATATCAGTGCGAAGATCAGGCTGGGAATCGCCATTAACACGTCAACCGAACGACTCAGCAGATTATCGAGCCAGCCATTGTTGTTGATTGCCGCGGTTATACCGAGACCACCACCAATGGTGAATGCGAACAGCGTTGTCACGAACGCTATACCAACTGTGTTACGTGCACCGTAGATGAGCCGGGATAGTACATCGCGACCCAGCTGGTCGGTACCAAACATGAACTCGTCACTCCAGGGCGCATATGACATCGAAAATATTTCAGCTTCGCCGAAGGGTGCCAGCAGCGGTGCGAAAACTGCAAAAACAACGTAAATGGAAATTACTATCAGCCCGAACACGGCGGTCGGCGGTGCGGTCTTCAGACCGCGCCATACGTTCTGAGTGAATGTGCGGCGTGACTTGATGACGCCGACTTCGCCGGCAGCCGAGTAACCCTGATCGGCCAGTTCCGCCGCCTCGCTGGGTATTATGTCTTCCTTATCATTATCGTTCATCGTGGATGCAACAGCCGTGGGTTAGTAATAATGGAAATAATGTCTGCGAACAGGTTGAGCAGGATATAAGTCGCGGCAAAAATCATCGCGCAACCCTGCACAACCGGGACATCACGCGTTGTCACGGCATCTACCATTAACTGGCCGACCCCTGGATAGACAAATACCACTTCGACGACCACCACACCAACCACCAGGTAGGCCAGGTTAAAGGCGATGACGGTTACGATCGGCGCCCATGCATTGGGAAGGGCATGACGCAAAATGATTTCTGATTTCGATGCTCCCTTCAAATCCGCCATCTCGATATAGGGACTTGCCATAAGATTGATAATGGCGGCACGAGTCATGCGCATCATGTGCGCAACGATAACCAGCGTCAGTGTTAGTGCGGGCAGGGCGGTGAGGTATACCCTATCCCAGAATAGTGCATCAGGGCTTATATTCGCCAGCGATGGAAAGATCTTGGTGAATGAAGACAACCCCAGTATCAGCAGATAGGCGACAAAAAACTCGGGAAAGGAAATCGTGGTCAGCGTTAGAGCGTTAACCGTTCGGTCGTAGATCGAATTGCGATAGAGCGCCGCAGTGATACCCAGAAAAAGTGCCAGTGGTACCGATATGATCGCTGCCATCGATGCCAGGAAGAGTGTATTCGCTAGTCTCGGTGCGAGTAATTCGATTACTGGTCTCGATCGGTCTGAGCCACCCGAGGAGCCACGCCCCGAGAATGAATTACCCATATCACCGGTCAGAATTCCACCCAACCATTCGAAATAGCGTTCATGCAATGGCAGGTCGAGTCCGAGCTCCTTGCGAAACGCAGCTACGGTTTCCGGCAATGCTGCCTGTCCGAGAACGGCTTCACCGAAGTCACCTGGCAGGAATTCAACCGAACTGAATAGAATCAATGAAACCACGAACAGCGTTACCAGACCGAGCCCGAGCCGTTGCAGTATTGTGCGTATTACTGGATGCACAGTGCCTCCCCTCCTATTGTCGCGAATCAGCCCCATTATTTTTATCGGCTAAGTGTCGCTTTTTTACATCATAAAGAACTTACATCGGTTGATGCTAAAAAATGGAATGGGCCGAAGCCCATTCCATTTTGTTTGACTGCCCTACACAAACCACCAGCGTTCGGCATTTTTGTTACCATCGAACTCCCAGTTACCTGCAAGCTTCTCTGGATGCCCTATCTCTTTGCTCACCGCATGAATATTGTTGGCGAACATCGGAATCAGAGCGCCACCATCGTCACTGACAATTTCCTGGGCTTCATAGTACATGGCGCGCCGCTTCTCGCTATCGAGTTCGGAGCGTGCTGCCAACGCTAACTTGTTGAACTTGTCCGCCGCCGGGCCGGTTCTCCAGTCGGTGTCGGTCCAGTTGCCATCGGCAAGGTAAGCTGAAGTAAACATCCAGTCCACGGTCGGGCGACCGCCCCAGTAGCAGGCGCACCAGGCTTTCTTGTTCCACACATTCGCCCAGTAACCATCCTTCGGTTCGCGCACGACGTTAATGTTAAGCCCCGCCTTGCTAGCTGAATCCTTGATCAGCAGGGCGGCATCGACGGCACCGGAGAAAGCGGCCTCGGATGTGCTGAGGTCCAGCGTGGCGCCTTCCATACCGGCTTTCTTCAAGTGATATTTGGCCTTGTCGGGATCGAACGCGCGCTGCGGCATATCACTGTTGTGATTGGCTTGCGTTGCGGATATTGGATGATCATTGCCCAATGCGCCATGGCCGAGCAGAATCTTTTGCACCAGCGCTTCACGATCGACCGACAGTTTGACCGCCATGCGCAGATCATAGTTGTCGAACGGCGCCATGGTAACCCGCATCGGGAAGGTGTAATGCAAGGTGCCGGTGACTTCGAGAATGCTGAGGCTTGGATTGCGACCGAGCAGGTGAACTGTTTTCGGATCGACCCGGTTGATTGCGTGCACTTCGCGGTTCATGATCGCATTCTGGCGCGACGTGGTATCGACCAGGGCAATGGTTTCGATTTCGTCAAAATGCGCACGATCGGACTTGAAGTAGTTAGGATTACGCTTGAAGGTAGCGCGCACGCCCGGCTCGAAACGATCGATGATGTAGCCACCGGTGCCGAAACCGGCCTGCCAGTCCGCGGCACCTTTGAAATCGGGCATGATCGCAAAGTGATAATCGCTCAGGATATACGGGAAATCCGCATTTCCGTCATTGAGTTTGAAAGTAACCTCGTGAGTTCCGGTCTTCTTCATCTCCACCACTGCCACGAGTAGTGATTTAGCTGCCGATTTGCTGTCCTCGCCGCGGTGATGATTCATCGACGAAATCACGTCTTCTGCTGTCATTTCCTTGCCGTTGTGGAATTCGACACCCTTACGCAGCTTGATGACCCAGGTCTTGGCGTCCGTGCTGGCTTCATAGCTCTCAGCCAGTTCGGGTATGACACCGCCTTCATTGTCGACTTCGAACAGATGGTTGGCGTAGGTATAAACCACGTTTTGCATAAAGCCATTTTCATGGGTGGCCGGATCTAGCGAATCGGTTGTCGATCCGTGGCCGGTACCCATTATGAATTTACCGCCCCGCTTGGGCGTGGCAGCATGCACGGATTGCGATAGCAGGCTGGTTGCAAATGGCGCGGCCAGTCCCAGCGCTGCTGCACGTTTGATAAAATCACGGCGATCGAGTTTTCCTTCTTTCGCTGCTTTTTCGAGATCTTTGATGTCCACTATGGCTGTTCTCCTCGGGTAATTAGTTAGATGTGTCCCTGTCAGGGATCTTCTTAAGTACGAAGTCTGTTTACAGCCGTTGATTAAGACGTTGTTAAGCTAACTTCGTTGTTCAACCTTTGTATCATAAGTCGGGGTAGGGTATCAATTATTTAGGGCGAAGCCGCCAATGTAATGTTCGATATGCGGCAGCGCCGGGGTGATCTGGGAATAAATGGTCAAAATCACTGGACGGATCGCAAAGCCAGCTTTCTGCGAGCGACTTAACCCTGCAGGGATTCATCGATAGCCGGATCAATTGTGGGTTGCTGGTATTCGTTTAACAAAGGAAAGTATCAAAGCTGCTCTACGGCGCATTTCTAATGGAATGCCGACTGGGATGGCAAATGGAATGTCTGCCCAGGTTGAGATCGACAGTGTGGCACGTCAGCTGATCGCAATAATCGATGGTTTGTGGCTTGAGTATTGTTTACACTCGGCCGGGTTTTCGCTGGTGGCTGCTTGAGCAGATTGCTACCGGTTTCTCTCAGCCTTCGGGGTTGAAATCAAAACATCTGCCTGCAGTACAACGGAGGAGTGAAGTGTCACGTCGTCCCGCCACCTTTAGCGCAGCGCTGGCGTCATCCTGGGCGATCCTGCTGGGTTTCGGAATTCTCATGCTGGGCGATGGCCTGCAAGGAACCCTGTTGGCCATACGTGCCGACCTGGAAGGGTTCTCGGCGACTATAACCGGCCTGGTAATGTCGACGTTCTACCTGGGATTCCTGCTCGGTTCGCTGTTGACCCCGCGGATTACCATTAAAGTCGGTCATATCCGCGTGTTTGCGGCGTTTGCAGCCTTGTCTTCGGCAGCGATACTGGTGCATGCGCTGGTGGTCAATGTGCCGGTATGGATGGCCATGCGTCTGCTCAGCGGTTTTTGTTTTGCGGGACTCTATATCGTAGCCGAAAGCTGGTTGAATGATCGCGCTACCAATGAAACGCGCGGAAAGTTGTTGTCGATGTATATGGTGGTCACCTACGTCGGAGTTGGCGCAGGCCAGCTGTTGTTAAACCTCGCCAGCCCACTCGAATTTCCGCTTTTCATTCTTACTTCAATTCTGATTTCAGTGGCCGTCGTGCCTTTATTGCTGTCGGCGGGTTCACCGCCAACTTTTCACGATTCGGTGAGAATCAGCCTGTTTGAGCTTTTTCGGCTGAGTCCACTTGGCATGGTCAGTATGTTTGCGGTCGGCCTGGTGACGGCGACCTTTTTTGCCCTGGGGCCGGTTTACGCGCAACGCATCGGGCTCAGCATTCGCGATATTTCTTACTTCATGACCGCGGCGGTGGTCGGCACGGTCATATTACAGGGCCCGATCGGAGCCCTGTCGGATCGTTTCGATCGACGCACCGTGTTGACGCTGGTGACTATCCTCACTTCGCTATCGGCACTGGTTTGCATACCGGCCGAACAACACTCGACGACGGCATTATTCCTTGCCGTCGCGCTGTTCGGGGGTCTGGCATTTCCGCTATATTCGATCTGCATCGCCTATACCAACGATCATCTTGAAGCGAACCAGATGATCGCCGCGAGCGGGGGGCTGGTAATGGTCGGCGGTATCGGCGCGATAACTGGCCCGCTGTTGTTTGCGGTCATAATGGATGTTTACGGCTACCAGTCGCTATTCTGGTCTATTGCCGGGGTGCACGGGTTGACTGGACTGTTCGCGATCTACCGTATGCTTTGCAGCGCCCCGGTACCAATGGCGCGCCAGGGTCAGAGCACCGCGACAGCCGTGCATCCATCAGGTTCGGCTATCGAGTCGGTTCAGCAGTACGCCAGCGAGGAATTTGAGGCTGGCTCGGAGCAGTCAAGGGATTGATTACGGCGTTTCCATCGGAGCTGGAAACGCCGCTCTTCGAATACTTTACAGCTGGTCGATCATGGACTCGATATACTCGGTGCGCAGCGCCATGTCTTCCTTTAACAGTTTCAATTCTTCATGCAACCTTGCTTTGAGATCCTTGCCCTGTTCAAGGGCCAGTTTAAGTTGTTCAAGTTCGTGCAGGGCCTCGCGAAAAGCAGGTGTGCTTTTATACAGCACCTCGGTTCTGCGCGTGCCGCTATCGACCATCACCGATTCCTTCAGTTGCGGGAACTTGTAACGCCGGGTAATAGGCAATATCGAGCCTTTCTTTCGATTGTAGGCCACCTGCAGAATGTCGGTATTACCAACCGTGTAGACCGAGAATTTTTCGATCTGCTCGGGATGCCGAATGCCCATTTCAGTCAGTTTCGGGTAAGTGCTCATGTTTGGTTCCTGAAGTTATTATGACCTGGATTGATTAGGTGACCACGGGAGCATCTTCCTGCCCCAGCTTTTCGTAACCTAACAGTATTTTCTGCGCATCGGCTTCGGCTTCTTCTAGTTGCTCGAGCGTCAAATGGCAGCTGATTTGATGACCGTTTTCGAGATTCAGTGTTGGCGGCACCACGGTCTGACAGGTCCCTTCGATGGCGAGCGGGCAACGGTTGTAAAAGGGGCAACCCTTGGCCGTTATTTCAACGCCGCGCGCGATACCAACTGCCATTTCACGCTTTTTCATCGTATCTTCGAGCCAGCCGATGCGCATTTCGGGCACCGAACTGATCAGCAAACGGGTGTAGGGATGAAATGGTGGTTCAAGCACTTCATCGGTTGGCCCTTGCTCGACCACACGGCCGGCATAAAGCACGACTATTTCATCGGCAAACGAGGCTACCGTGGAAAGATCATGGCTGATGAAGACGAAGGAGACACCCGTTTTATCGCGCAATCCAGTCAACAGCTTGATCACGTTCGCGCCCACGATACTATCGAGTGCTGACGTCACTTCGTCACAGAGCATGACTTCGGGATTCGCGGCGAGCGAACGCGCAAGATTGATGCGCTGTTTCTGGCCACCCGAAAGTTCCATCGGAAAACGATTGGCAAACGCCGCGGGTAACTCAACCATATCCAGTATTTCAGCTACCTTTTTATGCTTCTCACGTCCGGTTAGACCGTGATAAAACTCGAGCGGTCGACCGATGATGTTGCCTATTAATTGCTTGGGATTGAGTGCTGTGTCTGCCATCTGAAAGACGAACTGCACCTTTTGTAATTCGTCCAGTTTGCGATCTTTCAGGTCACCTTCGAGGGGCTTGCCGTCGAGAATGATGTCACCACGAGCAGGTGGCAGCATGCCCGCCATGACACGTGCCAGTGTTGATTTTCCGCAACCGGATTCACCGATTACACCGACCACATGGCCGTTTTTCACACTGACATTGATATCCTTGAGAATCGGCACTACCGGTTCGCCATTGACGATGCCACCGTAACCGGCGGTCATATTTTTGACTTCAATATTATCGACGACACGATCATGATCACCACTGGCATCCTCGCCCATGCCGGCTTCGGGTATGGGTCGAACCGCTTCCATGAGCCGCTTGGTATAGGCATGGGTCGGGTGATTGATGATCTGATCTACCGAACCCTGTTCCATGATCTCACCGTGATAGAGCACCACGATGTGATCCGCTATCTGGGCAACTACCGCAAGATCGTGGGTGACGTAGATAGCGGCCGAATTTTCTTCGCGGATTACCTTTTTGAAGGCCTTGAGTACTTCGATCTGAGTGGTCACGTCGAGTGCCGTGGTAGGCTCGTCGAGTACCATCAGGTCGGGCTTGCCGCACAGTGCCATGGCTGCCATCAAACGCTGCAACTGTCCGCCGGATACCTGGTGTGGGTAACGGAAACCGATGCGATCGGCGTCGGGTAGTTCGAGCGCATGGTACAACTCGACTGCTCGCTTCGTCGCATCTCCCTGGTTGAGCCTGCCGTGTAAAACGGCCGACTCAGTGACCTGTTCACCGATCGTAATCGCCGGGTTGAAGGTTGCCGCGGCACTCTGTGCGAGATAGGCCACGTTGCCGCCGCGGATTTCGCGTTGGTCAACCGGGGACATGCTCAACACGTCTTTACCATACAGTTTCGCTTCACCACCGGTGAAATGCAGTCCCGGCTTGGTGTAGGCCAACGATGCCAGCGAGATGGTCGTCTTACCCGAACCGGACTCACCGATCAGCGCGACAACTTCGCCCTTGTGTATGTCAAAGCTTACGCCGCGGACGATGGGGACTTCTTCACCCTCATCGTTATAGGCGCTGATGCGGAGATCGACTACTTCAAATAATTTTTCCCGTTTCATATCATCATGGTCCATAGCTCTACACCATTTTCTTAGCGAGACTGCCGCCGGATTTGGCGGAAATGTCATCAACGATCAGGTTGATCGCGATGGTAAAGGATGCGATTGCCAGTGCCGGCCAGATAGCCGCATAAGATCCATAGGTCAGACCCTGCAGGTTTTCACGCACCATGCTGCCCCAATCAGAGGCGGGTGGCTGTACGCCGAGACCCAGAAAACTCAGGCTGGAAATGAACAGCACCACGAACACCAGGCGCAGACCGAAGTCAGTTGCCAATGGCATGGCCGCATTCGGCAGTACTTCGGCGCGGATAATCCACCAGATGCCTTCGCCGCGGGTCTGTGCCGCTTCAACAAAGTCCTGCACCATGATGTCCTGACCGAGCGCGCGCGCGATCCTGAACACACTGGTAGCGTAGATTATCGCCGCGGTGCCGATCAGGATGGGTATTGATGAACCTAGCGCTGCAATCACGATAAGGCCCAGCATGATCGTCGGCAGCGCGAGTATGGCATCGTTAACGCGGCTTATACCCATGTCAATCCAGCCCCCCTTGACCGCAGCCAGAATACCCAGGGTAATGCCGATCAGGTAGGCAATCAGCGTTGCTGCCAGCGAGATACCGATGGTATTGCGTGCGCCGTATAAGATTCGCGATAAAGTATCCCGACTCAGGTAATCAGTGCCAAGATAGAAATGACCATACTCGCCTTCGCCAGCCGGCAGGAAGCTGTCGTCACCGTCCATATCCATTTCATGAAACGGCGCAATACTCGGGCCGATGAGACAGATGATCAACCAGAATGCGACCACCGCACAGGATACGTATCCTACCCAGGTCAGTCTGAATTTTCGTTTCGGCGGTGCATCGGGTAATTCCGCAAAGGAATCGAGTTCCGCGATGACTTCCGCTTCTTTCTTGCTTGCAACTTGTTCAGTCATGTTGTTATCCCCAGCTATTTCGGATTGCGCAAACGCGGATTGGAAAGAATCGAGCCGATATCAGCGATCAGTATCAACACAACATAAGTACCACAGAAAATCATGGCGCAGGCTTGTACCAGCGGCAGATCGCGGGTTTGTACGCCGTCGATCATCAGCTTGGCGAGACCGGGATAGGCAAAAATAGTTTCGACGATAACCACGCCGCTGACCAGATAAGCCAGGTTGAGCGCGATAACGTTGATGATCGGTCCGATCGCATTGTAAAAAGCGTGGCGCATGATAATGCGTGAACGTGGCACGCCTTTCAGTATCGCCATTTCAATGTAAGGTGAACTCATCACGTTGAGAATGCCGGCACGGGTCATGCGTATCATTTGTGCCGACACCACGATGACCAGGGTAATCAGCGGCATGGCCAGCGCTTTCATCAACTCGAGGAAGTTTTCCTCACCGGTCATGTAGGCGGTAGAGGGCAACCAGTGCAGTTCGACGGCAAGTATGAGTACCGCAACCGTGGCGATGAAAAATTCTGGTACCGAGATCAGGCTCAAAGTGCCGAAGGTCACGATACGGTCAAGCCAGGTACCGGGATGCATCGCAGCCCACAGGCCAAGAGCGATCGAAATCGGTATAGAAATCACCGCAACCCAACCGGCCATCATCACCGTGTTACCGAGACGACCGCCAATGAGACTGGAAATAGTAGCACCACCGGCCTTGGAAATGCCGAGATCGCCGGTCATCATGTTTCCAAGCCAGCCGAAATAACGTATATACCAGGGTTGATCGAGGCCGAGTTCGGCGCGCAATGCTGCCAGTGTTTCGGGCGTTGCCGACTGTCCTAGCACTATCTCTGCGACGTCTCCCGGCAGTATGCTGGTGGCGACGAATACGATCACCGACACAACCCACAAGGTTGCAAAGCCGATGCCAATTCGCTGCATGACCATTCGTGTCATCATTGGATATTTCCCCCTCGATTATTGTCTTATAAAGTTATAAGCGCCCATTCTATTATTAAATTCGTACTCAGTGAACATAAATTTTTTTTATATGCTCCGGGCGAGTAAATTCCGGATGCTGATTGCTTCATGACAAAAAAAAGGCCTGTATAACGTCATACAGGCCTTTTGTGGTGCAACTACTTAGCAGCCTATGCCAGCCAGACAAACTCCGGCCATTCACAACCACCAAGCTGACCCAGCGGTACTGTGGGCATGCCCATAACGTTGTTGGCGATACCGTCGTTGATGTTGGAGAATGCAGGAATAACCATGCCACTACCGTTGTGGACCAGGGTCTGCATTTCGCAGTACATAGCATGACGTTTGGCCGGATCGGTTTCTGCCAGCGACAGGCTCAGCAACTCACCCATGCGCTTGTTGTCCCAGAAGGTGTCGTTCCATGCCGCACCAGGACCAAACTGTATACCGAGCTGCGAATTCGCCGTTGGGCGCATGTTCCAGGTCACCACGTTCAGCGGTTCCTTCATCCATACCGCGCCCCAGTAACCGTCGGTCGGAACCTTTTTCAATTGCAGGTCGAAACCGATCTTGGCGCAGTTTGCCTGGGCCGTCAGGCAGACATCCTCGATACCACCGGTAACCGGGGCAACGAAAAGTTGCGCAGAACTGATACCTGATTTTTTGAAATGGAACTTGGCTTTGTCGGGATCGTAAGCGCGCTGTGGTAATTCGGAGCAGAAGTCCGCACCGTGTGCGGAGCTGATCGGCGTATCGTTGCCAAGCGAACCCTTGCCCTTCAGAACCCGTTTGACGATGCGCTCGCGGTCCTGGATGTACTGCATGCCCTTGACAAAATCGTCGTTATTGCCGGGTGCTGTATTCTTGAGGATACAGATACCCAGTTGCAATGCGGCCGGTGTCGACAGCAGTGTCACGTTATCGGCGCTCTCGACCTGACGGAATGCGTTGGGTTCGATCTGCGTAACCATCTGCATGTCGCCGGAGATCAAAGCGTTGACGCGCGCCACCGGATCGGTGATGGCGGTGATCTCGATGGCATCGAGGTTTGCGCCCTCACGCCAGTAGTTCTTGTTGCGTGTGTGCACGGACTTTACGCCGGGCTGGAATGAGTCCATGACGTAAGGTCCCGTGCCGATGCCTTCGCCGGTTGAGCCATCCTTCACGATCTTGGTCTGGAACAGCCCCAGCAGGGTGGGTAGATCGGCATTCGGAGATTCGAGGATCGCCTTAACTTCCATTGACCCGGTTTTCTTCCATTCCTTGACCGAAGCCAGTACTGATTTGATAACCGACGTCGAAGCTTCACCCTGGTGGCGCTTCATGGTGTAGACGACGTCATCTGCCGTAAGTTTTTTGCCGTCGTGGAAAGTTACCCCTTTGCGGATTTTGAAAGTCCACTCCGTGGCGTTGGCGTTAGGCTCGAACGATTCGGCCAGCTCTGGCTGTGGTGTCAGATCGTTGGAGTGCTGAACAAGGCTATTATAAGTAGCGCGACCTCGGGTGTAATCGATCGTCGAGGTGAACAGGGTTGGATCGAGCTGGTCGTCTGGACCGTGCAGGTTGGATGCCATGCGCAGCGAGCCACCCTTCTTGGGTGTGGCGGCATTGACTGCCTTGCCGTCGGTTAGCAAATGCTCGGCTGCTACCAGCGATACACCTGTGGCCATGGAGAGTTTCAGAACTTCACGACGGGAAAATCCGCCTGTGGCCAGTTTTGAGACCAGGTCCTTGTCGGACTGGGTTAAATCGCGATAATTCAATTCAGCTTTAGACTTGTCGTCTTTCATGTTTACTCCTCAGAATGTAGGGAACAGTCGGTCTTATTTTATTGGTGAATCATGAACCTGCGCTTAATCGACCTGCCGACTTTTCAGTCTACAAAGGGAAATATTGCACGGGACACTCAGAATCCAGTAGCACAGACTAATAGTAGTAACAATTATTGTCAAAACATTGCGGCGCTTAACTCGACCAGAAATACCGGATCAAGTGGTGATAATGCGTCTCGATTGGTTTAGAGTATTGCCAAATCCGGGATTCACCCGGTGCTGGAAGCTACTTGTTCAAAACCCTCGGTACCGTTATTGCACTGCTGTTCAGCTATGGCCTGCTGTTGTTCGCCAATGGTTTGTTTTCGACCTTGCTGGGAGTGCGCACCCAGGTTGAAGGTTTTTCGCCGAACGTGGTTGGCTTCATCGTTGCTGCTTATTTTTTCGGCCTGCTGCTTGGCGGACTGTTTGCCGCGCGGGTAGTCATCCGCGTCGGACATATTCGATCATTTGCCGTGTTTGCATCCTGCATGTCGGTTTCGGCCTTGTTACATCCCATATTTGTCGATCCGCTTATGTGGATGATGTTGCGTATGATTTCGGGTTTTTGCATGGCCGGAATGATTATTGTCACCGAAAGCTGGCTCAATGAAGCTGCCAGCAACAAGACACGCGGTCAGATTTTATCTTTCTACATGATAACCAACTACTTTGCGGCAGGCTGTGGTCAGTTCCTGTTAACCCTGGGTGATCCATCGGAGTACCTGTTGTTCAGTCTGGCATCGATCATCTTTTCGTTGGCCTTGTTGCCGGTATTGTTGACCCGGGCCAAGGCTCCGGTGCCATTGCCCGCGGCACGCATGCACGTCTGGACCCTGTATCGGATCGCACCATTAGGTGTGTTCGGCGTGTTCTGTTGCGGATTGATCAATTCCAGCATTCATGGATTGAGTCCGGTTTATGCCACCAACATGGGGTTTTCCGAGGCTCAGCTGTCAACCTTCATGGCCGCCATCATCATGAGTGGCCTGTTGCTGCAATGGCCCATTGGACATTTATCCGACCGCATTGGTCGTGGCCCCTTGCTGGTTTACATTCCGGTGATCGTTGCACTGGCAGCATTTACAATGCTGTATACCGAACGTTACGAACTGATCTTGATCGTTGGGATGTTCTTCGGCACCTTCGTGTTTACCCTTTATTCACTCTCCGCAGCGACGGCAAACGATATGGTGTCGGCGAAGGAACGTGTGCAAGTGTCTGGAGCCTTGCTGATAACCTATGGCGCCGGTGCTGTTTCCGGGCCCATTCTCGCTGGGCAAGTCATGGGCGTGCTGGGTCCGCAGGGGTTGTTTTTCTACTTCGGCCTGATCAGCCTGTTACTGTCATTATTCGCGCTCATGACGCGTCGACGCCGTGTCGGCAGCCCGGATAAACGCAAGCCCTTCGTCGTGGTACCGGCATCACAGTCAACGTCGAGCCAACTCTACCTTTCCGCACATGACGAAACTCCGGAGCATGTGGCAACACCAGGCGCCGATTCGCAGTCGAGTTCCGGGCTTGACCCCGATCAACATGATCGGCCCGATCGCTAGTCGATACCAGCCTGGTAAATGCAAATAACGTGAACATGCAGTCCGATGCTTTAAACGTTTCCAATCGAAAGGTCTGGATGCTTGCCGGCCCCATTATCCTGTCCAATATCTCGGTGCCGTTGGTCGGTGCAGTCGATACGGCGGTCGTCGGTCATCTGCCCGGGCCGGAGGCGATCGGTGCGGTTGCGATCGGTGCGCTCATTTTCAGTTTTCTCTACTGGGGCTTTGGCTTTCTGCGCATGGGTACCACTGGATTTGTCGCACAGGCTTATGGTGCGGGTAACTGGAACAGTCTCGCCGATACCCTGATGAGGGTTCTGTTGTTGGCTGTGGTGTTGGGCATCATCGTTATTTTCCTCGCCACACCACTGATCGATCTGGCGTTTTATTTGATCGATAGCAGCGAGCAGGTTGAAGGATTGGCCAGCGATTATGCCGTGATCCGAATCTGGAGTGCACCGGCGGTGCTGTGTGTGTATGCCTTTACCGGAATATTCATCGGCATGCACGATACACGCAGTGCTTTCGTGTTACAGCTGGTTCTGAATATTACCAATGTGCTGCTTGATTTGCTGTTTGTAATGGGTTTTGACTGGGGTGTTGAGGGTGTGGCACTGGCATCCGTGATTGCCGAATACCTGGCGATGCTGGTCGGTCTGTTACTGTTAAGACGGCCGATCCGAAATGCCTTGCAGCGCTATGATCGGGCGCGACTGTTCGAGCGCAGCGAATTGCTAAAGCTGTTTTCTGCCAACAGTAATATTTTTGTGCGCACGCTGTGCCTGCTGTTTGCATTCAGTTATTTCACGGCTAAAAGCGCGGGGCAGGGCGAGGTGATTCTGGCGGCCAATGCAATTCTGATGCATTTACAAAGCATCATGGCTTACGCTCTGGATGGTTTCGCGCATGCCGTCGAAGCGCTGGCCGGCAGTGCCTATGGTGCCGGTAAGCAAAAGGTGTTTCGTCGTGCGGTATTGCTCACCAGTCTTTGGGCCGCAATGGTTGCAGTGCTGGCGGCATTACTTTACTGGTTGCTGGGTGAACAGATTATCGGGCTGTTTACCAATATCGACGTGGTCATCGACAGCGCCGCTGTTTACCTGCCGTGGATGATTCTGGCGCCACTGGTTTCGGTGTGGAGTTTTCAGCTTGACGGTATTTTTATCGGTACCGGGCACACCCGTGAAATGCGCAACGCGATGATATTTTCCCTGCTCGCTTATCTTGCATTGATGCAGTTGACGATACCGATGCTGGGCAACCACGGGCTGTTCCTGGGGTTGACTGCTTTCATGTTGATCCGTGCGGCATCGCTGTTGTTTTATTTCCGCGGTATCGAGAGCGCTATAGCGCATGGTAAAAAGATCGACTCATGAATTCCATTGTCTTTCTTTGGGCCGACCCACGTTCAATGTCTACTGTGATCGAACCCGTCATGCGTGAACGCGGCGATTTTGAATGCTATCTTGAGCACCATCTGCCGATTTATCACAAACTTTGTAAACACAGTCTGACGAGTCTGGCGCATGGGCACTGATAGCGAGATAAAGAATCATCGATTTCTGTTGACTGCACTGTTCGCGGGGCACCTGACCAATGACTGGGTGGCCGGAACCCTGTGGTTGCTGGCACCAGCGATCGCCATCAGTATGGGGCTCGGTCCGGTCGAAGTCGGTCTGATTCTCACCATCAACGGTATTGGTGCCGGCCTCGCTTACATTCCTGCAGGCGTTATCTCAGATCGTTCGACACGCCCCGGATTGTTGATGCTATTGAGTTTCTGGTGGGTCGCGATCGGCTATCTGAGTGCCAGTCTGGCGCCTGGGTTCTGGGGCGTGACACTATTGCTGGCCTTTGCCGTGATGGGGGATGCTTTCTGGCACCCAATTGCAACCGGGGTGCTGGTCAAGGCAATGCCCGACAGGCGAGCGCAGGCGCTTGGCATACATGCCGTCGGGGGGAGCATCGGTGCGGAAGTGATCGCACCGCTCAGCACTGGTTTTCTACTGGGTTATTTTGACTGGCAGACTACGTTACAAATTCTGACATTGCCGGCCATCATCATGGGAATACTGTTCATTCCGGTCGCGAAACGCATCAGCCGTGACAGTCCCGGTAACATCAGCCCTATCGATTTTCGCGGTCTCGCCCGGCAGTGGTTCAAGCCGACCGGCATGGCGCTGATGCTGATGCTGGTCCTGTACAATATGGCGCTGAT
>JAIBDO010000119.1 GCA_024686195.1 Gammaproteobacteria bacterium | reverse complement strand
CGCAATCATATCGCGCGCTTCCTGTGCTCCGACCTGGTCCATCTTGCGACAGGTTTTCAGAACCAGCAGGCGCGCCATTTCAATCTCGGAGAATGAACGCGCTATGTCTTCGCGTACTGACTGGTGCTGGCTAAGTTGGCGCCCAAAAGTTGAGCGGCTGTTTGCGCGCTGGCAGGCCAGTTCCAGCGAGCGCTGCGCTGCGCCGAGCAGGCGCATGCAGTGGTGCATGCGACCCGGTCCGAGTCGACCCTGCGCGATTTCGAAGCCGCGACCTGCGCCGAGCAGGACGTGATCGAGTGGCACGCGTACATCATCGAACAAAACTTCCGCATGACCCAGTGGCGCATCATCGTAACCGAGCGTGGTCAATGGTCGCACCAGTGTGAGTCCGGGGGTGTCGCGCGGCACCAGCACCTGGGTTTGCTGGCGGTGTCGGTCGGGATTGCCGGGATCTGATTTCCCCATCACGATAAACAGCCGGGTCTGGGTATTCATTGCGCCGGTGATGAACCACTTGCGGCCGTTCAACACCCACTGATCGTGATCGCGCTCGATGCGTAACTCTATATTGGTGGCATCGCTGGACGCGACCTGCGGTTCGGTCATGGCATAGCTGGAACGAATCTCACCACTGAGTAAGGGTGTCAGCCAGCGATCCTGCTGTTCCCGGGTGGCGTATTTCATCAGCACTTCCATGTTGCCGGTATCGGGTGCGCCGCAATTGAAGACTTCGGCGGACCACAGCACGCGGCCCATCATTTCCGCGAGCGGCGCATAGTCAAAATTACTGAGTCCGGCAACCGGGCTGAAGTTGGCAAAGGCCGGTGGAACAAACAGGTTCCACAGGCCTTCGTCTCGTGCACGGGCCTTAAGATCCTCGACCAACGGCAGCGGTGCAAAGCGTTCGCTGGCCGCCTCGCGCTGCGCCGCGTATTCCTGTTCATGGGGATAAATATGCTGTTCCATGAAGGCGGCCAATCGAGTTTTCAGGTCATTCGACTGATGGCTGTGTTCAAACATTTGGGCTTCCTTTCATGTGCATTATTGATTCCACTCCCGCTAACTACAGATCCTTGAGTAAACGCAATGCATCGTAGATGGCGGCATGTGTATTGCGGGTGGATACGGCATCGCCGATCCGAAACAGTTGAAATGTCCCATTCGGGTTTTTGCCGCCTCGCTGCGCAATCCCGCGGGTCAGGTCAGTGTAATCGACTTCACCAAGATTTGAGGAATCGGGTTTCAGCTCGAAATAGACGTCATCCAGTGGAATCAGGCCGTGATTGACCACCACCTGATCGATACTGCGGGTTTGCCTGAAATCGCCATAGTCGCTGCCGAGCAGGGCTTCCAGGGCATTCCCCTCTCGCTTCAGTTCAAGCAGTCGATAGGTCACGGTGAAGATAACCTGCTTTGGTTGCAGCGCGCGCAGGTAGGGAACCAGGTTCAGGCCCATGATTTCGGAAGCAAAACTGCGATCCGGTGTGACAATTTCGAGTTCGGCACCGCTCTCGGCAATCACTTCGGCCGCCTGCAAACCCGAATGATCACCGGCGTCGTCGAACAACAATACGCGATTGGCAGGTTTCACATCCCGCGAAATGATATCCCAGGTCGACACCACCAAATCGTTGCCGTTGTCGAGAATCTCGGTGTGCGGCAAGCCACCGGTGGCGATGATCACCACCTGCGGATTTTCGGCCTTGATGTCATCGGCATCGGCCAGTGAATTGAAGTGAAAGCTGACGCCAAGCGCATCACACTGGGCCATACGCCAGTCGATAATCGCCATCATGTCGCGCCGCCTGGGATTAAGCGCCGTTAGCCGGATTTGCCCGCCGGGTTGCGGCAGCGCTTCGAATACCACGACCTCATGCCCGCGTTCGGCGGCCACGCGTGCGGCTTCGAGCCCGGCCGGACCCGCGCCCACGATAACGACCTTAACGCTTTTGTCGGCGTTGCTGATGCGATGCGGCATGCTGAGTTCGCGGCCGGTGGCAGCATTGTGAATGCAGAGTGCTTCGCCGCCCTGGTATATGCGATCGAGACAATAGGTAGCGCCGACGCAGGGGCGAATATCATCTTCACGACCCGCGCGAATTTTTTCGACGATGTGCGGGTCAGCCATGTGCGCGCGTGTCATGCCAACCATGTCCAGTTTGCCCGCTGATATGGCGTGCCGGGCGGTCGCGACATCGGCAATCCTGGCGGCATGAAAGGTCGGCATACCGGTTTCCGCGCGAATGCTGCCGGCGAAATCGAGGTGTGGAGCATTGGGCATTCCCATCACCGGGATCACATCGGCGAGCGCCGCGTCACTATCAACGCGGCCGCGAATGACGTTCAGAAAATCTACCTGGCCGCTGTCTTTCAGCCAGTGAGATATCTGCAGACCCTCCTCGACGGATATTCCCTGCGCACTGAGTTCATCAGCGGAGTAGCGCACGCCGACGATAAATTCCTTTCCCACCCGGGCGCGAATGGCATCGAGCAGATCGGCGATAAATTTCATGCGGTTGTCGAAACTCCCACCGTAAGGCGCATCGAGGGTATTGGTCAGCGGCGACCAGATTTGATCGATAAGGTGGCCGTAGGCCTCCAGTTCGATTCCATCGAGCCCAGCCTGCTGCATGCGCTCGGCCGCGTCGGCGTAATCGCGGATGATGCGCTCGATATCCCAGCCTTCAATCCGTTTGGGGAACGCCTTATGTGCGATTTCTCGTTGATGAGAAGCCGATACCACCGGCAGCCAGTCATCGGTCGACCAGGCGGTGCGCCGACCCAGATGGGTCAGCTGGATCATGATCGCGGCATCGTGGTCGTGGCACATGTCGGCGATCTGCTTCATCCAGCCGACCACCTCATCCTGGTAGGCCAGGATGTTACCGAAGGCGGGCGGACTGTCCTGCGAAACGATTGCTGATCCAGCCGTCATGATCATTGCGATTCCGGCTTTGACCCGCTCTTCGTGATAGGCCCGGTAGCGTTGTTTCGGCATGCCGTCCTCGGTGTAGGCCGGTTCGTGCGCGGTCGTCATGATGCGGTTTTTCAGCGTCAGATGCTTGAGCTGGTAGGGTTCAAGGAGTGGGTCGTTGGCGCGCATGAATTATTCCCCGGTTGCTGAATATAGCCTTTACAAATAGTTGATCATCAGCTGCAAAGCCAAGGAGGATTCTCTCATATCTTTTCCGGCAGCAACAAACTGCTATCTGCTGGCGTCTAAGGTCAGAATGCCTTGCTGGATAAATCGGTCAGTGACGGGAGCGAGCTAAAAAACGCTACGAAGGGTCAGGAGAAAATCCACAATGCGAGTACCAGCAGAGCAACCACAATGACAACTCTTAACAGGCTGTAGAAACTGCTGGAGTCTGCTGGTTTGCTGCTTCGATTATGATTCGCCTGATATTGATTCATACGCAATGTAGATTGGGCAATTTGCCGCCGCTAAAGACCTGATTGTACGTTCCTGCCCAATCAGTAACAAATAGTAGTTGGCGGCAGGGGTTTTCTGAGCCTGTTATAGTTGATCAGGTTCGCCGGATCAGATTTCCCGGCACAGGCGTTTTATTTCGGCAAGATGCTCTGCGTCGGCCTGCGTTGCCACCAGTGACAGGGTAGACGCCAGATTAGCGAGAGCAGGACGCTCGACCACGTAGTCCACCAGACCCCAGGACAAGGCCCGCTCTCCGTGGATACGTTGGCCCCCCAGTAACAGTGCCGAGGTACGGCCGGGTCCGATCAGCGTTTGCAAACGCTCCATATCGCCGGCGCCCGGTAACGTCCCGTTTTGTAATACCGGGTAGGAAAATCGAGCCTGTGGCACACTGATGCGGATATCACAGCCCAGCATCAGGGTCATTGCGCGTCCACTACAGTGGCCGTTAATCAGTCCGATGGTTAACAGCGGCAGAGAGTTCAGCGCGTAGCCAACTTCGTCCCACAGTACATTTTGAATATGTGCCTGTCGTTTTGAATCGCTAACGTCGGTACCGGAACAAAACACGCGTTCACCCGCACCTGTCAGAATCACTGCCCTGAGTGATGCTTCCTCGGCTGCTGCGGCGAAATGCGCTTTCAATGTCTGCAGCATCTCGATATTGAGCACGTTGCCCTTGTCCGCCCGGTTCAGCACCAGGGTCCAGATTTTGTCTGTCTTACTGCAGATGACGAGATCCGATATCATCATGGATTCCTGGTTGTGTAGGTGATTACCTCAGCGTTCGTTGCGCGCAATCCGGGTTGAGCAATGTTCATCGCCGGCATGTGCTTTTGCTCTGCTGGCTTAAATACTCCTCCACACTGGCGACAAGCTGATGCTTGCGTTCGCTGCTGGTGAAACTCGCCTCGATGGCATTGAGACTGAATTGGGCGATTTCGCTATGAGTCATCGCATGCGCCTCGGCCAGAGCGAGGAAATTGTCGGTCATATAACCACCGAAATAAGCGGGATCATCCGAGTTGACGGTGACGCAAAGCCCGCGGCGCAGCAAATCGACCAGGTTGTGTTGACCCATGTCATCGAACACCCGCAGTTTAATGTTGGATAGCGGGCAAACGGTCAATGGCATGCGCGTATCGATCAGCTGTTGAACCAGATCGGGGTCTTCAACGCAGCGCACACCGTGATCGATTCGCGAGACCTTCAACAGCGAAATAGCATCGCGGATGTAACTGGCCGGACCCTCTTCGCCGGCGTGCGCAACGCTCAGAAATCCCGCCTCGAGCGCGGCCTCGAACACGCGCTGAAATTTCTTCGGCGGATTGCCGGCTTCCGCCGAATCAAGGCCGACGGCAACGATTTTATCGCGGTGTGGCAGTGCCTGTTGCAGCGTGCTAAAGGCTGATTCCTCGTCCAGATGGCGTAGAAAACACATGATCAGCGAACTGCTGATGCCGAGCTCGCTGCGGCCGCGTTCGAGCGCACGCTGCAGGCCGTTGATGACCGTATCAAATTTGATGCCGCGGTCGGTGTGGGTCTGCGGGTCGAAAAAGATTTCGGTATGCAGCACGTTATCCTGCCGGCAACGCAGCAGATACGCCCAGCACAGGTCGAAGAAATCCTGCTCTTCTATGAGGACATTGGCGCCCTGGTAGTAAATATCGAGGAAGGTTTGTAAATTGCTGAATTCATAGGCAGCACGAACTTCATCGGCCGAAGCGAACGGGATAGCAACCCGGTTGCGCCGCGCCAACTCGAACATCAACTCGGGTTCAAGACTGCCCTCGATGTGCAGGTGCAACTCGATCTTGGATAAGGCTCGAATAAAGGCATCCATGGGCGCGTATCTTCGCACAAATCTGCTACGCCGTTAACTGGCTTTCTGTGAGTGTGTTCAGCAGGCGAAATATTGGAGCGGGGTACGAGATTCGAACTCGCGACATTCAGCTTGGGAAGCTGACGCTCTACCAACTGAGCTAACCCCGCGCGGGGCGACAAACAGCTTACAGCTTACCTCAACCGTCCCGCTATGGGTGAGTTTCCTGCGCTGCGTTTCAATCCGGATCTAACCGGGATCCCGGCTTCCCGAGCTGACGCGCCCATAACAGCAAGCTACTGATTACAACAATGATTCCCCAGAAAAGTAAGTAATGGCTGGTTGCCGACAGTTCATTGAGGCAAGGGCAGGTTTTTATCGTTGGGCACGGGCAATAACGGTTTCCCCGCCCAGATTGACATTGCTGGTTAAAACGCATCAACTTGAAGCAATTGAATCCCCTGAAGGAGCGCGAATGCCTCACTGCAGGATTATTTGCTCGCTGTTGTTTATCATCATTTCACTCTACGGATGCGCAACCCGTACCGAGATGCTGCCGGCGCGCGAACAGGTCGGCGAAACGGCCACAGCGGTGATGGTTGCGCTGGAAAGTTATCGCGGCGATGCGAAATTTTTCATCAAGTATCGTGTCGGAGAACAAATTCTATATTCGGGGGGGGACTGGCAGGACAGGCTCGAACTGAGCGCAGAGCCGGCTTCGGCAAACTACGTCTCGCCGAGCATGCTGCCGATGCAGTTTCGTCAGCAACAGCCCTGGGAATCATTACCGGTTGATGCGACTCTGATCCCGATCCTGGGTGTAGATCAGTGGAACGAGCTGCGCGACCGCATGCTACGCGCCGTCGTGCCAGCCAACGGCACAGGATTGGTGGTTGATTTCGAGTTCATGCAGTATTTTCTCTATTATGAGCCGGACGGCCAGTTTCGTGCGATGCGCCTGCTCGATAAACCCGCCGACTACTCGGTGCATGAGCGCTTGAATTTTGTTGAGTTCATGCGCAGTGGACGCCCGACTCTGGAGTCTTTTCTGCGCGAACGCGGTATTACCGCAACTGAGCTCATTTTCAACACCGGAGATACCGGGTTGTATGCGCTGCCCTTTCTTTATCTCAACACCGAGCACCACCTGCTGGCATTCATCCGCAATATGCCGTTGCGACCGGTGACGACGACCACCGTGGCCGGTTTGAAACGCGGCCAGGCCTTTGGTCACATGATGTACAGCCATCTGATCAACCTGATACAGCGCCCGGTTTCATCACTTTACCGTCTATTCTTCCTGGTTGGCGATACCGCGACCTCCACCCTCAGCATCGATTGGGCGACCGGTTTAAGTACCCAGCCGATCCCGCCAGTTGGTGATTCGGCGCCGATGGATTTGCAGCAGTGGGAATCCGAACTGGATAAAATATCGAGCAAGCCCCCGTCTTCCGGGAGCCTGGAGGTACTGGTCGATGGCAGTGCCTTCTTTACGCGATTGATCGACAGGGTCGGCAGCGCCCGGCAGTCGGTGCACCTGCAAACCTATATCTTCGACAATGACGATTATGCGTTGAAAATAGGTGATCTGTTGAAGCGGCGTTCCAACGAGGGCATTGAGGTCAAGGTGCTGCTCGACGGTCTGGGTACTATTTCCGGGACCATGTCTGATTCCCCGACGCTGCCGGACGAGCATTTGCCGCCCGCGTCGGTAAGGCGTTACCTGGAGGCGGACTCGAAGGTTAATGTGCGCCAGAAATCGAATCCCTGGTTTACCGGCGATCATGTTAAAGCCACGCTTATCGACCGCGAAACTGCGTTTGTCGGAGGCATGAATATCGGCCGTGAATACCGTTACGACTGGCATGACCTGATGGCGGAAATTCGCGGGCCTTTAGTCGATATCATCGATCGTGAGTTTCATCTGGCCTGGGGGCACGCCGGGCCGTTCGGCGATCTCGGTTACCTCGTGGCGCTGTCGAGACCACGCAGCAAACCGGACGATGTAGAGGGTTATCCAATGCGACTTTTGCTCACCGGGCCCGGCAACTACGAGATTTTTAACGCACAGGTTGCAGCGATTCGCCGAGCGCAAAGTTACATCTACATCCAGAATGCTTACTTCACCGATGACAGCCTGTTACGCGAGTTGGTCCTGGCGCGACGTCGCGGCGTCGATGTGCGTGTTGTTATCCCGATGGAAACCGATCATGGCCCGATTAACCGCAGCAATGTGCTGGCCGTTAACCTGATGCTGGAGCACGGCATTCGAGTGTATCTGTATCCAGGGTTCTCGCATGTCAAGGCAGCTATTTACGATGGTTGGGTGTGTTTTGGTTCGGCAAATTTCGATCGACTCAGCCTGCGCATCAACCGCGAGTTGAACGTCGCAAGCTCGGCTCCGGAAGTGTCGCAGCAATTGCTCGAGCGCCTGTTTGAACCCGATTTCCGTGTCTCACCGGAACTGACCGAACCAATCCCGGAACGCTGGATTGATCACCTCGTGGAAATCATCGGTGATTACGTTTATTGACGACCGCGTGTTACCGCTTTTCCAGTGCTGCCTTGAAAGCGTCATAACCGTCCGGTCCCCAATCACCCTGGCAGCGCGCGGCGCGCTCCAGTAGCCAGCCTTCGGCATTTTCGTGACTGAGTAAATCGACACCGAAATCCTCTGCCAGCAAAGGCGAAGCGTCAGGCGGATACGGCCGATCGAACATGCTGGCCGCCATCGCCAGGCCTGCGGCGGGGCGTGGATGGCCATCCGGGCGATAATAGTGGCTGGCCGTGACCGGACTCAGCACGCCTTCGAGCGTCAACGCATTGACGTAGGCAAAATCGAAATAGTGGATGCGGGCGTTGCAGCTGCGTTGTTTGCCGCGCAGAAATTCGAGAGTCGCCAACTTTTCTCGGGCTCCGGGATCGCAGGACTGCTTGCGTGCGTGTGTCGGGGTGTAATAGGCGTAGACATCGACATTCGCGTCGCAAAAGCCCGCGATCATAATGTCCAGTTCGGGTAGCTCGGTCTGCATCCAATCATCATTCGATTCTACTGGCGCGGGTGCCTGGTCGGGTTCCGGGAAAACTTGTAGGCGCACGCTGTTCATGTTTCGGCGGGTATGGTCGGCCTGCTCGTAGGATTCGAGGTAGTCGGGTTTGGCGACCCCACGATCGCGGGCACGTATGGTGGAGATCAGCTTGATGTTGGCGCCGACCGCCCAGCCGCCAAGAGCCAGCGAATAGGCACGCCGTAACCCGACGAAACGATTAGGCTGACGTTCGGCATCGACGTTGAGTATTGATTCGTCGAAGCCGTAGCGGAAGCGGGCACGAATGCCCGAGCGATGAAAAGTATTGAGATTGATAATGGCGGCCTGCAGATTGGGATTGCCGAGTGCGGAGTCGGCAAAACGGCGGGTCTCGTAAGGGCTGCCACCCGACACGCCGTGATTGAAAAGGCGCCGCCCGAGTAGTCGACTGGTTTCCAACGGGTCGAAGGCATCGCGCGCCCAGGACGCGCCGAACACGGCGACCTCGGGTTTGATCTCGTCGTGCAGGATCGGTTTGTAGAGTCGTCCCCAGCCCGACAGCAATTGCACTATCGCCTGGTTATCGTCTGACAGCATGTAACGGTAGGCAAGCAGATTGACACTGGCAACCACGGAGGCGATCACGATTACGCAGCTGCCGAAAATCCACAGGAAGCGGTGTGCGCTGCGGCGCCGATGTTGGTCATCTGTGCGGGGGTAAGAT
>JAIBDO010000242.1 GCA_024686195.1 Gammaproteobacteria bacterium | reverse complement strand
TCAACACATGCAAATCGCGCAGATGCGCAGTCTGGAAAGCGAGCGCGTGATGATGCGCGCTACCAATACCGGCATCACCGCCTTTATCGATCACAAGGGAAAAGTTTTGTCGGTTAGCGATCAGTTTGTGACACAGTCGATAACCCAGATAGTGCAGGGTCGTAGCGGAGCCACTCCGTTTTATTACTTTGCCAAAATTCAGTGGCTGATAGCACTGTTGCCACTGTTATTACTATTGCTCGGGATCAGGCGCAAGAAAGGTTGTAACAATTCAGTTTCTCGACCAGATCACTCGTAGCTGTTCAGTGGTGAGCTGAATAGTTACGAAAGGTTAAGCTTTGCCTCGGCCGGGCTCTGGAGTATCCTTCATCCTTTTTTAAACAACGCACCCAAACGCCACACTTTATGAATTCTTACGACCCCAAAACCCTGGAGGCCGAAGCGCAGCAATTCTGGGCTGATGAGCACATTTTCGAGGTCGACGAAGACCCGACCCGGGAAAGTTACTACTGCCTGTGCATGTTTCCCTATCCCAGCGGCAAGCTGCACATCGGTCACGTACGTAATTATACGATCGGCGATGTCATCTCGCGTTTCAAGCGCATGCAGGGATTTAATGTGTTGCAGCCCATGGGCTGGGATGCGTTCGGCATGCCAGCGGAGAATGCGGCGATCAAAAACAATGTGCCGCCGGCTGCCTGGACTTATCAGAATATCGATTACATGCGCGGTCAGTTGAAACTGCTCGGCTTCGGCTATGACTGGAAACGCGAACTGGCAACCTGCAAGCCCGAGTACTATCGCTGGGAACAGTGGCTGTTTACGCGTTTGATGAAGAAGGGCATTGCCTATCGCAAAACCGCGCCGGTTAACTGGTGCCCGGTGGACCAGACCGTGCTCGCCAATGAGCAGGTCATCGACGGTCGCTGCTGGCGTTGCGACACTGAAGTTGAACGGCGTGAGATCGCGCAGTGGTTTCTGAAGATAACCGATTACGCCGACGAATTGCTGGCTGACCTCGAGCAGGTCGAGTGGCCGGAACAGGTTAAGACCATGCAGCGTAACTGGATTGGTCGCTCGGAGGGCATGGAGGTCGAGTTCAAGGTGCCCGGGCAGGAGTCGCTGATGGTGTATACCACGCGCCCCGACACCCTGTATGGCGCCACCTTTATGGCCATTGCCGCGGAGCATCCGCTGGCGCTTGCCGCTGCACAGAATAATGCGGAAATTGCGGAGTTCGTCGAATCCTGCCGCAAGACCAAAACTTCCGAGGCGGCGCTTGAGAAGATGGAAAAGCTCGGCATCGCGCTTGGCATCGACGCGATTAACCCGGTCAACGGCGAGTCAATCCCGATCTGGATCGCAAACTTCGTCCTGATGGGGTATGGCACTGGAGCGATCATGTCGGTACCCGGGCACGATCAGCGCGACTGGGAGTTTGCCCGAAAATACGGCATCGAAATTCGCCAGGTAGTCGGGCCGCTGGATGGCAGTGTGGTAGACCTCGAGCAGGGTGCCTTTGTCACCAAAGAGGGTCGCAGCTGCAATTCGCAGGCGCTCGACGGGCTTGAATTCGACGCTGCCTTCGATGCAATCGCCAACCAGCTGGAAGCAGAGGGTAAAGGCTCGCGGCAGGTGAATTACCGCCTGCGCGACTGGGGTGTGTCGCGCCAGCGTTACTGGGGCGCGCCGATTCCGGTGATCAACTGCCCGAGCTGCGGCATGTTGCCGGTTCCGGAAGCCGATTTACCGGTGGTGTTGCCCGAGGAAGTCGAATTTGAAGGCATCGGTTCGCCCATCAAGCGCATGGATTCCTTCAAGCAGGTGGATTGCCCGCAATGCGGTGCCGCGGCCGAGCGCGAAACCGACACCTTCGATACGTTCATGGAATCTTCCTGGTATCAGGAACGTTTCACCTGTCCGGATCAGGCCGGGGCTATGCTCGACAAGCGCGCCGACTACTGGTCTCCAGTGGATCTTTACATCGGCGGAATCGAACATGCGATCCTGCACCTGCTCTACGCGCGCTTTTATCACAAGCTGATGCGTGACGAGGGCCTGATCGAATCGAACGAGCCTTTCAAACGTCTGCTCACTCAGGGCATGGTGTTAAAAGATGGCAGCAAGATGTCCAAGTCAAAGGGCAATACCATTGACCCGCAGGATTTGATCGATCGCTATGGTGCGGATACCGTGCGCCTGTTTATCATGTTTGCGTCACCGCCGGAGCAATCGCTCGACTGGTCTGACAGCGGGGTTGAGGGCGCCTACCGTTTCCTCAAACGATTGTGGGCTGCCGTCCAGCAACACATCACCACGGGTGATCAGTCCGCGGCTGGCGCTGTCGATTCGCCAGACGAATCACTAGATGAAGCGCAAAAGGCGATACGCCTGAAGCTGCACGAAACCATTCGCAAGGTGACCGATGATTACGAACGCCGTCTGACGTTTAACACGGCTATCGCCGCCAATATGGAGTTGCTCAATAGTCTGACTCGCTTTGACGACGAGTCGGCCACTGGCAATGCGATCCGCCAGGAAGCTTTCGACAGCATGGTGTTGATGTTGGCGCCGATTATCCCGCACGTTTGTCATCGCCTGTGGCGAGATCTTGGACACGACAGTTTGATCATCGATCACCCCTGGCCCGAGGTCGATGAATCTGCGCTGGTACAGGAAAGCATCGAAATGGTGATTCAGGTGAATGGCAAGCTGCGCGGCAAGCTGCAAATTGGCGCTGATGCAGATCGTGCCAGCTGCGAGGCAGCGGCTCTGGCGAATGAACAGGCAAAGCGTTTTATCGGTGACAGTGCGATTCGCAAAGTGATTGTAGTGCCGGGAAAATTGGTTAATATCGTTATTTGATGACATGATTTCCACACTTGCCCACCACCGTTGTTTTGCCCGTCTTCGCATCGCCCTCGTGGTGGTGCTGGTTAGCTTGTCGCTGTCGGCCTGTGGTTACAGGTTGGCAGGAACGGCTGACCTGCCGCTGGAGTTATCTTCCATCTATCTGGTAACCAGCGATATCAGCGAGTCACAGAGCAGGGCATTGCAGCGCAGCCTGGAAAATGGCGGTGCAACTGTGGTGTCACAGCTGGATCAGCAATCGGTGCAGCTCAACGTCAGTCTCAAGGTCGAACCCACTCGGCAACTGGCGACCAGTGCGCGCGACGGTGCCATTGTTAGACGCATCAGCCGCGGATTGACTTTCAGTGTCAAGGCAGCCGATGGTGAAACCATCGTCGCGTCGCAAACGCTGCGCCAACAGAAAAATGTTTACCTGAACGATGATAGCCTGACTGCCTCGAACCGGGAACAGGAAACAGTAACCCGGGAACTCGAACAATCGCTGTTCGATCAACTTATTCGACAGTTAGCACAGATTTAAATCGGTTGTTCAATGTACCCGTCGGCAACAAGTGTTTATAATCTGCCGATACCGAAGCTGATCCCGGACATAATCGGCACAATACCAGCAGCGAGTTGCCGGGAAGTAGTGTCGGCATAATAACGGGATATAAGTCAGCGAGATATAAATCAGCGCAATTCCAATCAGCGAGATCATCAAAAGCTAACATGACAGAACCGAATGAACCGACTGCATCGGCGCGCCGTAATCCGCTAATCTGGATCGTGCTGATAGTGGTCGGCCTGATATTGTTTGTATTATTGAGTGGCGAACGCGGTGACGTTCCGCTGACCCTCGACACCGGTCAGCAGCCTATTGCCATGAGCGGCGCTGCGGCGCCCACGGATGTTGTCGGCGATGCGAATAATCCGGGCGACACCGATGATTCGACTTCGGCGGATATTGCGATCATTACGAATGATGCAAACGCGACGACTGATTCGGCAGGCGCCATTGAGCGCAGCCTGCTGGTGCCGCCCGGTATGCGCGCGCGCCAGTATATTGAGCAATTGCGCTCTGCAGGACGACCCTACCCACTGTCGGAGGTGTTTGCAAAGGCTCAGCAATATCGCAGCGAAGGCAGCCTCGCGGATGCTCATTTGCTGTATTTCTTTGCCGCACGTGAAGATCACCTGGCGGCGATGATGACGATGGGCGAAATGTCGGACCCTGTCCTGTTTCGCGCCGAAGATTCATTGCTGGATCAAGCTGATGCTATTCAGGCTTACAAGTGGTACAGCAAGGCTGCGGAACTGGGCCAGCCGAAAGCCAGTCAGCGACTCGATGACCTTGGGCGCTGGGCGAAAGAAGCCGCAGCGAAAGGCGACGCTGAAGCCAGTCAACTGCTGCTCAATATCAATAGGTGACATGATGCGCAACTATCCCCGCCGCAACACTCGCAGTGGCGCCATGACCAGCCTGCTGCTGATCTGCTTGCTACTGCCGTTAACGGGCAACCTGCAGGCCGCTGACAAACCGCTGTTGATGGAGGGTAAGAAAACCCTCTACCAGCGTGTGCTCAGTATTCCTGAAGCGCGTCTTTATGAAATTCCGGTGGCCTCAGAAGCTTCC
>JAIBDO010000109.1 GCA_024686195.1 Gammaproteobacteria bacterium | reverse complement strand
TGGCTTTATCGAATAGACCGACAATTTAGTCGCATCAGTTTTAACTGTCAATCATTGTAAGAAGGCGCAATACGTATCTGATTTCTACGCCCGGCAGAACAAAATGGGGGCAAAAAATCTCTTTTCAAATGGCAGCGCAGCTTTTCATGCAATTTGCTACCATAGTCGGCTAGAAAATCTAATCCGGGAGAGTCGACACTAGTATGGGCCAACAACATTTATCAGAGCATCGCTTCAGTTCGCTAGAACTCGACGAGCGTTTGCTGAGTGCGCTGGACGATGAGAATTTCGAATTCTGCACTCCTATTCAGGCCCAGACCCTGCCATTGTTACTATCAGGTAAGGATGTGTCCGGTCAGGCTCAAACCGGTACCGGCAAAACTTTGGCTTTCCTGCTGGCCTGTGCGCAACGCATACTGCATTCGGATAAGCCGGCAACCGCCCCCGGAAAGCCTCGCGTGTTGATTATGGCACCGACGCGGGAACTGGCGATTCAGATACACAAGGATGCAGCAGCGCTGCTGGCCAGGCTGCCGCTCAAACTCGCCATCTGCTACGGCGGCAAGGCTTACGAGCAACAGAAACGCCAGTTCGACGAGCCGGTTGATATCCTGATCGGTACGCCCGGACGCATCATCGATTTTTTCAAGCAGAACCTGTACAACCTCAAATCCATCGAAGCCATGGTGCTGGATGAGGCAGATCGCATGTTTGATATGGGCTTTATCGCCGACGTGCGTTATATGCTGCGCCGGCTGCCACCACCCGATCAACGTCTCAACATGCTGTTTTCCGCAACCATGGCGCAAAAGGTAATGGAGCTTGCCTACGAACACATGAACGAAGCACAGCTGATCAAAATCCATTCTGAGTCGCCAGCGGTCGATCGGATTGAACAAAGCGTCTACCACCCCGCCAACCATGAAAAAATACCACTGCTGCTCGGATTGATCAAAAGCCTGCAGCCGCAGCGCTGTATTATTTTCGCGAATACCAAGCACGCCACCATCCGTATCTGGGGGTATCTGCAGGGTAATGGCCTGATGGCGGCGATCATTTCCGGCGATATCCATCAAAACAAACGCGAATCGCTGTTAAAACGCTTCCACGATGGTGAATTCTCGATACTGGTCGCCACTGACGTGGCCTCGCGTGGTCTGCACATTCCCGACGTAACCCATGTCATCAACTATGACTTACCGGACACCGGCGAAGATTATGTGCACCGAATCGGACGCACCGCGCGCGCCGGAAAATCAGGGGTCGCGATCAGTTTCGCCTGCGAAGACTACGCGATGAACCTGATCGATATAGAAACCTATACGAAACACACAGTACCTACTGCTGCCATCAGCAATGAATTATTGATCAAACCCAAGCCCCCGGAAAAGATGAAAGAGGGTCGGATAAAACCCAGTGGCAAACCCGGCGGAAAACCTGGTGGCGGAAATCGACCGCCCCGGTCTGGCAAGGGTCCCGGCAACAGCCGGGGATCGTCACACCGCCGTCATCAAAACACCAAGAAAGCCGTATGAACGAACCGCGTAATATGTTGCTCCTCGGGGGTAGCGGATTTATCGGCAAGCAACTCGCCTTTGCACTGGCAAACCGGGGCTGGCGGGTCAGCGTGCCCTGCCGTCGACCACATCGTCATCGCGCGCTGCTGGTACACCCCAATATCCGTCTCCTCGAGGCCAACATCACCGATCCGGCCGAGCTGAAATCACTGTGCCAGGGTCAGCAGGCGGTTATCAACCTGGTCGGCATATTGAACGAAAGACGCAAGGGTGATTTTCGCCGCTACCATGTCGATTTCATCAAGGCTGTGGTCGAGGCCTGCAGCGCAGGTGGCATCAAGCGCCTGCTGCACGTCAGCGCACTCGGCGCCGATCAGGCAACCGGCAGCAGCCTGTATCTGCGCACCAAAGGGGAAGGCGAAAATCTACTGCATACCTTCGGCCAGCGAGGACTCCACGTCACCAGTTTCCAGCCCTCGGTAGTGTTCGGCAAAGATGATGATTTCATCAATCGCTTCGCCGGCATTCTGAGCTGGTACTTCGGTTATTTTCCGCTCGCCTGCGCCGACAGCAAGCTGGCACCGGTTTACGTGGGCGACCTGGTCGCCAAAATCGTCAACAGCATTGATGACCGCGAATCCTTTGGCCGACGTTTTACGGTCTGTGGACCTGAAGTGTTCACCCTGCGTCAAATCCTCGAGTTAATCATCACCACCCTGCGCTTGCCCGTGCGCGTAATGTCATTGGGCAAGGGGATGTCGCGCCTGCAGGCCATCGTTCTACAAAATCTTCCGGGCAAGTTATTTACCATGGATAACTATCGCTCGCTGCAGACCGACAACATCTGTACGGATGGCGATCTCTGCGACACCAGCCTGCGTCGCTATGTCGAGGGCTTACCGGCCATGTTTGGCAACAAGCGTGACTACGACCGCTTTCGCAAGGACTACGTACAAACCAGGATCCCGGAGAACCCTTCGTGAATTACTACCGTGTCGGCGGTTGCGTTCGCGACCACCTGCTCGGGCTTCCAGTAAACGACATCGACTGGGTTGTTACCGGCGCAACCCCGGCGCAAATGCTGGCTAATGGATACAAACCCATCGGGCGCGATTTCCCCGTGTTCCTGCATCCTGACACTCACCAGGAATATGCACTGGCACGCAGTGAACGCAAATCAGGCCCGGGTTACCGCGGCTTCGACATCAGCACCGACCCGACCATCACTATCGAACAGGACCTGCTGCGCCGTGATTTAACCATCAACGCAATAGCCGAGGATGATCAGGGCAATATCATCGACCCTTACCACGGGCGCAAGGATATCGAAGATCGCTGCCTGCGCCATGTTTCGGAAGCCTTCGTCGAAGACCCCGTGCGAGTGTTGCGTGTCGCTCGCTTCGCCGCACGTTTTCACCATCTCGGTTTCACGATTGCCGACGAAACTCGCGAACTGATCCGTGAAATAGGTGAGTCCGGCGAGTTGGCGACACTGGTTGCCGAACGCGTCTGGTCCGAGCTATCACGGGCACTCGACGAACGTGATCCTTCGGTGTTTTTCACCAGCCTGCAGCAATGTGGCGTCCTGTCCCGGCTGTTTCCCGAAATTGACGCCCTATTCGGAGTGCCGCAAAACGCAAAGTATCACCCTGAAATCGATACCGGCCTGCACGTCATGATGGCCCTGCAGGCAAGTGCCGAACTCGGGCATGACAATGAGACCCGCTTTGCCGTGCTAATGCATGATCTCGGCAAGGCGAGCACACCCGCCGACATTCTTCCCAGCCACCACGGTCACGAAGCACGCGGCAAGAAGCCGGTTGAGGCATTTTGCAAACGCTGGCGCGTTCCGCGCGCTCATACCGATCTAGCCTTGATTACAACCGAGTTGCATCTGCTCGCACATCGCTGTCATGAACTGAAATCATCCACCTTGTTGAATCTGTTTAAGCGCGCGGACAGCCTGCGCAAACCTGAACGTTTCGAAAAGATGCTCGATGCCTGTCGTGCCGATATACGCGGGCGTATCGGTTATGAAAACGATCGCTATCCACAGGCCGAATTCCTGGCTGATTTGAGCCGAAAACTGGGCGCAATGGACATCAGTGAAATACGCCAACGCGAACTCAGCGGAAAAGACATAGGGGATGCGATCCACCAGGCACGGTTGCAGTTAATCGAGCGAGAAAAACGTTCAGTCGCGCAGAATTGATGTCAGTTTCGCATCGACAAAACCGAACAGTCGTCGCAACGGCGTAAAGTAGAGCACAGCACCACAGAAGCAGCCCGCCGTGTTAGCGATGACATCACCCCACTCGGCAAACCGGTACCCGGTTTGCGCCTGCAACAACTCGATGATCATGCCATAGACAATCAGTGCCGCAACCGTCCAGGCAAGTTCGAGGCGATGGCGCGCCAGAAGAGCAAACCAGCCGGTCAGAATGAAATAGGTAACCAGATGCGAGACTTTATCGCTGACCCCGACATCGGGTGCCGGCATCAGCGAAACGATGGCCACCGCCACCAGTAATCCAGCACCAAGCAGGTACCACAATCCGGACAGCTGCAGCTGTCTTGTCGAAGCGCCATGAACAGGGAAAGTCATAAAAGCTGCAATCAGTAGAATATGAGCAAAATCACCATGCCCAGCAACACACGGTAGATCACAAACGGTAACATTCCTGTGTGCTCCACCAGTCGCAGAAAATAGTGAATGCAAAGCCCGGCACTTAACGCCGACAACACAATACCGAGTGCCAGTTGACTCCAGCTAATCGGGTTGACCTCGGTCAGCATGCGTACCGTCTGCAACACGCCACTGGCAAAGATCACCGGCATGGCCAGCAGAAACGAAAAGCGCGCCGCGGCCTGGCGCGTCAACCCGAGCATCAACGCCATGGTGATGGTAATACCGGAGCGTGAAGTGCCGGGAATCAGTGACAAAATCTGACTGCAGCCAATCATTAACACGTCCCTCAGCGTCAGTTCGTACTCATCCCGCTGACGGCTTGAGCTGCGATCAGCTATCCACAGCAAAATACCGAAGAAAATGGAGGCTGATGCTACGATCCAGGGCGCGCGCAGGCTGTTTTCAATACTGTGCTGAAACAGAAACCCCACAACCACTGCCGGCAAGGTACCGACAATAATCCACCAGGCCAGCAGACTGTCCTGGTTAGCCTCGCCTTTGCCCAGCGAACCCACCCAGGCGAATAGCATGCGTTTGACTTCATGGCGGAAATAAAACGCCACCGCGAGCAGGGAACCAAAATGAACCGCGACGTCGAACACCAGCCCGTGTTCAGGCCAGTCCAGCAGCTGTGGCACTATGACCAGGTGGGCTGAGCTCGAAATCGGCAAAAATTCAGTCAACCCCTGGACGATGGCCAGAATGACAATATGCAGATCATCCATAGGCGCGACCACGCTGCATAGCCGGAATCTCCAACCTGAGACCTTTCTGTAGTGCCAACACCTTGAATTGCTCTCCCATTTCCTGTGGCAGGCTGAGTTTAGCCACCTGCTGCGATATCGCCAGTTGTGCCACTGGCTCCTGATCTTCGGCCCGCCGTTGCGACTCGTCCAGCAGACCATTGGCCAATAAAAACTGTCCCTGCCCGATTAATCCGACAATGTCGAAGCCACCCGCTTCGGCGGCATCTGCGCAGGCATCGAAATCGACGAAGGCGGTAATATCCTGCAACCCTGGATAAACAAACGGATCGCCGTGCACTCGATGGCGCAAGTGACAGGTCAATGTGCCACTGCCGCGTGCCGGGTAGTAATACTGCGCCTGCTCGTACCCATAGTCGACGATCAACACCACCGCACGCCGACAACTCTCAGCCAGCGCCTTCAACCAGGGGGTGTAGTTCAAATTCAATTCGCTACGGTAGTCCGACGGCAACTCGCCAAGCCTCGATTCGATGCGCCGCATTTCCTCTACCGCCGCTGTCCGTTCGATTGCCTGCCACTCAAAGCCCTGCCCGCGCCAGGTGACGCCAAGCTCCTGCCAGTCTTCCTGTTTGCGCAGCACATGCACCGGCATTGCATCGAGCACTTCATTGGCCAGCACGATACCATCAAAGTCCCGCGGTAACTGATCCAGCCATTCAATTTTGTGAAACAGTTCCGCCGAAAGTCGCTGCTCAAGATACTGTTGCTGACGCGCTCGCAAATCGGCGCTCAGATCGAGAATCCGGTAACGCGACAGCAGCGGCAGTGCTTCGAGGATCTGGGCGCACAATTTGCCGCTACCGGCACCAAATTCCAGGACTTCAGCGACACAGCCCTGGGCAATAAGCGCCTCGGCCTGACGCGCCAGGCAGTAACCGAACAACGAGGATATTTCCGGCGCGGTAACAAAATCACCCTCGGCGCCGAACTTTGGCAGGGAAGCCGAGTAGTATCCGAGCCCCGGCTGGTACAGGGCCATCTGCATATACTCGTCGAAACCGATCACACCACCACGCTGTTCGATGCGCTCGATAATTGCGTTTACCAGCCGCATGCTATGTTCGATCGCCGCGTCATCCGGAACCGGCAATTCAATGCCCTGCCGATTATCTGGAGGAGTCATAAGGAGTGAAAACCGGTGATTCGTGGTCGCAGACTGGCGTCTGCAGGCAAGGATGATATGATAACACTTTGTCCCTGTTGTTTACTTGATGTCGTTAACTGAAAAATCTGCACTGGTCACCGGCGCAGCCAATCGCCTCGGCGCGCAGATCGCCCGCACTCTACATCAAAATGGTGCAAATCTCATTATCCATTATCGTCGCTCCGCTGCAGCGGCGCTGGCTCTTGCCGATGAGCTCAACCAGCTGCGTGGCGAATCGGCACTGGCGATCTCGGCTGACCTGGCGACGGACCCGGGTATAGACGATCTCGCCGAACAAGCCTGCAACGCTTTCGGCGGCCTGCACATACTGGTCAACAATGCTTCCAGTTTCTACCCGACCCGTTTCGGTGATATCGATCGCCAAGCCTGGGACGATTTGATCGCGAGTAACTACCGGGCACCGCTTTTCCTGGCACAGGCCTGCTTTCCGTCTCTGCAACACAACCACGGCTGCATCATCAATATGCTCGATATTTATGCTTCACGCCCGCTAAACCGGCATAGCGTTTATTGCAGCGCCAAGGCCGCCAACCGATCTTTGGTGGAATCGCTGGCGCTGGAGCTGGCACCCGAGGTGCGCGTCAATGGCATAGCACCGGGTGCAATCTTATGGCCTGAAACGGCAGGTCCTGATAAAACAGGGCATGATGCTCCGGATAGCGAACAACAACGGGAATTGCTGCAGCGGATACCGTTAAATCGTCTGGGCGGCGCGCAGGTAATCGCCGATACGGCGCTATTCCTGGCAACCAATGACTACATCACCGGCGAAGTGATTCGCGTCGATGGTGGTCGACTGCTGACATAAATGGTTCCCCTGAGAAAATGAACATCAGTAAATGAGCATAAGCACATAGACATGAGTAAATTCTGGAGCGATATCGTAGGTCGGCTCGACCCCTATGTACCGGGTGAGCAACCGCAGGACCAGCAATACATCAAACTGAATACCAACGAGAGTCCCTACCCACCCTCGCCCGCCGTGGCCGAGGCGCTGGCCAATTTCGACTGCGCCAGTCTGCGGCGTTACCCCGATCCGGAAAGTGGCCGTCTGACAGACGCGCTGGCCGAGTATCACGGTTTATCAGCACATCAGGTATTTGTCGGCAACGGTTCCGACGAGGTTCTGGCACATGCCTTTCAGGCACTGCTGCAGAAACCGCTACCGATTCGGTTTCCCGATATCAGTTACAGCTTTTACCCGGTCTATTGCGCGCTTTACCAGATTGAATTCGAAACCGTTGCGCTCGACGCTGGATTTAACATTGACATAAATGACTATCAGTCCAGCAATGGTGGCATTGTCATTCCCAACCCGAACGCCCCTACCGGTATCGCACTCGAACTCGATGCGATCGCGCAATTACTCGACAGCAATCCCGAGTCGGTCGTTATTATCGATGAAGCCTACGTCGATTTCGGTGCTCGCTCTGCCATCCCACTCATAGGCGATCATGACAACCTGCTGGTAGTGCAGACCGCTTCCAAGTCGCGCAGCCTCGCCGGACTGCGCCTGGGCGTGGCCTATGGCTCGAGCGAACTCATCGAAGCGCTGCAGCGCGTCAAGAATTCGTTCAACTCTTACCCGATCGACAGCCTGGCCAGCGCCTGCGCGATGGCATCGCTCGGCGACGAGCCCTACTTCGAGCAGTGCCGACAGCAGGTTATAGCAAGTCGTGAGCGGCTAAGCGCTGCGCTCGCTATCCTCGGATTCGAGGTCTTCCCTTCGAGCAGTAATTTCGTTTTTGTACGTCATACCCGTGAGTCGGCTGCAGGGCTTTATCAGGAGCTGAAGAAGGCGGGCATTCTGGTGCGCTACTTTAACAAGCCTCGTATCGACAACTGCCTGCGCATCACCGTGGGCAGCGATGCCGAATGCGACAGTCTGCTCGCAGCCCTGGGGTTAATTATCAGCTGATCTTTGTCGATTGATGTTTGCCTATTGATCTTTGCCTATTGGTGCGGGGCAATTAGCCACCGGGGATCAAATATCGCTAGCCACTATCGACCTTCCGCTCAAAGCTCCAGCAAACACAAATCGAGGTGCGGAGCTGCTGGCGCCATTTCCTGCCAGTGAGCGGAGTAGCTTCGGCCGGTTTCGGGATGCAGGCGGTGCGGCGCGATGTCCTGCAGCGGTTTAAGCACGAAGGCATTGACCAGGATTTCCGGACGCGGCACGTGGATGCCGGCCGCATTAAGGATCAGGTCATCGTATACCAGGATATCCAGGTCGATCGAGCGACTGGCAAATTTTGGCAGGCTACGATCTCTCCCTAACTGATTTTCGATGTTGTGAAACGCCGTTGCTACCGCTTCTACTCCAAGTTCCGTATCAAACCCGGCAACCAGGTTAAGGAAATTGCTGCCAACGAATCCAACCGCAACCGAGTCGTAAACCGGTGATATTTCAATATCGCCGAAACACTCTCTCAACAGGACCATCGCCTGACGCAAGCGATTTTCTCTATCCACGTTACTGCCCAGGCTGACATATACGTGCGCCATCATGCGCCCCGTTTGCCGCGCTCGATTATGACCCCGACTGATTTCGAACCGCGCACGGCACCCGGTTTACGCAGCGTCAACTTCACCCAGGGCACGGAAAATTCTTCAAGGATAATGCTGCAAATCTTTTCGGCAAGCGCCTCGACCAGCTCATACTCGCTTTGCTCAACAAAATCGATCAGGCGTTTGGCCACCGTTTTGTAACTCAGGGCATCCTCAATGTTGTCGCTTTTACCCGCCTTGCCGATATCCGTCGCCATTTCCACATCGAGACTGATAGTCTGGCGAATCTTGCGTTCCCAGTCATAAATACCAATCACGGTTTCAATTTGCAGGTCATGAATAAAAACGATGTCCATCGTGGTACTTTCCGGGTTAGATTGGCAGCCTGCAATCTTAGCTGCATGGGTTATCAAAGGGAACGGCCAAATCGTTGAAAACGGGCAGGGAATTGCATTCAAGTTGCTTGAAACCGTTACAGGCTGCTGATCGAAATCGCGCCGTTAAAGTAATTCAGCCATTTTAACGGAGTTCCAGCACGTCCCGGGTAGCCCAGAAAACGGGTACAGAACCGGTTAGCAGAAGCGGAATACAGGAACAGACACCAATGTCGCTTACTTAAGCACAACCCCATGATATTCGTTCTGGTCGAGAGAAGGTGGCTGATTGGGGGACTATTCGCGAAGTAAACCGCAGGCGGCGAAGCCGCCGAGGCATTCGCGAAACAACCCCCAATCATCCGACCGTAATCGGACTCCAGATGCATCAGTGTTTTGCCTCAAGCAAGTGCCATACTGGTCTGTCCCCTATCTAATTAGT
>JAIBDO010000101.1 GCA_024686195.1 Gammaproteobacteria bacterium | reverse complement strand
CTGCGCATCGAAGATGTCGACACGACACGGGTAGTAGCCGGTGCCGCTGATCAGATTCTGCACGATCTGGAAGCCTTTGGCTTCAGCTGGGATGGTGAAGTTTTATACCAGAGCACGCGTTTTGAACACTACCGCTATTATCTCGACCAACTGCTGCAACAGGGTGATTGTTTTGCCTGCCAGTGCAGTCGCAGAAGCCTGCGCGAACAGGGCGTCAGCAGCGGACCCCTGGGGCAGATTTATCCGGGCCTGTGCCGCCATAAGATGCTCGATCGAAAGGGACGATCGCTGCGCATGTCGACTGCTATGGCCAACGAGGTCCGATTCCGGGACAGGGTTTACGGCGACCTGGTGATGAATCTCGAGAGCGAGGTCGGCGACTTCGTGCTCAGGCGCAACGACGGAATTTATGCCTACCACCTTGCCGTAGTGGTAGACGATGAATTGCAGGGAGTAAACCAGATTGTGCGTGGCGCCGACCTGCTCGAAAATACCTGCCTGCATCTCCATCTGCAACAGCGTCTTGGTTTCAGCACGCCTTCCTATCTGCACCTGCCGCTGGTCAACAACGCTGCTGGCGTCAAGCTCAGCAAACAAACCGGCGCCAGCCCGCTGGACTATGACAAGGCATCACAGCTGTTAGTAGTCGCGTTGCAGCATCTGGGACAGCAACCGCCACCGCAACTTGAAAACGAAAGCCCTGCCGAGATACTAAGATGGTCCTGTGAGCATTGGCACCCATCCCTGATCACGCCCCAGCACTCAGTATTGAGCACGAACTCGTGATGATATAGCGCGCTTTGAACTGATGACAGGCTTTTGCTTAATGGTCGTTGACAGTAAACTGCGACATTGGAATTCACTTGAGGATAAAGACGAATGCTGAAGACTGCTGATGACATGATCCGCGAAGTCCAGCCACATATCGAATGTGTCGATGTGGCGGCGGCAAAGAAAATATACGATGAAAACCCGGACGCGGTTATCGTCGATGTGCGCGAAACCCATAATGCCGACGAAGCCAAATTATCGGCGTCGGTCAATATTTCACGTGGCCTGCTGGAAATGAAAGTGCACCAGGTTTGCCCGCAGGCAAGCACCGTCATCCTTACCCATTGTGGTGGTGGCGGACGCGCATCGCTGGCGGCGCATACCCTGCAGCAGATCGGCTACGAAAACGTTTACGCGATCACCGCGCCTTTCGAAGAGATCAAGAAAACTTTCGGCTAGCTTGCCCCTGTTTACTTGAACCGGCCTACTTCATCTTGTCTACTTTACCCGGTCAATAACCAGGCTGATGCGGGCCGGTGGATTAGCGCTGTCCACCGAATCCTGCTCGGTGTAGAAATCACCGTTTTGTGCGACCGCATTACCGCTTAAGGACACGCGCGCTCCGACGACCACCTGCTCAAACGAGGACAGCTTCATCGACGCCACCATGGCATCGGCATCGCTCAACGACAGTGTCAGCGGCAGGTCTTTCAGCTGTAAGCGCTTAACCGCCAGCGGCATCGGTGGTCCCTGCATCGCTCTGGCATAAACAAAAACTGCTGTTTCGGGCGCTACCTGAGAGCGCAACGCGGCCTTGATATCAATGCTCAGAGTCAATTCCCGCACGCTGGCAGATGGTTGTTGCGACTTCACTCGATCAATGGTCAGGTTTATCTGCGGGGGCGGGCTGGCCCTGTTGACCGAATCCTGTTCGGTATAAAAATCGCCATCCTGCGCCACCGGATCACCACTCATGGAGACGCGCGCACCGACGAGCACCTCGTCGAAAGATGATAATTTCATTGATGGCATCATCGCATCGGCGTCACTCAGCGACAGCGTAACCGGCAGGTCCTTCAGCTGTAAGCGCTTCACCGCCAGTGGCATCGGTGGGCCCTTCATGGCCTTGGCATAAACAAACACCGCAGTCTCGGGAGACGCTTGCGCACGCAAATCCGCGCTGATATCGATGCGCAGGTTTAGCGTCGATTGCTCAGCAGTCGCAACCTCTTTAACCAGCGATGGATCGCGAGTCTCCAGACTAGCCAGCATTTCTCTGACTTCATTTTCTGATTCAGGGTTGTCACCGATCATCGGCAACAACAGCGACCAGTATTCATGCGCCGATTTAAAATCCCCTCGCTGTTCCGCCGCCATACCAGCCAACCACAACCCGTTCGGGAAGCGTGGCGCCAGTTCCAGACCACGTTGAATCAATGCCTCCGGTTCGCCCTGCAGACTGCCATTGTTCTGCATGCCAATCGCATCAGCGAGCGCAAACAGAATGCCCGGCTCATCCGCCATAAACTCGTTGCTGCGCCGAAAAGCATTTGCCGCAGCGTCGTAATCCTGTTTTGACATCTGCGTGCGACCCAGCATGAACCAGGCCTCGGCATCCTGCGGGTTTTCCTGTAATCGATTCTCGATGGCCACGACCATTTCTTCGAGCGTCATCTGCGGCGCAGCACTACTGGGCTGCTGCGCTGCGACCTGGGCCAGTTGCGGATTATCAATGACGCGGTACTCTCCGAACGTCAGGTACAGGGTTATGCTGGCGCAGGGAATCGCCAGCATAACGACCAGAGCCATCCATTTACCGCGTGTCGCTTCACCCTGCTCTTCACCGCGCACCAGTTCAAGCGCCAGCGCAGCCTGCAGATCCAGATAGGCTGCATCATAACCGGCCTGGTCAATTTCACCTTCGGCCAACTGCGTTTCAAGCGCGTCCTTTTTCTCACGCGCGATTTGAATGTTCTGTTGTTGCCGTTGATCCGTCTGTGATACGCGCGCAGCGCGCATCAACGGAATTAACAACAGGGCAAGCGCAAGCGCCAGCAAGGCCGTGACGGCTGTCCAGAAAATCATCGATTCGGCTCTTCTTTACTATCCAGTATTTGTTTTGCCCTGGCGACTGCGTCCGCGTCCACTTCAGGTTTTGCTGCGGAAAGTAATCGGCGTACCAGAAAAACGAGCACGCATAACAACAGCAGGAAAGGACCTAACCACAACAGGTAGGTGGTTGATTTGAATTGCGGGCGGTAGAGCACGAAGTCACCATATCGCTCAACCATGAAATCGATCACCTGCTGTTGCGACTTGCCTTCGTTGACCATCTCATAGGTTTCGCGACGCAGGTCACGTGCGAGGTCGGCATCTGAACCAGCCAGGTTCTGGTTTTGACAAACCAGGCAGCGCAGTTCATTGATTAGCTGATTATAATCGGCTTCCATTTCCGCCGATTCGAACTGGTAGGCTTCGATCGACGCCTGCACGGGTGCCAGCCATCCGAGCAGGCAGAACACTAGAAAAATAACCTTCAACCTGGAAAACGCAGTAGGGCGCGAAAAAGATGTGCAAACGATTGATTTAGATAGCGTAATGAAAAAAAAGCGGGCGGCGTTTCCGCTAGTCACCTTATTGGTGATAAGCACTTTTTTCATATAGCTAGTGATGCGGCATACCGATGAATCAATCGGTTGGACAGACTTTCGTGATCCTACTGCGTTTTCCAGGTTCAACCTAGTAACTCCTTAAGCACCGGCATGATTTTTTGCTCGAGCGATTCGTGCGTTACGGGCCCGATATGCTTGTACTTGATCATGCCGTCGGCACCAATGACAAACGTTTCCGGGACCCCGTAAACACCCCAGTCAATGCCCACGCGTCCATCGCGGTCAATCACACTGGTGGCGTATGGATTTCCGAACTGCTGCAGCCAACGTTCAGCATCCGCGGGTTCATCCTTGTAGTTCAGCCCCACCACGGTGACCAGGTTACGGTTTGCCAGCGCCGTAATCACTTCATGCTCGGCACGGCAGGAAACGCACCAGGAAGCCCACACATTCAGTATCCACACCTGCCCGATCAAATCGGCAGTAGCCAGCTGACGTGAAGGCTGCTCCAGCATCGCCAGTGAAAACGCAGGTGCCTGCTTATCGATTAACACTGACGGCACCAGCTTCGGATCGAGGCGCAAGCCATAGCCGAGCAGCCCAACCATCAGGATAAACCCGACTAACGGCAGGATGGAACGATTCACGACGGCTGCCTTGCCGAGTCCTGAAGCGGGCTACGACTGCGTGCCAGGCGACGATAGCGTCGATCGCTGGCGGCGAACAAACCGCCGATAGCCATAATGATGGCGCCCAGCCATATCCAGCGGATAAACGGTTTATAGTAAATACGCACCGCCCAGGCACCTTCCTGATCCAGCGGCTCGCCCAGCGCTATAAACAGATCACGCGATAACTTTGCATCGATGGCAGCCTCGGTCATCGGACTGGTTTGCACCGGATAAATTCGCTTCTCCGGAAACATCTCGGTCTGGTAATCACTGCTCTCGGAGCGCACGCTGAAGCCACCTCGCGTGGCAACATAGTTGTCGACATTAAAGTCTCGTACGCCATGAAAGGTAAACTCATAACCCGCCACCGTATAGGTATCCCCCGGTGCCATCCGTAAATCTTTCTCCTGGGTATAAAGACTGGTCAGGGTGATACCGATAACAAAGACGGCCATGCCGAGATGGCCTAGCAACATACCGTAAAAACCGGCAGGTGTAGATCTCAAGGTCGACATCAAGGCGCGGTTATGAAAGCGCTCATAGATAGCCATAGCCGCGGTAACCGTGATCCACAACGACATTGCAATACCAAAGAAAGCGCCCCAGAACCATTGCGAAAAGAAAAAGCTGAGGGCCAGCGCCACGACCACCACCAGTAGTGCCGGATATTTGAGCTTTGCGCCAAGCCGCGCAAGACTGTCCTGTTTCCAGCGAATCAGCATGCCGATACCCATCAATACACCAAGTGGTGCCATCAGCGATATGAACATCAGGTTGAAATAAGGTGGGCCTACCGAAATCTTGCCTCCCATGGCGTCGATCGCAATCGGGTACAGCGTGCCCAGCAATATCGCACTGGTGACCACGGTCAGAAAAGCATTGTTGAGCAACAGGGCACCGTCGCGCGACAGCAGACGCGTTTCGGCGGGACTTTTCAGTAACGGCGCGCGCCAGGCGTACAGGGTCAGTGAACCACCCACCACGACCACCAGAAACCCGAGGATAAAAACTCCGCGGCTCGGATCACTGGCAAAAGCGTGCACCGAGGTTAATACGCCCGAGCGCACCAGAAAGGTGCCGAGCAGACTCAGTGAAAATGCAAAGATGGCTAACAGCGCCGTCCAGGCCATGAAAGTACCGCGTTTCTCGGTAATCGCCAGCGAGTGCATGAGTGCAGTCCCCACCAGCCACGGCATGAAGGATGCATTTTCAACCGGGTCCCAGAACCACCAGCCGCCCCAGCCAAGCTCGTAATAAGCCCACCAGCTCCCCAACGCAATCCCCAGCGTCAAAAATAACCAGGCGACATTGGTCCAGGGCCGGGACCAGCGCGCCCAGGCCGAGTCCACCTGGCCGGAGATCAGCGCAGCAATCGAGAATGCAAAGGCAACCGCAAAACCCACGTAACCGATGTACAACATCGGCGGATGTATCGCGAGCCCGATATCCTGCAACAACGGATTGAGATCACGGCCTTCCAGCGCTCCGGGCAACAGCCGATCAAAAGGATTCGAGGTCGCAATAATGAACAGCAGGAAGCCACAACTGACCAGACCGAGTACCGCCAGCACGCGCGCGCGCATCACCCGCGGCACGTTGGGTGTGAATACCGCTACGGCAGCGGTCCATAAGGCGAGCACCAGCGACCACAGCAACAATGAGCCTTCGTGCCCACCCCAGACACCGGAGATAAGATAAATCAGCGGTAATTTGGAGTTCGAGTTCTGCGCCACATACATGACCGAGAAATCGTGACTCAGAAACGCCCAGGTCAGACAGCCATAGGCAATCGCGACGAACAGCAGCTGTGCCAGCGCAGAGGGCACCGCCAGTGCCACCCAGCGCTGAATCCCGAGACCGGAGCCGGCAAGTGGCACCACTGACTGGGTAACCGCTATACACAGTGCAATAATTAAAGCGAACTGGCCGATTTCAGGGATCACTGCGGCTGCTCCGTTTCGCTATGCATGCCTGCAAGTTCAGGCGGCATGTAGGTTTCATCGTGCTTGGCGAGAACTTCCTCGGCAACGAATTCGCCCGACTCACCCAATTTTCCATTGGCGATAATGCCCTGCCCCTCACGAAACAGATCGGGCAGGATTCCGGCGAATTGAACCGTTACGTTTTGTTCGTTATCGGTCAGATCGAAATGTACGGTAAGGCCGTCACCGGGGCGATGCACGCTGCCGGCCACTACCATGCCACCCATGCGAAACAACTTGTTCGCAGGTGCCTTACCAGAGACAACTTCACTCGGAGTGAAGAAAAACATGATGTTCTGATCCAGCGACTTGAGCGCAAAACCCACACCGACGGCCACACCGGCAACCATCAATAAAATCAATCCCAGGCGCTTCTTTCTTGCAGGTGTCATTTCTTTTCAGCCTTCACTCGCCTTTTCAACAGGCGTAATTCCTTATCATGTTGTTTACGCGGCAGGTACCAGTTCAGCCAAAGCACCAGAGCCGCTATCCCATAGCTCGGCCAGACGAAAACGGCATAACCACCCATTTGGAGAAACTCGATCATTTAAAGTTCCTCTACCCACTTACTATTACGCTCGCGGCGCAATAGTTCGGCTCGACAGCGATGAAACAATGCCAGCACGTAATACACCTGAAAGGCCAGGGCCATCAACAATAGTGGCAACAACATACTCCAGTGAATCGATGGCTTGTCGAACTTGGTCACCGTCGGTCCCTGATGCAATGAATGCCACCACTCTACCGAGTAGTGAATAATCGGGATATTGACCACTCCGACCAGCGCCAGGATAGCGACCGCGCGCGCCGCGGTGCGCCTGTCTTCGATGGCATTGTGCAAGCCGATAACGCCCAGGTATAAAAACAGCAATATCAGTTCCGAGGTCAGGCGCGCGTCCCACACCCAGTAAGTCCCCCACATTGGTTTACCCCACAGCGATCCTGTTATCAACGCGAGGAAAGTGAAACTGGCACCAATCGGCGCGCTGCTGATGAGCACTACCTCGGCAAGTTTCATGCGCCAGACGATAATAACCGCACCGCAGACGGCCATCACCACGTAAATAAAGAGTGACATCCAGGCCGCAGGCACGTGAATAAAAATGATGCGATAACTTTCACCTTGTTGATAATCCGGCGGTGCCAGGATCAAACCGCCATACAGGCCGGCGAGCAACAATATCATGAAGGCCCAGTTCAACCATGGGAGCCATTTACCGGCGATGCGGTAAAAATGCGGGGGCGAACCTAATTTGTGGAACCAGAGAAACATGGGTACCTGTTCAACTAACCGACATTCGCAGCGCCGCGGCCGTAGCCCAGGGAGACAGTGAAGTCGCTAAAAAAAGAAACGCTAACAGCATATAGATCTGCGCAGACGGATCAAAACCGGTTGCGGCATTTTCTGTTGCACTAGCGGCAAAAATCAAAACGGGCACGTACAGCGGCAGTACCAAAAGCGACAGGATTATACCACCTTTTCGCAAACCAACCGTTAGCGCCACGCCGATTGCGCCGATGAGGCTGAGAATCGGCGTGCCGAGCAAAATCGTCAGCAACAGCGTCGCTTGCGCGGCCCCCGGCATGCCCAACATTTCGGCCAGCAAAGGTGCTACGAGTAGCAGGGGTAAACCGGTCACCAGCCAATGCGCACAGACCTTGGCCAGCACCAGAACGGCCACTGGATGGGCACTCAACAAAATCTGTTCAAGCGAGCCATCGTCGAAATCGGAACGAAAAATACTGTCCAGCGACAACATAGCAGCGAGCAACGCGGCGACCCATATTATGCCGGGTGCAATTCGTGCCAACAGCTCAGGCGAGGCACCAAGCGCCAATGGAAACATGGTGATCACGAGCACGAAAAACAACAGCGGCATGGCGTATTCAGCGCGATTTCGCAACGCCAGCAGCAAATCGCGCCGCAACAGAAACACAAAGGCCTGCGTCAATGACAATCGTTGTAAATGAGGTTGGCTCACGATGCCATGCCCATTTGCAAGCGCTGCAGCGCTTGCGTCGGCAACGAAATGTCGTGATGCGAAGTCATTACGATCACACCATGCTGTTGCAAATGCTGTTCAAACATCCCCGAGAACAGCGCCATACTGGCCTTGTCGAGCGAGGTAAAGGGTTCATCCAGGATCCACAGCATGGCATCGGTAGCAATCAGTCTGGCCAACGCCAGGCGTCGTTTCTGCCCGGCAGACAGGCTACCCGCTTCCGTTTCGCCATAGGCATAGAGGTTGACCCGCTCGAGCACATCGTCCAGGTCAAGTTGCGATGGCACACCCATGGCCCTTGCCAGGCGCAAATTTTCGAGGCAGGAGAGCTCATGTTTCACACCATCGTGATGTCCCACGTAGTTGACCTGTTCAAAGTAATCACCGGCAAGTCGGTCGATCGGCTCCCCACGCCACAATACCTCGCCGCCATCGGCGAGACGCAAGCCCGTGAGAATACGCAACAGACTGGTTTTACCGCAACCGTTAGGACCCTCAACGACCAGCATTTGACCGGCTTCCAGCCCGATATCAAGATGCTCGAACAGCAGGCGGTCGTTACGCATGCAGCTTAGGTCGCGGGTCTGGAGCAATACAGAAGAAGACATACCTGTAACGAGAAATAAAGTGCCCGCAGGTTAGCCTCGCACCCGTTGGTGATCAACCCATTTTTTTGATACAGGTCAGGCTAGCACCAACTAGCTGGGTGTAATCTGAAATTAACAACAGTTGAGGTGCAAAAGCATGACCAGCAAAGAACAGTTGATCGAACAACACGTTCACGAATACGAATCACGCCTGAAGCATATCGACGAGCTTTACCAGCGCGCGCATCAGGCAACCGACCAACTCGACGAAGCACAGGATGCCAAATCCCGGTTAAGCGAACTCGCCGCGCAACGCGCGCTGCTGCAACAAACCACCGATTCTATCAAAAGGATGCCACTGGATCAGTGGCGTGAGGCTACAGTGCGCAGTGCCGGGCCTATGGCCATCTGGGATATTCTTGCGCAACAACTGGAAGACTTTATAGAACGCCACGAATGAGCAGCATGAGTGGGCAGGCTCAACCGTCCGGGGGATAGTGATTACTGCGGCTTTCCGCCTCGATGAAAACGCGCTTGATCTGCGGATAAGCCTGTTTGATGCTGTGGTCGATCGCCGAGATATCGGCTTCAACCTGTTGCGCGCTGATCGAATTGTCAAAATCAACACTGATATTGGCAAGAATAAAATCCGGGCCCATGTGCATGGTTAGTACTTCGTTGACGTGGTCGATGTTTTTGTACCCACGCAGAGTATCGCGTATTCCCCTGATTACCGGCTTGTTGGCGCTTTCGCCGATCAACAGGCTCTTGGTCTCATAGGCCAGCCAGACAGCAGTCCCGATCAGTATCAGACCGATAATCACCGAGGCGATGCCATCGAAGATCAATATGCCGGTTATCTCACTCAACAAGACGCCGATAAAGGCCACCACCAGTCCCAGCATGGCCGCGCTATCCTCAAACAACACCACGAAAATCGATGGATCCTTGGCGCGCTGAATGGCTTCGAGATAACCCCAGCGTCCCTTGACCCGGCTGAATTCACGGAAAGCAAAATACCAGGCGGCGCCTTCGAACAGCAAAGCCAACCCCAGCACAAGATAGATAACATTGGCGTTGGCTTTGCTGTTCGAAGG
>JAIBDO010000200.1 GCA_024686195.1 Gammaproteobacteria bacterium | reverse complement strand
GGTGACCGCTATTCGATACCGTTTTTCGTGAACCCGGATTTCGGTACCGTTATTCGACCACTAGCGGACAGCGATGATATCGGCTTCGAAGCCTTCGAATATGGCAAATACCAGGTTGATCTGTGGCGCAATACCTTTCCGCTTGCCAGTATTCCCTAACGCCAGTTCGTCAGGCAATACTGATCGGCAGAGCTAGCGCGCCTACATCTGGCTCAATGTTCTTGCCGTGGGTTTGATAGTTGTGATATTGATACCAATCAGCCACTACCCGCCGTTGTCTTCATGAGCAGTAAACTGTTCCGCGACCCACTGACTTTCCTCGATCTGCCGCGCTCTACCAACTTTATTGATGCGGACGTTGCGATCCTGGGGATTCCCTTTGACTGCGCGCGCGACCTGACGCGCTTCGGGCCCAGACAGGGCCCTAATGCAGTACGCCACGCCTCGGTACTGACGCGTAACCTTATGGAAGACGCCGATCCCTTTCCGCTGGATTCAATCCGCGTGGTGGATGCCGGTAATGTCGATCTACCGATGGATGATATCGATGAAGCCTTTGCACAGATCGAAGCGGCAATGGATTCGATCCTGCAGGCGGGTTGTATACCGATCGCAGTGGGTGGCGATGGCTCGGTCAGCCTGCCGCAGATGCGCTCGTTGCACCGCAAGTACGGGGAGTTCGCGCTGTTGCATTTCGATGCGCACACCGATACCTGGGAAGTGCCGGAATCGGGTCATCACAGTAACGCCAATCAATTCACTTTCGCCAATACCGAGGCGCTGATTGATATGCAGGCCGCAGTGCATATCGGCACACGCGGCCCCATCAATGCCAGTCGTAACGTTCGTTATGCCGAATCCCTTGGTTACCGGGTTATTCCGTTCAGTCAATACCGCTCGATGGGCTATCAGGAGCTTTTATCTACCGTCAAACAGATAGTTGGCAAGCGCCCGGTTTTCATCTGTTATGACATGGATTTTTTCGATCCCTGTGTGGCGCCGGGCGTCGCCACCCCCACCCCCGGCGGTGCGATGCCCGAGGAGGGTCTGGAGTTAATGCGTGGTCTGAAGGGTTTAAACATCATCGGTATCGATATCAATACCATGACGCCGCTGCACGATGCCGGTGGTGCGACCGCAATCCTGGCCGCCAGCCTGCTCGCCGAGAGCCTCGGGGTTCTGAGCTAATCATTCTGCAATTAGTCAGGCTAATCGATGCCACCGTTCTGGTTTTCAGCTGCCGAAACGGACGATTACAAGGTCAGTTCCCTGCATAGCAGGATCTATGATGAGCTATCTGAGTTCGCATCTAAGCGGGTGTTCACATTTTTCAGCCAGGGCAACAAAGTGTCCAATTCAAACTCCCACCGATCATTTATTATTCGATACGGGATTTTTCCCCTGACGACAGATTGTCAATAGCCGGCAAAAAGGTAAATGAGAGCAGCTGTAAAGATTGCGACAAGCAGGGTCCGCATCCCGCTGCGCAGCCATGATACGCCTGCGATGCTGCCAAGAAAAACGCCGAGCAGGAATATCAGCAGCAGCGCGATCGCCACCGCCACATAAAGCGGTGATAGCGGAAATTCAAAACCGGCGTTGGCGGCCATCAGTGGTATCAGGATCAGGAGAGAGATGGTGAGCGGCGCCAAACCGTTGACGAGCGCTATCAGTAGCGGCACTCCCCGCGCCGCCTCGCCATGAGCACTGTCTCGCAGGTCGGTGATCATCGCATCTTCGAGTATTCCAAGCGCGCGTTTCCGCTCCGCGACCTCACTGACATAGGCGCTGCTGACGCCGCTTACACCGAGCGCAATAGCGGCGCCCAGGCAAACGTTGATGATCACCGATAAGCCGGTAGTGCCACTGACCAGAAAGCCTATGATGAGGCCCAGCATAGTCAGCGCACCATCGAATCCATTAACGACAAAATAGCGTCGCATGATGTCCTGGGTGCGAGTGATGCGCAGCAGAAACCGGGCTTGTTCCAGCAGCTTCATAAATCTAGCCAGCTTGCGACTCTCCTTGAACCTCAACCTCGTCGATACTGTGCAGTGAACCGCCCAGATCACTGATGCCAGATTGCACTGCGTCGAAATCGATGGCATCCCCTTCGATAACGACCTGCAGTGTTTCGGTTTTTTCGTCAACCTCTAGTACGGTGGTGCAGACCCGATAATCACCCCCCGCTTTGGCAATAGCTTTTGAAAATTCAAGCGCGTTCGGTTGGTGGGGTTTGAGCACATCAAGCACAAGTCGCTTAACAAGAACCATATTTTACCCTCGGTTGCGGTCAACATTAACCGAAGCAAGTATACACTCGATCAGGCTTGTTGCAGGCGATCTGCGAGACTACTTAACTGCGATGCAGGTACAGGGTGCGCGGTTTGCTACCTTGTGTGACACGCTGCCAAGAAACAGGCCTTTGAAATCGTTCAACCCACGCGAACCCATAATCACGCAGTCAATGTTTTCCCTGTCGATACATTTCAAAATTCTATCCGCCGGATCACCTACCTCAAGAAGGGCGTCGACGTTTTCCAGGCCACTTCGCTCTGCACGAGCCTTTGCTCTGCCAACAATATGGTGGCCTATGTCGATTAGTAACCGTGGTGATACTGCTGAATCCTGGAAAGCGGAGTCGGTAGCCACCGAGATCCTGTAGTCCATGGTTCTGAAGCGATCTATTTCACTGTTGACAAGCGGTGCCAGTCCCTCAATTTCGGCAAATCGCCGCAGAGCCTCGATATTTTCAGAACGATGGGGTACGTGCAATAAGACAAGCTTGGCCTCATATTTTTTTGCCATATCAATTGCGAGATCGAGCGCCTTGTAGGCATGATCTGAACCGTCGGTGGGACATAGTATCTTTTTGAACATGGAGGACCTCCATAGTTGTTGTTAACCCATGAAATTTCACCATATCTGGATATTGATCTGGCATATTGACGCAGCTCAACCGCTGGAGCTTATAGGGGCATATAGAGGACACACACCCTCCAGGAGAAACTGATCCACAGTTCAGATAAGATGTATCCCCGCTTGTCACACTCGAAGCGTGTGTGTCCACTGGGTCACCTTATTGAAAGAGACTGGCCGGTGGAAGCTCGGCGCCGAGTAGATAGGCGGCAGAATTCACCCGGTAAGACGCCAGTCTTACCGGGTGCACCATCCCCCGAGGCCGGCGTTACTGCCCGGCCTTAAATTTCTGGTACTTTATCCACTCCAGAAATTCCTGGTACTCAGCCGAATCCGTGGCATTCGTACGCAGGTCGTCCCATTTCTTGAATTGTTCAAACTCGGTCTTTTCATCCGTTACCGGTGCAGCGACCGGGACCGGTTTAGTTGCTTCTTTGTCGGCACCCGTTTTCAGTTTCAGTGGAGTCTCACCCTGTTCGTCGGCAAGTATGCCGGGGCCCGGCATAGTCTCTCGAGGGTCGTCCGTTTCATCTATGTTTCCCAGGTTAGTGCCACTGCAGCCAGCAGTAGTTAGCAGTAAAACCGCGGTCAAAACGACCCGTCTCAGCTGCCCGGTTTCAATTATATACTTCATCATTAGAATTTAACTCTGGCCCCAGCAACAACGGCATCGATATCGTCTTCGTCGTCCACATCATCAAGCATTTCGACCCGGTAGGACGCGTAGACTTCAATGCCTGCCATCGCCTGGTAAACCCAGGCCACGCTGACCGAACTGGCGTCACCCGCGCCCAGGTCCTGGGTTTCAGACCAGTCGATACCGTAGGCGGATTTGCCCGTCTTGTAGCCCAGTTTCATGTATATATTGGTCGGATCGTCAGCCCCATTGTCACTCGCATCGGTGCCACTATAGGCTCCGGTAAGATTAATGCCGTTATCTGCTTCCCAGCTTGCCGAAATAGCCGCGCCGCTGTCGCCATCGCCGCTTGAAGTTTCATCCCACCACGCGACCCTGACCTCGAGGTTGTCCATCTTGTACCCGGCGGCCAGCTCCTTTTTATCTCCATTGCCGTAACTGGTGGCAATTGAAAAATCACCCACGGCCGCATCGTAACGAATATTGTCATTTCGACCCAGGCCATCAAATGACGATTTGACATTCTTAACGGCTACCCCGGAATCGCCATACTCCATGCTATCCAGAATATCGCCGTTTGCACTCGTGTATTGAATAACAGTAGTACCCGATTTATCCACCTCGGTCGAGCCATCGGCTGCGCCGCTGCCCTGGCCGAGCGTTACTTTTCCAAAGGCACCTTTGACCCAGACATTGGCGTTCCGGTTTGAAAAACGGTCGTCACCATCCGAATTGAGATTGTCCGCGTCTACTTTATCAGAGGGGTTACTTTGCAGTTGATATTCATAATAAAGGCCGGCGGTTAAATCATTGCCGATATCGCCGTTACCCTTGACGCGAATGCGGGTACCACTGACCGAGTTATCGGCATTGACCACGCCACTTTTTTCACCATTATCGACATTCATAATCAGGCGGTTTACCTGTCCCGAAAGTGTGAATTCGAATGCGTTGGCACTTGCGGGTAGCATAATTACCGCGGATGTTGCCAGTACTGTCAATGCGTTTGGTTTTTTCATAAAGCTACTCATGGTGACACTCCTCTTACGGGTTGATAAAATTGATCGCTAAAATAGTTTGCTGGTCTGGTTGGGGCATTGCTCAGAATCTGTAATTCATCGTGGCGCCCATAAATACGACGATATTGGTATCGAACTCGCCCCTGGTTCGCACGCCCTGTTGGGTCTGGTCAATCGCAGCGTCACCATAAAAATACACGGTGCTGGCGATCGAGTAATCGAATTGTTCGTCACCTCTCCAGAAATAGGAAGCGGCCAGCTTGTAGACCTCATCGAAAGGGAGATCGAACGTGCGGTCATCGTCATCCACCGGCGAACTTTCGTAGGCCAGACCCAGGGTCATATGAGCGTCATTTTCCAGCGCTTGCCAGACGGCAACGCCGGCATGCCAGGTATTATTAAACTTACGATCGAGATTTACGACGGTATTGTCTGTCGTGTCTATTTCCAGCCGGTTATCGCTGAAGGCGGACCATTCCTGCCAGCCGAGATTGAAAAACAAGGTTGTATCATCGGTTAACTGGTGGCGCAGCCCCAGTTCGAGCCACTGCGGGTTTTTCCAGTCGACGTCCAGATCTCTTCTGGCTGAGAACTCGCCCTGTACATTTTCGACCTTGATATCACCGCTGAGCTCGGTGTCGGCCTCGGAACGGTAAACCAGGCCGAGCAAGCTGCGGCTGCTGAGTTCATAAGTCAGACTTAAAATACCCTGCGTACCCCAGTCTTCAAGATCTTCCATTTTGATCTTGCCATCCTCAAAGCCTGGCTGGTTCAAGGCGATATCCTGTTCAAACCGGGTGTAAACCACAGACAGGCCTGCGCCAACGGAGAGACGCTCGTTCACTCGATAGGCAAAACTTGGTGTTAAGCCAACGCCCTCCAGCGATGTTTTGGTGACGACATAGCGACCCACGAAATCATCACCAAAGTCGAACCCGCCACCCAGGGGCGCGACCACCGAAAAACCGAAACGCGTATCCTCGGAGAGCTTGCGCACGTAGAAAAAGCTTGGGATCAAAGCAGGATCGAGGCCATTACCACCATCGTCGCCAGCGGGTCCGATGTCGGAATCGAATTTGATTTCACCGGTCGCAATCGTGACACCCGCCAGGATAGCGTCGTCATCCAGCCCGGTCATACCCGCCGGATTGGTCCAGGCCGCATCGGCTGTGTAGGTATTGGTCGGGTTGATGACGCCCCCGGAACCGAGGCTGCCCGGTGTACCGACTTCGGAGATATAGAAACCGGCCGCAAAGGCAGTTGAGCATATGGAGCTCCCCAGTATTGACAGGGATACCATCCCATAGCGGCTAATCCTCATAGTGCTTTCCTCACGCTTTGGCTTCAATTTGCCGAAAAGAAACGGAACAGGCAAGCGCTATTTTTT
>JAIBDO010000137.1 GCA_024686195.1 Gammaproteobacteria bacterium | reverse complement strand
GTCGCTTACTTAAGCCAAAATACTGACGCATCGAGTGTCCGACTACGACCGGACGATTGGGAGTTGTTTCGCGAATGCCTCGGCGGCTTCGCCGCCTGCGGTTTACTTCGCAAAACAACTCCCAATCATCCGCCTTCTCCAGATCAGAACGAATGTCATGGGGCTGTGCTTAAGTAAGTGCCATTGGGTACAGATAACGGTTAAGTCTAGACTCGAAATAGATGATGAGGGTGTCGTCTTTGTCACCCTCGATTTTGACGTCCTTGATGATGAACGGCATATCCATCAATTGCGTCAGCGTATTGCCGGTAATCGAGTCAGTAGTTTCAATGCGATACATCTTCAATGCCCCCCGTTTTGAATGCTCTCAAGCAAAGGTCACATACAATCAACTGTGGTTTTTGAAGCAAAATACGCGGAATTTGATGATCTGGGAATTTTTCGGTCAACAGGGTCAAAAGATTGCCCTATGTTGCTGAGAATGCGGTTAAAATGCGCGCATTAAACGACTCAAACAAGGACCATTATGAACAAGTACGACGTCTATGCGATTGGTAATGCACTGGTCGATATCGAATATCATGCAGAGCCGGGACGCCTTGCCGAATTGAATATCGAAAAAGGCGTGATGACGCTAATCGATGAGCAACGCCAGAACAGCCTGGTCGCTCAGTTGGGCGAATCGCACGAGAGTATGACCTGTGGAGGCTCGGCCGCCAATAGTATTATTGCGCTGGCGCAGATGGGTGCCAGAACGCATTTTGATTGCCGGGTTTCCAACGACATGACCGGGCAGATATTTGGCCGTGACCTGCATGATTCAGGCGTTCACTCAAGTCTGAGCGGTAAACCCCTGCCGAACGGCGTGACCGGTAAATGCCTTGTTTTCGTGACACCCGACGCCGATCGCACCATGAATACCTTTCTCGGGGTCAGTGCCGAACTCGATAGCACCGACATAGATATCGAGGCAATAAAGCAATCGCATGCAATTTACATCGAAGGTTACCTGGCGAGCTCGGACAATGCCCGTGATGCAGCCATTGAAGCGCGACGCATAGCGGAGGGGCGCAAAATCATGACATCGCTGACCTTATCCGATCCGAATATGGTCAAGTTTTTCCGTGACTCGATGGAGGCCATGATTGGCGATGGGGTCGACCTGTTGTTTGCCAACGAGGATGAAGCCATGGAACTCGCCGGCAGCGATAATCTGGCAGATGCCGTGCAGATGTTCAAGAAGATTGCGCGTAAGTTCGCGATCACGCGTGGCAATGAGGGCGCGCTGTTGTTTGACGGCATCATGGAGATCAATATCAAGCCGCAATCGGTAAAGGCGATCGACACCCTTGGCGCAGGCGACATGTTTGCTGGCGCCATGCTGTATGGATTATCGCAAGGTATGAGTTTTCATAAGGCAGGCGACCTCGCATCCCTGGCATCGGGGAAAATTGTTACCCAGTTCGGCCCGCGCCTGCGCAGTGAGCAGACCCGGGAATTACTGGCCACATTTAGCTCTGGCAATTAAACGCCTGATAGTTAAGAATACTCGGCTTTTTACCATGGAAACCCCGGCGGCAACTCCGGGCTGGAAAGACTTCGACATGACTATGCATCAAACAAAAGACCTGCGCATTACGGGCACCAAGGAAATTCAGACGCCCGAGGCGCTGATGCAGGAACTGCCGTTATCCGAGCAAGCCGCAAGTACGGTGACCGATACCCGCCAGCAAATTTACGATGTGCTGGAAGGCAAGGATGATCGCCTGGTCGTCATCATCGGACCCTGTTCGATACACGATACCGAAGCGGCACTGGAATACGCTGGTCGACTGAAAAAGATGAAGGATGAGCTCGCCGGTGAGCTGGTGATCGTCATGCGTGTTTATTTTGAAAAGCCGCGCACTACTGTAGGCTGGAAAGGATTGATCAACGACCCCGACCTCGATGGCAGCTTCCACATCAATAAAGGTGTGCGCAAAGCTCGAGAGTTATTATTGAGTCTTGCCGAGATGGGTATCCCTGCGGGGCATGAATATCTCGACCTGATCAGCCCGCAATACATTTCCGACCTGGTTTGCTGGGGCGCGATCGGAGCGCGCACCACTGAAAGTCAGGGGCATCGCGAGCTGGCTTCCGGGCTTTCCTGTCCGGTTGGATTTAAAAATGGCACCAATGGTGGTGTGCAGGTCGCGCTTGACGCCATGCGCGCGGCGCAAGGTTCGCACCACTTCATTTCGATAACGTTACAGGGTCATTCGGCTATTTTTACCACCTCGGGTAATGACTACACGCACGTCATTTTGCGCGGCGGTAGCGATCGCCCCAATTATGATCGCGTCAGCGTTGCTGCGGTTACCGACAAGCTCGAAACGGTTGGTCTCAACCCGCGTTTGATGATCGATACCAGTCATGCCAACAGCCAGAAAAAGTTCCACAAACAGATTGAAGTGTGTCGCGATATCATTCACCAGATCAAAACGGGACAGGAAAATATTTTCGGCCTGATGATCGAATCTCACCTGGTTGAGGGACGCCAGGACTACCAGCACGGTGAAGCGGCGACTTACGGGCAGAGTATTACCGATGCCTGTATCGGTTGGGATGATTCCGAGACCCTGTTGCGCGAACTGGCCGAAGCGGTTAAGGCAAAGCGCAACAACGCTTAGTGCGGTCAACCCGCGGCAGCAAGATGCCACGTACACCCGCCAGCAAATCAAAACGACAGGCAGCCGGCAAGGCTGCCGCTAAGCCGAAGCGCAAGTCGGCGGGCAGGTCGGGAGCAAAGAAAGCCGCGGCTAAGCGCCCCCGCAAGACGGCAAGAAAATCGGCACCACAAAAAACTGCTCAAAAAAGATGGCGCTATCTTGTCGTCATTGCCACGCTGCTAGTGTCATTCCTGGCGGGCTACCTCACTTATCTGAACCAGATCATCGATTCGCGCTTCGACGGTGGTGCCTGGGCGTTGCCTTCACGCGTGTATGCGCGTTCGCTGGAAATCTATCCGGGCCTTGCGCTCACCCGTGAGCAACTGGTTCATGAACTGAAGCTGGCCAACTATTCGCGTGCGCTAAGTCAGCCCCAGGCCGGCGAGTATCGGCAGCTCGGCGCATCGCTGGAATTACACAGTCGACCCTTCCAGTTCAGCGATCAGAATCAATCCTCTGGCCTGGTCCAGGTTTTCTTTAATGCCGGTAAGGTGATCGCGTTGGTCGATTTGCAGGCCGGGATTGATCTATCTGTATTCCGGCTGCCACCGTTGATCCTCGGCAGTTACTATCCGCAAAGCGGCGAAGATCGTTTACTGCTGTCCGAGGGCGAGGTGCCGGAGCGCCTGATTGCCACGCTGATTGCCGTCGAGGATCGGGCTTTCTTTGAACACAGCGGGGTAAGTCCATTCGCCATTCTGCGCGCCCTGTGGGCGAATTTACAGGCTGGCCGGACAGTGCAGGGTGGTAGCACCCTGACGCAGCAATTGGCAAAGAACCTTTTTCTGACGCCGCAGAAATCGTTATTGCGCAAGATGAATGAAGCCTTTATGGCGTTGTTGCTGGAACTGCGCTTCAGCAAGCAGGCAATCATCACTGCCTATATCAATGAAGTGTTTTTGCTGCAGCAGAATAAAATTGCGATACATGGTTTTGCGCGCGCCAGTCGCATGCTGTTCGGGCGCGGTGTCGATCGGCTCGAAGATGAACACCTGGCGTTACTGGTCGGCATGGTCAAGGGGCCCTCGCGCTACAATCCTCTGACCGCGCCCAAGCTCGCGCTCGAGCGTCGTAATCTGGTTTTAAAAATCATGCTGGAGCAAGGACTGCTCGATCAGCCGGCCTTTGCCACGGCGAGTGCTGCAGCGCTGGGTGTTTCCAGTCAATTGCCCGGTATCAATCCGTTTCCGGCTTACCTCGACCTGGTAAAGCATCAGTTACAGATCAGCTACACCAGAGACGAACTTGAGCATCGTGGATTGCGCGTATTTACCGCATTTGATCCCCTGTTGCAGCAGAATCTGGAGCGTGGGCTGGCGCGTGGACTCGAGCGTTTCAAGCAACCGGAGTTGCAGGCTGCCGTGGTCATTGCTGATTATCTGAATGGCGACATCCAGGCGTTGATCGGTGACCGTGTGACAGATTACCCCGGTTTCAATCGTGCGCTGATGGCGCAACGCCCGATTGGTTCGCTCATCAAGCCGCTGTTGCTGTATAGCTTGTTGCAGGGTGATTTAACCCTGGCCAGTGAAGTCAGCGATGAACCGGTGCGCATAAAGCAGTCGAATAGTATTGTCTGGGAGCCAAGAAATTTTGACCGTAAGCTGCACGGTAACATGAGCCTCTACGAGGCCTTCATACGCTCCTACAATTTGCCGTTTATATCGCTCGGAGTGAAGGCTGGTGGTCTCGAGGCGCTGGTCGATAGCCTGTCAAAAATACACCTGTTGAAACACGACGTTGTGTTTCCGTCGATGTTGCTTGGCACCACCGAAATGTCAGCCTATGAAGTAGCACAAATGTTCCAGGTAATTGCCAACGACGGTTATTTTACGCCTCTGACCACGATCCGCAGCGTTACCGACCAACATAACAAGATCCTGTCGCGGATTCCGCTGGAGTCGCATAAGTTGTTTGATCGGGCGCGTATGATTCAGGTGCAGCGCGCCATGGTGGGTGTCAGCGAACAGGGCACCGCGCGCTATCTGGCAGATCGCTTTGGCGAACGCACCATCGCCGGTAAAACGGGTACCACTAACGAAGCCCGTGACTCCTGGTTCGCCGGATTTTCGGATCGTCTGCTGGGCGTTGTCTGGCTTGGACGCGATGATAACGCGCCGATCCGCCTGACGGGTTCCAGCGGTGCGCTGCGGGTGTGGGCCGACATCATGGAGCTGCAGGGCTTCTCGGCCTTCAAACTGACGCCGGATGATAGTCTCGCCTGGCATTATATTGACACCCACAATGGTGGAATCAGCCAACAGGGTTGTGCAAATAGTGTATTGTTACCGATTCCCAAAGACCGAATCCCCAAACACCGCGCGTCATGTCAGTAATCAACCCTGCAGTCAGCTTCCGTTCCCTCGCCATTCTCGTGCTGATGGTGCTTTTTTCAGCCTGTCAGGCACCCGAGTCGGTACCCGATAACCGTTACCAGCGGACGATCGAAAACACGTCGTCCGCTAGCCAGGTAGCAGCGACATCGCAAGTGGTGATTCAGTTGCAAAACCAGGCGCTGGCAGCCATCAACGAGGATCAGTACCAGTTGGCTATCGACTACCTGCAACGTGCCATCAAGATAGAGCCGCGCAATGCCTGGAGCTGGTATTACCTCGCCGATATCTACTGGCGCACCGGGCAGTACCCGCGGTGCCTGGCGATGATCGAACGCTCGACGGACTATGCCGCCGGCGACGATGATCAGCTTGCCAGGGCCAATGCCGAACTGCTGGGGCAGTGTCAGTAACCGATGGCGAAGCTGGCGAACGAACTCGATGTAGCGGCGGTGCTCGGTACCGACGGCGTCATTGGCGAATACATCAGTGATTTCGAATCGCGGGCCAGTCAGTTAGCGATGGCTGAGCTGATCGCCGAGGCCATTGCCCTGGGTGAGTCCAGGGTCATCGAAGCGAGCACGGGTATCGGCAAATCATTCGCTTACCTGGTACCGGCGTTCCTCAGCAACGACCGGGTGGTCATCTCAACCGGGACGCGTAACCTGCAGGATCAATTGTTCCAGAAAGATATACCCCTGATCCGCAAGGCAATCATCAGCGCCAGGAAGGTTGCCCTGTTGAAGGGACGCAGCAATTATTGCTGCCCGCATCGACTCAACCAGCATCGCCTTCAGGATCGTTTCAAGAGTCGCGACATGGCCGCCATTTTCAGCGCCATTTCGGCCTGGGCAGCACACAGCGAGAGTGGCGATATTGGTGAATTCGCTGACATTCCGGAAAATGACAGCCTGTGGTATTACGCGACCTCGAATGCGGATAACTGCCTCGGTAGTGAGTGTCCGGAAATCGATCGTTGCTTTGTCCTCAAAGCGCGCAAAAAGGCGATGGATGCCGATATCGTGGTGATCAATCATCATCTTTACTTCTCTGATCTCGCCCTCAAGCAGGATGGCTTCGGCGAATTGCTGCCGGATGCCGATGTGTTGATATTTGACGAGGCGCATCAACTCCCGGATATCGCGGGAAACTTTTACGGTGATCAAATTACCCTGCGTCAGATCGACATGTTATGCCGGGAAATTGTCGATGCCGAACTCAGCGAAGCAGCCGAATCGAAGGTGCTGCGAAGCCTGAGCGACCAGCTTGGCAAGAGCGCCGCTGATTTTCGTCTGGCGTTGCGCAGCTTTGCCCAAAAAGGCGAATGGGAGCGCATCCAAAATGCCCCTGCGGTGCAGCAGGCGGTGACAGTATTGCGCCAGGCTATGGAGGAATTGGTACAGCAGCTCGAAACCATGACCGGTCGCGGCAAGGAGCTTGCCGTGTGTTTTCGTCGCTTGCAGGGCCTGATTGTGGCGCTGGAAAACTTTCTCGACGTGAACGACAACCAGGTTAGCTGGTACGAACTGAATGAGCGCAGTTTCCGCCTGGTGCATTCGCCGCTCGAGGTGGCGCAACCGTTCCGGGAGCAGCTAAAGCTGGCTGATTTCAAGTCAGTGATTTTCACCTCGGCAACCCTGAGTTCACAGAAGTCTTTCCGTTACTACACCGAGCGACTGGGGCTGGGCGATATCGAATGTGCCAATTTCGAGAGCCCCTTCGATTACTCGCAACAGGCGCTGCTGTATTTGCCGCAAAACCTGCCGGAACCTTCGGATGAACGCTACCCGATGATCTTTGGCGAATTGTGCCGTCAACTGGTCGAAGCCTGTGAGGGGCACTGCTTCATACTGTTCACCAGTTACCGCATGTTGAGCTGGACTGCCGAATACCTGCGTGCCCAGTGTAAATATCCGTTGCTGGTTCAAGGTGAGCTGCAACGCAATGAGTTGTTGCAGCAGTTCGTGCGGATAGAAAACCCGGTATTACTGGGCACCAGCAGTTTCTGGGAGGGCGTTGACGTCAAGGGTGATCAACTGCGCTGTGTGATCATTGATAAATTACCCTTCAAGTCACCGCAGGATCCGGTTTATCGCAAGCGTATACAACGGGTCAACAAGGCCGGCGGTAATGCTTTCTTCGAAGTGCAGATACCGGAGGCGACGATCAGTCTGCGCCAGGGCGTCGGGCGCCTGATTCGCGATGCCGCTGATCGTGGCATTGTTGCGCTTTGCGATCATAGGCTGAATACCAAGGGTTATGGTCGTGGCATGCTCGACAGCCTGCCGCCGATGCGCCGTAGCACTGACCTCGAAGAAGTGCAGGCGTTTGCCCGTCTGCTAGGCGATAACTGAGGCTGCTGTTGTGGAGATTACGGCGCTCAGCGAGCATTGTTGCCACCTCGGCGAAGGTCCATTATGGGATCCGCTCGACGCAGCGCTTTACTGGGTGGATAGCTTTGGTCCGACGCTGTATCGCCACGATTATGAGAGCTCCCATACCCGTTCGTGGACCTTAGCGGGCGACACTATCGGCAGTCTTGCGGTGCGCGCGACGGGAGGGTTACTGCTGGCAATGGACCAGGGGCTATATCTGTTCGATCCCGATAATGGTCAGCTGGAATCAGTTGCCGAGCCGCTGGCAGGAAAGGACGGTTTGCGTCTTAACGACGGCAAGGTAGATCCTTTCGGTTATTTCGTCACCGGAGCGATGAATATCGATTTCCGGCAAAACGTCGACTGCGCCATGTATCGGCTGTCGCCTGACTTCGAACTCAGCGAGATCCTGCAGGGATTCAGTTGTTTTAACGGGCCCTGTTTCAGCGCTGATGGCGATCGGCTTTACGTCACCGGCCGTGATGAGTCTGCGATCGAGGTGTTTGATTATGGTCGCAACGAGTTACCGCATAATGGACGAGTGTTGCTTGGCGGCTGTAACCCTGATGGTGCCACGGTAGATGCCGAGGGCTATCTGTGGAGCGCGCAGTGGGATGATGCCTGCATCATTCGAGTTTCTCCCGAAGGTTGTATCGACAGACGCATCGAGTTTGCGGGGCAGGTCGTCAGTAGCCTCACCTT
>JAIBDO010000176.1 GCA_024686195.1 Gammaproteobacteria bacterium | reverse complement strand
GGCGCCGATGACCAGTAGTTGGTATGTATCCTTCATCCGTTGCTGCCTTCCTTTTCGGGCGCAAGCTGACGGCGCAGACGCATTCCAGCCTGAACCTGCAATTGGCAGGCGCGTTGATTGACAACACCATCCACTTCGATCAGGCATTCGAAACAAATCCCCATCATGCAAAATGGCGCGCGCGGAGCTGCATTCACCGCGCTGTGGCGCAGCGGTATTTTATCGAGGTAGAGCAATGCCGCCGCCACCGAAACACCTGCCGGAACGCTTTCCTGCACACCATCGAGTTCGATGACTAGCTGGGCGCTTGCTGCGCCCCCCGTTGTTTCCAGCAATCTAAACATCGAAACGATCGGCCGAGAATTGAGTCATCAGCGGATCCTCCACATCGCTACAAATCCAGCTGGCAAGTTGTCGCGCGTGGAATGCCGCCAGGGTCACCCCACTATGGCAGGAAACCGCAAAGGCGCCGGGATGCTCTGCCGAGCGGTGATATATCGGCACGCCATCCGGCGTCATCACGCGCAGCGCGCCCCAGGCCCGGTTGAGGCGAACCTGCGCGAGGTGGGGGAAGATACGTACCGCGCGTCGGGCCAGTCGCGTAATAACCTCCAGCGTGGCCGACTCATCAAGGCCGACATCTTCATGCGAATCTCCGATCTGCAGGGTCCCTTCAGCCGTCTGTCGTACCTGCAGAGTTGCCGCGGGCAGAAACCGGGGTACGCGATCGGTAATCAGCAACTGGCCTCGTAATGGTTGCACCGGTATGTGCATATCGAGATCGCGACACAAGCGTTGGTTGGAGAGACCGGCGCAAAACACAACCCGCTGCGCATGAAAATCCGCGTCCTGTGTGGTGACAATAAACTCACCATCCTGCCGACGACTCGACTGAACTGCCTGGGCAGCATGATAGTCCACGCCCAGATGATGCATGCGCTGATGCAGCGCGCGCAGCAGGTAAAGCGGATTAACATGGCCATCCTGCGATGAAAAGCTGGCACCCAAGAGATCGTTGGAAACCTCGGGAATGCGTTTGCGCAGTTCCGCCTGGTCGAGCATTTGATACTCGAATTCACCCTCGGTATGCGCGGCGACCTGGCGCATCTCCCATTCGCGCGCCTCCCATTCCTCGGGCGTCAGGCAAAAATCATATCCCCCGGTTTGCTGCAGACCGACATCGATTCCGGTGGCATCGCGCAACTCATCGGAAAAATCAGCCCATTGGCGTGCCGAGATACCACTGAGGCGCGCATAAGCGGGAAAGTCGGCGCCCTTACCCTGCACCCATATCAGCCCGAAATTACCGCGTGAGGCGCGAAAATCTCGATCTCCACCATCAAGGACCGCAACTTTGGAACCGGTTGCCGCAATACCGCAGGCAATAGCAGCACCGACCAGTCCGCCCCCCACAATGAGAGTGTCGAAAGAGTGATTGGATTTCATCGATACTCCTGTGCTGGAGTACTAGGGAGCCCTGATCAATTCATGAATCAACATCTGCTTGGTAAAATGCGCCAACGCGGAACGCCGCATCGCAGCGTTGCCAATCTTGGCAATAGACTGGCTATTACCTGCGATTGGCGCCTTGATTTGGACGGTCCGGCGTTCCGGCATTTTCTCTACGCAGCTGAATGACTCAGAATTAATCAGAGGCTCCCTAGACGCGAAAGGAAGCGAGACCTTTCTTGGGCCTGGCCTCGACGGCATCGAGTGGATACAGGTGTTTCAGCCAGTGTTTCTCCCACAACCGAAAACCGCGTGAAACCAGCAATACGATAATCAGGTACATCACCGCGGCGGTAATAAAACCTTCGTAGGCGAGATAATAGCGACCGTTCAGCCAGCGACCGACGCCGAGTAAATCCTGAATGGTAATGGTGCTGGCAACCACCGAGCCGTGCAACATGAAGATGACTTCGTTGGAATAGGCCGGCAAGGCCCGACGGAAAGCACTCGGCAGGACGATGCGCCGAAAGCGCATCCATTTGCCCAGACCACAGGCCTTGGCCGCCTCGACCTCACCTTTGCTGGTAGTGATGATGGAACCGCGCAGCAACTCGGTGGTATAGGCCGCGGTGTTCAGTGAAAAGGCGATCAACGCGCACCACCAGGCCTGCGACAGGATCGGCTCCCAAAGCGCGGTTTGTCGAACCCATTCAAACTGGCCAAGACCATAGTAAATCAGGTAAGTCTGCACCAGCAGCGGTGTGCCGCGGAACAAATAGGTAAACGCCCACACCGGGGCATTCAAAAAGGGATTATTACCAGAACGAATAATGGCCAGCGGTATCGACAATAAACCGCCGACTACCAGGGATATCACCGTCAGCTGCAGCGTGACCAGTGCACCCCAAAGGAAGCGATCGAAATTCTGCGCAATAAGAACGATATCGATGGGCGACCAGGTTTCCAGAAAAGCAATGATCGACTCACCCATTGTCAGACCTCACAATGCCCTTGCTGTATTTACGATCGAGCCAACGTAGAACCAGATCCGAGACCGCTGTCAGCAGCAGGTATATTATCAATACCGCGAACATGAAAGTGAACAGCTGGCGCGTGGATTTTCCGGCGACAAATCCATTGTAAACGACGTCCTGTAAACCGATCACCGAGACCAACGCGGTCGACTTGATTTGCACCAGCCAGTTATTGGAAAAGCCGGGTAACGCATAGCGCACCATCTGGGGCCAGATGACGCGACGGAAAATGGTCAGTCGATCCATGCCGCAGGCCACACCGGCTTCAATCTGCCCCCTGGGAATCGCGATAATGGCGCCGCGAAAAGTTTCCGTCATGTAGCCGCCGAAAACGATGCCGATCGTGCCTGCACCCGCGGCAAACTGACTGATTTCGACATAGTCCCAAAGACCGGTGGCAGTACCGAGTGAATTAAACAGCTCCTGACCGCCATAAAAAACGAGCAATATCAACACCAGGTCGGGTACGCCCCGCACGATGGTGGTGTATCCGGCAGCCGTTTTCTGCGCCAGATAATTTTTCGACAACTTGGCCCAGGCGCCGAGCAGGCCGAACATTAGCGAGATGGCCAACGAAATCAGGGCAAGCTGAATCGTCACCCAGGTGCCCGACAATAACTGTCCTCTGTATTCGAAGATCAGATCCACATTAACGCCCGTCGTTGCAATCAAAAGCCCGACCCGTGGGCAACACGGGTCGGGATATTAAAGGAGTTCTATCAGCCACCAAAGATATCGAACTCGAAGTATTTCGCGTTGATCTTCTGGTAAACACCATTGTCCCGAATCGTCTTGATCGCTGCATTCACCTGATCACGCAGAGCGCTGTCGCCTTTGCGCACTGTGATGCCGGCACCCGGTCCATGGCAGGCTTCGTCGTGCTGGTCACCGCCGGTGAATTCGAAGTCCTTGCCAGCATCGGTCTTGAGAAAGCCTTCATCTGCGGCAATCGAGTCGGAGAACTGGGCGTCGATACGACCGATGGCAAGATCCTGAAAGACTTCATCCTGTCCGCCATACAGCACCAGCTCGACATCGGGATACATCTTTTCCATGAAACACTGGTGCGTGGTGCCACGTTGCAGGCCGACACGCTTGCCCTTCAAACCAGCCTTGCTGATGACCAAACCGGAACCTTTCTTGGCAACAAACTTCGCCGGTGTATTGTAATACTTGTCGCTGAAATCGACGCGCTTCTTGCGCTCTTCGGTGATCGACATGGAGGCGATAATGACATCGAATTTCCTCGCCAGCAGGGCTGGAATCATGCCATCCCAATCCTGCTCAATGAGTACGCATTTGCGCTTCAGCTCGGTACAGATCGCTTCGGCAATCTCGATATCGAAACCTTTCAGGGTGCCATCAGACTCTTTCCATGAAAACGGAGGATAGGCACCCTCGACGCCGACTCGCAGATCCGCTGCCAGGCTATTGCCGGCCAGACCGAGCATCAGTGCAAATGCACCCAGGGTTGTTGCTAGTTTTTTGAACTTCATTTTTTGTGTCCTCTTCATTGGTTGTTTTCGGTTGAAACTCCTGATTATTGCTTCCCGTTATGCCCGGGAATGCCTACTGCATCGTCCTCGACAGGAATTGTCGGAAACGATCTGAATTCGGGTTGTTGAACATTTGTTGTGGTTCGCCCTGCTCTTCGATCATACCCTCGTGCAGAAATACAACACTGGAAGATACATCGCGCGCGAAACTCATTTCATGGGTTACCACCAACATGGTGCGTCCTTCCTCTGCCAGATCACGCATGACCTTGAGCACTTCGCCGACCAGTTCGGGATCGAGCGCCGAGGTCGGCTCATCGAACAGCATGACCGCCGGGTTCATCGCCAGGCCCCGGGCAATGGCCACACGCTGCTGTTGGCCACCGGACAACTGCGCCGGGTAGTAATCCTTGCGATCATAGATACCAACCTTGTGCAGCAGTGCCTCGGCCTCTTCGATAGCCTGTGCTTTTGGAATCTTGAGCACGTGCACCGGCGCCTCGATGACATTTTCGATAACGGTCATATGCGACCACAGGTTAAACCCCTGAAACACCATGCCGAGACGGGCACGCAGGCGCTCGACCTGGTGGATGTCCTCGGGTAGGTAAGCGCCGGATTTGCCGCTTTTCATGCGAATTTTCTCACCGGCAACGTAAACATCGCCCGCCGTGGGTATCTCGAGCAAATTGATACAACGCAAGAAGGTGCTTTTGCCGGAACCCGAGGCACCGAGGATGGAAATCACGTCGCCCTTGTGGGCAGACAGTGAGACGCCACGAATGACTTCGACGTCACCGAAACTCTTATGCAGATCGACGACTTCCAGCGCGGCATGTTCGCCGCCGGATTGGCTGCCAGATTCGCTCATTTAATCCTCTCCGAGTGTATCGCGTTGCGCGATGCTTTCTAATTATGAGAGGCATGGTAACACTATTTTAGCGCGCTACGCATCACCGTGATCCGACGATCGCCAACCACTGGCCATCGCGGCTACCCGTGACGACTGCAAGTTTTCAGGATAGTTGCGCCAACAAACGATCGATCGATTGTCGCGCCTGGCTGGCATAGCTGCCACCAAACAGATTGGCGTGATTCAGCAAATGATAGAGGTTATAAAGATCACGTCGCTCGGCATATCCGGCGTCAATCGGGAAGCACTCACGATAGCAGGCAAAAAATCGCGCGCCCGGGCTGCCGAATAACTCCATCATCGCCAGATCAGCTTCATGATCACCGTAATAACAGGCCGGATCGTAAACCACCGGGTTGCCGGCATGGTCAAAGCCCCAGTTACCACTCCACAAATCACCATGCAGCAGCGATGCCTGCGGCCGGTAGGTGGTAAAGAATTGCGCCAGATTCCCGGCCAGCCGTAATCCTCGATCAATCAGCTGCGTCGAGATGCCATTGCGGCGTGCCAACTCCAGTTGGAATTCCAGCCGCTGCTCACGCCAGAATTCGACCCAGTCAGTCGTTGGCCGGTTTAGCTGCGGCGTGCTGCCGATGGCATTGTCGCAATGAAAGCCAAAGCGTGATTGCACACAAGCATGCATCGCAGCCAACGACTGCGCCAGTCGGTCATGACCCGGGGCCCAGCCAAGTTCAATGTATTCCATGACGATATAGGCATGTTCGCCGTCGTTACCAATCAGATGAACGTCAGGAATCCGTATGGTTTGACTGCTGCGCAGGGCTTCGAGACCTTCGCGTTCGGAGACAAACATCGATTCACGATCCACCCGGTCCAGCTTGACAAAAAATCGGCAGCTACCGCAGTCCAGTCTGAAGGCGCGATTGGTATCACCACCGGCCAGCGGCGTCGCCTTTGCACCGGTCAGTGGCCGTTGCAGCTGTCCGCCCAGTTTCCGCTGAAGGAGCCGCCAGTCGATCACAGCAGGCGATACTTCCCCGGTGCCAGCCCATCGATCGACCAGCCATCGATCGCCACGCGCACCAGGCGCAGGGTCGGATGACCAACTAAAGCGGTCATACGCCGCACCTGACGGTTACGCCCTTCTGAAATCTGTAATCGTAACCATTGTGTCGGAATGTCCCTGCGCTCACGGATCGGTGGATGACGCGGCCACAGCCAGGCGGGTTCTTCCACGGCTTCAACACTGGCTCGCCGGGTTCGACCATCCTTCAACTCGACTCCGGCAGTCAGGCTGCGCAGGGCTTGATCATCGGGAATCCCCTCCACCTGGGCCAGGTAAGTCTTGACGCGTCGATAGCGCGGATTGGCAATGCGCGCCTGTAGCGCGCCGTCATCGGTCAACAACATCAACCCCTCGCTATCGTAGTCGAGCCGGCCCGCGGGATAGACGCCGGCAACATCGATGAAATCGGCCAGCGTCTTTTTGTCACCCGACGCTGAAAACTGGCTCATCACCTGGAAAGGTTTGTTGAACAACAGGCTGCAACTCATCGCATCAATCCTCCGTCAACTGCAGTGATTCGCCAGACGAATCACCACTGGATTCAGCGAGATAGAGCCGCCAACGCTCCAGGCGCGGCGCCTCAAAGGCATGCTCGCGCATCATCTGCTCGAGCAGATCGGGTTGCGCCCGTCCGCGCGTCACCTCTACCGGCTGCATTTCCGCTACTTGCCGATTGATACGTGTCAGCTGCAGGC
>JAIBDO010000256.1 GCA_024686195.1 Gammaproteobacteria bacterium | reverse complement strand
GTTTTCGAATCAGAGAATCGTCCACCAACGCCAGTTATCGAAGAGATCATTGCGCAGGCCGACTTCCCTGCCCTGCCGGAAAAGCCCTCAATCGCCGTGCTGCCGTTCACCAACCTGAGCGATGATCCGCAGCAGGAATATTTCAGCGATGGTATTACCGAAGAGATCATTACCGCGCTTTCAAAAATCAGGAACCTGCTGGTCATCGCCAATAGCTCGACCTCGATATATCGACACAAATCGGTCGATGTAAAACAGGTAGGACGCGAGCAGGGCGTTCGCTACGTGCTGGAAGGCAGCGTTCGCAAAGCCGGCAATCGCATACGCGTAACTGTGCAGCTGATAAACACATTGACCGCTCAGCATCTATGGGGCGAGCGCTATGATCGCGAACTGGCGGACATCTTTGCGGTGCAGGATGAGATCATGCGTGAAGTCGTGGTCGCGCTGGAAGTCGAATTGATCGAGGGTGAACAGGCGCGCGCCTGGTCCAGTGGCACGACAAATCTGGAAGCCTGGGAATGCATGCGCCTGGGTTCCTACTATGCCCTGCATCGCTCCGACCCTGACATAAAGCTGCAGGCTCGACAGTTGATCGAGAAAGCGCTGCAGCTGGATCCGTCTTATGCCATTGCCTGGGTCATGCTCGGCTGGATACATCAGCAATATGTCGATGTCGCATCACTGGCCAGCGATGCCGCTAGCGAAGAAACCTCACTCGAAGCCATGCTTGATTGTGCGCATAAGGCGCTTGCCGCAGACCCTGGCTGTGCCGATGCCTATAGCCTGTTGGCGATGTACCACCTGGAAGTGAAAGAATTTGATGAGGCGCTGGAAATGGCCGAGAAATCGATTGCGCTCGCCCCGAACAATGCGATCAACCTCGGTGAAGCAAGTATGGTGATGAACAAGACCGGCAATCCGCGCCGGGCACTGGAACTGAAGAAGAGAGCGATGCGGGTTTGCCCGATGTATCGGCCTGGTTTTTTGCGCGGTCTCGGCCTCTCCTACTACCTGCTGGGCCAGTTCGATTCTGCCATCAGGGCTTTCAGGGAGTCCATCGACCGTGAGTCCGAATATCTCTCGGCGCATACCAACCTCGCGGCTATCTATGGCGAACTCGAAGATGTGGCGGCCGCCGCAGCAACGGCTGGTGACATCAAAAGACTGGCGCCGGATTTTTCGATCAGAACCTACATGGCTGGCCTGTCATTCAGTGACCCCGCGGTTCTACAACGCATGGAAAGCGGCCTGCGCAAGGCCGGCTTGCCCGATTAACCCGGCCCGAGTAAACAACACTGATGTCATGAAAGCGATTGTGTATAGCGAGTATGGCGCGGCCGATGTTCTGCGGGTTACGGAGATCGAGAAACCAGTTCCCGAGAATGACGAAATATGCATCCGGGTTCATGCGGTGGAAGCAACCAAAGCTGATTGCGAGATGCGCAGCTTTAAGTTTGCAGTGCAGTGGTTCTGGATTCCATTGCGCATTGCTGTCGGTATCACCAGGCCTAAAAAGCCGGTGCTGGGCGGGTATTTCTCCGGCGTGGTGGATAGCGTTGGCAAAGACGTTTCCAGCTTCAAGCCCGGTGATGAAGTGTTCGGCAGCGCCGGGCTGCGCTTTGGTGCCTATGGCGAATACCTCTGCCTGCCCGCCAGTTACACCATCGTGCCGAAGCCTGAAAACATAAGCTTCGAAGAGGCGGCCGCGGTACCGCTCGGCGGACTGAACGCACTGCACTTCCTGCGCAAGGCAGGCATCCGCCATGGAGAAAGCGTTTTGATCAACGGCGCAGGCGGCAGTATCGGCAGCTTCGCGGTGCAAATAGCAAAAAGCATGGGCGCCGAAGTGACTGCCGTCGACAGTGGCCTCAAGCGGGATATGCTGCTGCGCATCGGTGCGGATCATTTCATCGACTATCGGCGCGAAGACTTCACTCGAAGCGGCCGAACTTATGATGTCATTTTCAACATGGTGGCCAACCGTTCTTATTCAGGCTGCGTGAATGCACTCAATCCCGGCGGTCGTTACCTGATGGGTAATCCGCGCCTCGCCGACATGCTCAGAGCCGTTGTCACCTCGAGATTTACCGACAAGACCGCGTTGTTTGCCTTTGCCGGTGAGCAGCAAGATGAATTGCTAGCGTTGAAGCGCATGATAGAGGCAGGCGAAATCACCCCGGTGATCGACAATGTCTACACGCCCGAACAGGCGGTTGAAGCGCATCGCCGGGTCGAAACCGAGCAACGCCTGGGTATCGTCGTCATTCGCATGGTTTAGATCGGCATTGACGATCGACGGACGCAGCTCCTTCTGATCAATTGATCATTGGTCTATGAGCAGCGCCGTTGCAGTAAACACTCATTTGACCATCAGGAGATTCTGGATATCGACTCCAGCCAATCGTGTTAAATTCGATCAGCCAGCATTCTGTTCGACGGGTATAATAGCCCGGCAATACACAAGGCTTACTTCCATGACGGAAAATTCCATCGACGCAAACAGGGTCGACGCCTGGAACCCTGAAATACGCTCGACTCTGCCGGCAAAGTACCTGCCGTTGTCGACGTTGTTCCGGTCCGAGAACGTCTTCACCACCCTTGAAACCGCCAACGAGCTGAGTGGTTTCACCGGGTTGCCGATTCAGCAACTGATCTGTTTTCGCCCCGAACGCCTGGTAGTGCACGAATTACTCATTCGTGTCTCCGCCGATATCTTCGTCTCCGACGGTTCCAAATACGAAGACCTGGGAGTCAACTTTCGTGCGGTTGTCACAAAGATTCTGCACGACTACATCGAACCCCGGATCGAGCAGATCGTCGAGCGTTTCGATCAGTTACGCATTGATGCCAGTGCGCTGGTAGTGGAGCAACTGGAGACCGAGCTGTTCGCTACGGTGACCGAAAACAGGCCCAGCAGTAACGGCTTCAGCCTGGCGCGCCTGTTCGCCAAAAAACCCGTCAACAAGAACAAACCAGCCACCGAGAGCCTTGAGCAACGTCACCAGCGCATCCTCACGGACTGGAAGCAACGTGCCACGAACGATACCGATGAATTGCGCGGCGCGGTTTTCTCGGCCCTCGCGCATATTGCCAATGCCCTGGTCATCAAACACGGCCGCATCCTCGGCGACAAAGACCTGCTGGCCTCCCTGGTAACGGGAATGGTGTGCAATCAGTACGGCAGCGAAATCATCGGCGAAATGATCAACGCGCCTATTCGGCAGGCGGTCCTCGAGGAAGGTTATCGGTTGTTACCGGCGCAGGTCGAGCCGGTGGTGATTAATGTCAAGGGCGCCTCTGCTTCGGGCAAGAGTACGATGCGTCCGCGGCAAAAACAGCACATTGAGAAGCTTGGTCTGAACTGGGAGGATTTCGCCTTGATCAGCCCCGATATATGGCGCAAATACCTGCTCGACTACGACGCCCTGGGCGAAGCGACCATTTACGCCGGTACGCTCGCCGGCGACGAAATTCCGATCGTCGACAAGAAACTCGATCGCTACATCGGTAAAAAAGCCCGAGCGGGTGAAATCTCCCATCTGCTGATCGATCGCTTTCGTTTTGACAGTTTTGCGCCGGGGCGCGATAGCGAACAGGGCAGTAACCTGCTCACCCGTTTCGGTCACAGGGTTTACCTGCTGTTTATGGTGACACCGCCACCGGCCACGGTCGAACGCGCGTGGTTGCGTGGCAAGCAGGTCGGACGCTACAAGGCAGT
>JAIBDO010000033.1 GCA_024686195.1 Gammaproteobacteria bacterium | reverse complement strand
ACCAGAATGGCACCTGCTCCCTGATCCCCCTGGTGGAAGATAGTTTCGCCCGCGGTGAAATCGCGCAAGTGCATGGTGGCACACAGCGCCGCACTGTGGCGCTCGGGAATATCCTTGAACAGAGGAGTATCCTGCCACAGCTGCGTGACTATCTGCAGTTCGCTGTCGCTCTTGCGAAATATGTTCGACCAGAAAACGTTTGCCATTGATATCTTGTTCTTTTTAGGTCAGAAAAGAATAGCACAGTGATCTGGCAGTTGGGCCGGAGAATACTAATCCTGCAGTTCGAGATGGTGGTCTGTTGTTGCCACCGATGCAGTCCCCGGGCGTTATTCAGCGCTCGCGTCGTCGCCGTGTTCCTTATGTGACAGTGCTTCGAAACCCGAGACCAGGTCGAACAATTCTTCATCGATACTCTGTTGGCGCTCGCGGTTGAAGGTCAGGCGCAGTGTTTCCAGCATTTCGGCAATGTTCCGATCGGCGCGTTCCATGGCGGCAAGCCGGCTCGCGTTCTCGCTCGCAAGAGACTCGGCACAGGCTTGGTAAAGTGAGATAAAAAGATACTCACGTATCAGCGCCTGCAGGCTGTCGTCAAGGTCACCCAGTAGCTCGGGTAAGGCGATGCCAGGCCAGTTTGAGGCGCATAATTCCCGACGCCATGAATTGTCGAGAGGCAGCAGTTGTCGATGGCTGGAGGCATAGGCCGCGCCGGCCAGGGGGCGGTTATGGAAGACCAGGATACGCGCCTGTGGAGCTCCGAACGCTGATTCAGTTGCGAGTTGAATCTGGCCGATCAGTGAGGTGATTCCCAGCACCGAGTCAGGGACCTGGAAAAAGCCTTCGATGGGCAAGCCGAACTCGGTGAGACGGGCATGAACACGTTCGCCAACCACCCAGATTGACGGTTTACCCGGCAGTTTTAACAGCGTCTCGATCGCGTGTTCTGCCACCCGGTCATTAAACTGACCGACCAGACCCTGGTCGGAACCAAACACAATAGCCGCGCTGACCTCGAGTTCCCGGGGATCTTCGAAACCATTTGCCGGGGAGGTCGATTCGGCAGCGCGCAGGCAGACTCCCAGGCCCAGTTCCACGGTACGGTAGTAATCATTCAACGAGTGCACAGAATTCTCGTATTGCTCGATACTCGAGGCAGCGATGCTCTTCATGGTACGCACCACTGACTGAAGGTCTTGCGCGTTACTGATCCTGTGGCGAAAGTTGCTGGAGACCTTGCTCATGGCCCGGACTGCCTGAGGGCCGCATCTCGAGGCTGGAATTCCTCGAGCGCCTGGCGCGCGATTTCAATCATGCTGTCTCGATCTGCGGGTGCGAGACTGTCAGCTGTTAGCAGTCGCTCGATCGTTTCGGCTGGCATATTGTTCGCCGCTTCCTGCAGCCTATGCCCGGCAGTTTTCATCTGCTCGATGGGTACGGTGTCAAAAAGGTTTTGTTGCAGGGCCAGCAAAACCGCAATCTGTGCGGCTACCGTTACCGGTGCAGATTCGGCTTGTTGAAGGCAGGCGCGGATACGTTTGCCGTGCTCGACATTGCGGCGCGTGTCTTCATCCAGCCTGGCGCCGAATCGGGCGAAGTTTTCGAGCTCTTCAAACTGGGCATAGGCGAGCTTGAGGTCGCCGGCAACAGCACGATAGACAGCGCGTTGCGCTTTGCCACCGACGCGCGAAACCGAGCGGCCGACATCAACCGCCGGTAACTGGCCCAGCTCGAACAGTGATGGCGACAGATAGATCTGTCCATCAGTGATGGATATCAGGTTGGTTGGAATATAAGCCGATATGTCTTCGGCCTCGGTTTCGATAATGGGTAATGCAGTTAGCGAGCCACCGCCGTGCTTCTGGTTCAGATGCGTGGCGCGCTCCAGCAGGCGCGAATGAATGTAGAAAATATCACCGGGAAAGGCCTCGCGTCCTGGTGGACGCCGCAGCAATAGCGACAGTTCGCGATAGGCGCGTGCATGCTGGGTTAGATCGTCGTAGACAATCAGCACGTCACGGCCTGCCTGCATGAAAAACTCCGCCATACTGGTCGCAGCATAAGCTGCAATATAACTGAGCCCGGGTGGATCATTGCCCCCGCTAACCACGACCGCGGTGTAGTCGAGCGCGGCGTTGTCGCGCAAGGTTGCGACGACTTTGGCAACCGCCGATGCCCGCTGGCCAATCGCGCAGTAAATACAGACTACGTCCTGACCCTTCTGATTCAAAATGGTATCGATCGCGATCGTTGTCTTTCCGGTCTGACGGTCCCCCAGGATCAACTCGCGCTGACCGCGCCCGATGGGAATCAGTGCATCGACCACCTTGAGGCCGGTCTGCAGCGGCACGGTCACCGGCGAGCGATTCATGATTGAGGTGGCGCGGCGCTCTATCGGCCAGCGAGCGGAGAAGGAGACGGGGCCCTTGCCATCCAGGGGACGAAGCAGGGGATCGACGACTCTGCCGATGAGTTGTTCGCCGACCCCGACATCCATCACGCGACCGCTGCGCAGCACCTCGTCACCCGCCTGCAGGTGCGTAAAGTCACCCAGCAGCACCACACCGATTTCGTCCCGATCCAGGTTGAAGACGATGCCGGACACGCCCCCTGTGAATTCGAGCAGTTCGTCGAACCCGGCCGAGGGCAGCCCCGATACCCTGGCGATGCCCGTGGTAATCGATTTGATTATGCCCACTTCATGCATACGCAACTCGCCAGTCGATGCATCGACAGCGGCGGCAATCTCATCCAGCGGGCGTTCGAAAATTCCCAGGAATTCGTCAGAGTCTTTATTCATGAAGCCGATTGATTGAGTCTGCTGCCTGTTCTGGCTGCATGGCCGGGTATATTTTCGAGCGCGGTCATTGCCGCAACGCTCTGTTCCAGCGCGGCCAGGTAATCGGCTGTATTCCAGGCCAGTTTATGACCATTTACGCTGAGCTCCATCCCGCTGATGAGGTCGGGTACGATTTCGCAGCGGAGTTCGATGTCCCCGTCGGCAATGTCGCTTAGTAGTTTGTTAATGGCATCAAGCTTCGACTGCGGCAAGGCAAAAGCGCTGCGCAGCAACAGCGCATGCCGGTCGGTCTCGATGGCGTTGTGCAGATCATGCTTTGCATCCGTATCGAGCGCTCCCAGGCGTGCCAGCAATTTGTCAGCCATGTGTTCTTCCAGGCTTTGCGAAGCGAGTTCCGTGAGAAGCTTGCGTGCGGTGGCGAATACCTCCTGCTGGATTCGATGACGAAGCGCATCGTTCAGGTTTGCAATGCTGGACTCAAGGGCTTGCAGTCGTTTGCGGGTTTGCGTCTCGGTTAATGTACGAGCTTCACCGACGAGCCGCTCGTATTCAGTCTTAGCCTCTGCGGTGGCCTGATCGAGGAGTGCAGCACGTTGCTGTTCAAGTTCCCTGTTGCTTTGTTCAAAGCGGCTGCGCTCCTCCTGTGCCTCGGTCTCTACCTCGGCGGCGTGGGCCAACTCGTCCGTGATCTTGTTTTCGCGTGCTGCAATTGCACTCATTATCGGTCGGTACAGAAACCGTTTTAACAGCCATAGCAGCAGAACAAAGTTGAGCAGTTGCGCGGCAAAGGTAAACCAGTCGATGGACATGGATTACTGCCCCGGTACCTGGGCTATACCGTGATTCCAGAAGGGGTTGGCAAAGATAAGAATCATGCTGACCACAAAGCAGTAAATTGCGGTGGATTCGATCATTGCCAGGCCCACGAACAGGGTCCTGGTGATGGTTGCGGATGCGTCTGGCTGCTGCGCCAGCGAGGTAAGAGCGGAATGAATAGCCCGGCCCTCGGCAAGTGCCGGGGCAATGGTGCCGATCGCCGTGGTAAGCCCGGCTACGATGATTGATACCATCGCTATCATGTTAATGTCGTACATCGAAAGTTCTCCTGGTCATTAGTTAGCAGAATTGAGTGCTTGCCCTGCGCTGAAGCTTTCCCGGCTGCGCGTCGCGGCGGCAATGTACACCGCCGCGAGTATGCTGAAGATATAAGCCTGCACCAGGCCGGTAAGCAAGCCGAGAGCGGAGAGGAAGATTGGGAAGAAAAAGGGCGCTATGGTCAGCAATATGGCAAGAATGATAGCGCCGGACATCATGTTGCCGAACAGCCGTACGGCGAGCGCCAGGGTTCGCGAAAATTCACTGATGACATTGAACGGTAACATGATAAAAGTCGGTTTTACATACGAGCGCAGGTAACCGCCGATGCCCTGCTCACGAATGCCGAAAAATGGCACGGCCACGAAAACACAGGCGGCGAGCGCCGCGGTTGTTGACAGCGACCCGGTCGGCGCTTCGAAACCGGGAATGATTGTGCAGATGGAAACCGTCGCGAGCAACAGAAATAATGTACCCAGGAAGGGCAGGTACCTGGACGCTTTGTCGAGACCGATTTCCGCTATCTGCCGGTTCATGCCGATGACGATAATTTCCAGGAAGTTCTGCCAGTGCGCGCGCTGCAGGCCGACCTCGAGCTTACGCGTCACCAGGCGCGCACCGATTACCAATAGCAACATTACGAGCCAGGTGTAGAGGATTGTCGCGTTGAGTTTGACAAACCCGTATTGCCAGAAAATGATTTCATCGGGACTAAGATGCATGTTTGGTCTCATGCGTTTCAGAATCGCAGGCAAAGGCAGAATCAGCGGTGAGCTTCATAACGATTGTGCGCGCGACGAGAAAGCCGACAAGGCAGGCCAGAATCCGTAAAAAATCGTTTGCACCAATCCAGTAGATCCCGAAAAGGCAGACGCTGCTGCGCAGCAGGAAGCTGAAACTGAACCAGAGTGCGGCCCATCGCGAGTGAATGCTTTTACGCAGAGTCCACCCTAAACCTGCAAAATAAAAAACGCCCAGAAAGCAACCTCCGGCGGCAGACAGCAACAGTATAAAAGTGTTATTCATCATCGCTTTCTTCCTCGTGCATTTCCGCTTGTTCACGCGCTACCCAATGCCAGGCATTCCAGCACCCGAGCACCAGGCCGGCAACCAGCAAGGCCAGTGTCCAGGAGTGTGATCCCGCATAGTGCCGGTCCAGCCACAGCCCGAGACTCGCTCCCAACAGGGTCGGTATTGCGACTGACCAACCGATCAGTCCCATCATGCCAAGGCCGAACCAGATGCCCGGTACGCTCTGGCGTTGTGCCTTAAGCTTGCGCGTCGCCTTCGCGCCGATCTCACGACTGAGCGGTGAGTCGGTTTGCGGTCGCTTTTCGTCGGGTGCTCTATTCATCCTGAAAAACAGCCATGCGCCGCATCAATCCGCTTTCCATTTTGCGCAGCGTCGAGCGTAGATTCTTTTCATGCTCGTTCAGAGTCAGGAATTCCTGTTGTACGGCCGAGCGCAGTTGAGCGAGGTCCCTGCCGAGGATTGCATTGCGCACGGATACCAGCACCTGTGAGCCGGTTTTAATCAATATCCCTTCATCCACGGCGATATAGGTCTCACCTTCGCGTTCGTTTTCGTACAGCAGGATGCCGGGACACAGTACGGCCACACAATCCAGACGCCGCGGCAGGATTCCGAATGATCCGTCCCCGGTTTCTGCGACCACGCGCGACACGTCCGTTATTTCGGCAAAAATCTGTGCTGGTAGCAGAATCCTAAGATTCATGACTAGCCATGGCCGGGTTGCTGTCCGTGCGTTTAGCAACCGCTGCGGATGAGTCTGCTGCCATCGATTCTGCCGCTTTTTCGGCCTCGTCAATATTGCCGATCATGTAGAGTGCGCGTTCGGGATAGTCACTGTATTCATCGCGTAAGATTCGCTCGCAACCATCCAGTGCCTCTTCGAGAGGAACCAGCTTGCCCGCGATCCCGCTGAACTGTTCGGTGGTAAAGAAAGGTTGCGTGAGAAATCGTTCGAGCCGGCGCGCGCGCGCGACCACCTTGCGGTCCTGCGGCGACAATTGTTCGAGACCGAGCATGGCAATGATGTCTTTGAGCTCTGCGTACTGTGCCAGGGTTCGGCGAATCTCCTGAGCCAGGTTGTAATGGCGATCGCCGACAATGCCTGGAGTCGCCATTTTGGAACTGGACAGCAGCGGATCGATTGCCGGGTAGAGGCCTTCGCTGGCGCGTTTGCGCGATAGCACGATCGACGCCGACAGATGCGAAAAGGTATGTACGGCGGCGGGGTCGGTGAAATCATCAGCGGGGACGTAAACAGCCTGTAACGAGGTGATGGCTCCGGCCTCGGTGTTTGCAATGCGCTCCTCGAAGGCGGATAACTCTGTCCCCATGGTCGGCTGATAACCCAGTCGTGCGGGCATCTGTCCCATCAGGCTTGAGACCTCCGATCCGGCCTGGATGAACCGGAAAACATTATCGATCAGCAGTAATACATCGCGATGTTCATCATCGCGAAAGTACTCGGCCATGGTCAGAGCGGCGTGACCGACGCGAAAACGATTGCCGGGCAGTTCATTCATCTGGCTGAATATCATCACCATTTTTTCCAGCACGCCTGCCGCTTTCATCTCCCGATGCAGCTCTTCTCCCTCGCGGCACCTCTCGCCGATCCCGCAAAAAATACTAACGCCCTCATGATGCCCGATCATGTTGTGAATCATTTCGGTTAGCAATACCGTTTTGCCCACGCCGGCACCACCGAACAGGCCCGCCTTGCCACCGCGCTCCAGCGGCATCAGCACATCGATGACCTTGATACCCGTTGCAAAAATCTCGGATTGGGTCGAGCGCTGTTCAAGTGCCGGCGGATTGCGATGTATGGATCGCCACTGAACCCCGGATAATTCAGCCCCATCATCGATGGTGTTGCCGAAAACATCGAACATGCGCGATAACACGCCTTTGCCAACGGGGATTTTCAGTGGTTTACCGGTGTCCTCCACTGCTGTACCCCGTGCCAGGCCCTGGGTCGACGTGAGGGCTATCCCGCGCACGTGTTGTTCGTCGCTTTGCTCCAGCACCTCAATGATAATCTGCTTGTCTGGGCCGGCTAGCAGCACCGAATTGATGGCGGGCAGCTGTCGGTCAAAGCGAAGTTCCACGACGCTGCCACGCACCGAGACGACACTACCGCTATTCACTATTTCCCCGACAACTGCAGATGAGCAAGATACTTTTCATGCTGGATCGCGGACTGGGGTTCATGGCAGCAGACTCAATCAGGGCCGATACCCTCGACCAGTTTCGGCCCCGGCGAATCACTTTCAACCAGCTCCAGCAGGGCCTCACGTGACAGGGTCTCGTTTTCGAGCAGTTGTTGCGCACACTTCGTTAGCATGTCGCGGCGCTGGCCGAGGATTTCAGTGGCCTTATCGAAGGCGAGCTTCATAATGGCGAGCACGGCCTGGTCGATGTCGCGCGCCGTGGCTTCACTGTACTTGCGAGCTTCGACATGATCTTCGGGCAGACCGGCCAGGAAGGATCCATGCGGTTGCTCGTAGGCCACCAGGCCCAGTCCTTCATCCATGCCATAACGCATCACCATGCTGCGCGCGATATCGGTCGCCCTGGCGAGATCATCCGCAGCCCCGGTCGATAGTTCGTTGAATACCAGGATTTCCGATGCCCGGCCGCCCAGCAATACCGCCATTTTGTTTTCCAGCTCTGCGCGTGTCATCAGAAAGCGGTCTTCGGTAGGACGCTGAATCGTGTACCCCAGCGCGCCGACACCTCGAGGAATAATGGAAACCTTGTGAACCACGTCGGTTCCGGGTAACGACATGGCCACCAGTGCGTGTCCCATCTCATGGTAGGCGACAACCTCGCGCTCTCGCGGGTTCAACAGGCGGTTGCGTTTTTCTAGCCCGGCCACGATACGCTCGACCGCGCTGGTGAAATCATCCAGCGATATCTCGTCTGCACCTCTACGGGTCGCCAGTACCGCCGCTTCGTTGACCAGGTTTGCGAGGTCTGCCCCGGTGAACCCGGGGGTGAGCGCGGCGATTTCATCGATCCTGAAATGGGCAGCTGTTTTGACCTTCTTCAGATGCACCTTGAGAATCGCGACGCGACCAATCTTGTCGGGGCGATCAACCAGTATCTGACGATCGAATCGACCGGGTCGCAGCAATGCCGGGTCCAGTATTTCCGGGCGGTTAGTCGCCGCCAGCAGGACTACCTGCTGTCCGGGTTGAAAACCGTCGAGCTCACTTAGCAACTGGTTCAGTGTCTGCTCTTTTTCGTCGTGCCCACCACCGTAGGGATTGATGCCGCGCGCGCGACCGACTGCGTCGAGTTCATCGATAAAGATGATGCAGGGCGCCTGTTTACGCGCCTGCTCGAAAAGATCACGTACCCGTGCCGCGCCGACCCCGACGAACATTTCGACAAACTCGGACCCATTGATCGAGAAGAACGGAACCTTTGCCTCACCGGCAACCGCACGCGCCAAAAGGGTCTTGCCGGTGCCCGGTGGGCCGAGCAGCAGGATACCCCTGGGCACGTGCGCACCAAGGCGTCCGTATTGATCGGGCTGCTTCAGAAAATTGACAATTTCCTGCAGTTCGACCTTGGCTTCATCGACCCCGGCAACATCATCGAAACTAACCTGGGTATCAGTCTCAACATAGACTTTCGCGTTGCTCTTGCCGATGGCGGTCAGCCCACCCAGCCCTCCCTGTGCACCGCTCATGCGCCGCATGATGATGAACCAGATTCCGAGGAACACGGCCATGGGCATAAACCAGGACAACAGGTTAGCCAGCAGATGCGACTCGATAATACCCTTGTATTCGACGTTGTATTGTCCAAGCAGGCTAGCCAGCTCGGTATCCATGCGCGCCGTCACTACATACTGGCTGCCACCGGGCCGGGCAGATTTTAAATGGCCACGAATGTATTGCTCGTTGACCTCTACGGCCACTATCTGCTCAGACTCGAGCAGATGGATCATTTCACTGTAGCTGATGGGCTCGGCGCGGTTCGACCCCAAGACGTAGTTCTGCAGGTAGAACATGGCCAGAATGGTCATGAAAAAGTACCACAGGGTGACCAGTTTTTTCCTGTCCATCACCCGAAATCCCGGTATGAAGGCCGCGCATTGAACTGCACGCAGTCCCGGTGCGGTGCTCGTCGGCGACACAGTGCTGAAGTTATACCAGCGTCCGCGATTTTGAGGTCCCGGCAGCGGGCATGATCGGGGCAGGCAACTGCAATCAAAACTGAAACCCTGTGCTGCACAAGCGCAGCAGGTCAGTCGTCCAGGCGTTCCTTGATACGTTGGTAGGTGGAGGCGATTTCCTCCATGACCACCTTTGCCGAACGCTGCATTTCGGCAGTTGTTTCGATGGCCTGATCCTGCACGTGATGCAGTTTCTGCTCGGCCTTTTGCCATTTTTTCTCGACTTCATCCCATTCGTCACGAAACTCAGCGCGCGCGAGGTGGGCCTGTACCTTCATCTCATCTCTCTGAGCCTTCAATTTTTCCCAGAAGTCATTAATGTCATCACTCATGTCTATCTCCACGTTCGGTTCAGGAAAAGTCTAACCATATACTACAGATCAGGATTGATCCAGATCAACCGCCCGACGGTGGTTGAGGTAGTTGGTTACGAGGTCTCCATGCGGCAGAAGAAATACTGCGGGGATGATGAATGAAGCGGATCCTGCAACTGTGGGAGTCATCAATTATAGCGAAACTCCAGCCTGCGAAATCAGTTAATAGAGTTTCTGGTAGTGGCTTTACTGCTGCTCGTTCAGCAGCTGGCGCAGGCCCGCCGCCAGCATCGGGGCCAGTGACAAACAGTTGCTGGGGTGGGGAATCGAATCACAACTCCAAATGTTGTTGACGCCCGCCTGCTCAAGGCGTGAACAGGCATCATCGATGAACAGCGCGTGAGTGACCAGTACACTGACGCTGGCGGCAGCTCGGCTGACAAGCTCGATGGTCGCCTTTTCCAGGGTATGGCCGGTGCTGGCCACGTCATCGATGAGAACGATGTCGCGTCCGGCAAACTCGTATTCGGGCAGCCTGACATCGACGTCTTTATCACCCCGCCGATTTTTTTGCGCAATGCAATAGTCGAACCGGGACTCCTTTGCAATTGCGGCAACCCACTGCTCGGACTCGGCGTCGGGGCCGATCAGCAAGGGCTGCTGGCAGTTGTCTCGCAAAAACCCGCCCATTACCCCGGTGGCGTTCAGGTTGAGTGCCAGCTGCAGGGGTATTGCCTGTGACAGTTGTTTTATGCGGTGCAGATGGGCATCCACGGTAATTAGCGCGTCAAAGTGATCGGCGAGAAAGCGACCAATGACTTTCTGGCTGACCACCTCACCAGGCCGGAACGCCTTGTCCTGCCGCATGTAGCACAGGTAGGGGGCTACCAGAGTAATGGTTTTGGCGCCCATTTCACGGGCGGCGGCAGCGGCGAGCATCAGTTCAACCAGCTTTGCGTTCGGTCGATCGAGCGTCTGGCAGATAACCAGATGTTCGGGAAACTTGCTGGGTAACAGCAGCTTACTTTCGCCATCCGGAAAGTGATGAATTTCGACCTGTTTGTAATCGAGGTCAAGCTGTTCAGCCAGATTGCGGGCCCCGCTGGCGTAGTCGGGGAATCCCAACAGGCAGGTTTCAGGATTCATTGCTGTCAATCCGGTAGCCGTTGTCGAGTTCTGCCGCCTGTCGGGCGAATTCGAAGTCCGCGTTGAACTCGGAATAGATGCAGTAGATGGGTTCGGATTTGCGCACGTGATCGCCGAGTTTCTTGTAGAGATCTATGCCCGCCCCCTTATCCATCGGGGCCCCGGCCAGACGCGCGATGCGCGCCACTTGCAGATTGTCGATAGCCGCGATCGTGCCGCTGGCGGGAGCGACGATATCCTGAGTCAGGCTGCCGCTGGTATATGATTTCGGGCTTGCTCCCTGGGCGTTCATGATACTTTCGAATTTATCCAGGGCGCGACCGGATTCGAGGATATCGCGCGCGACAAAATAGCCCTGACCACCGCGCACGTCGGCATCGAACTCCAGGATGCGCCCCGCCAGTTGCAGTGATTTCTCCTTCAGATCCATGGGCGCGAGCGGATCGTTTTCAAGCACGAGCATGACGTCCCTGGCTTCGAGCACCGGCCCGATTCCCTTGCCGATCGGTTGTTTACCATCGGTTATCATAACCTCCAGATGCAATCCCAGCAGGTCACCCGCGTATTCGAAAAGCTTGCGTAACTGCATCGCCTCGGATCGCTTTTTGACCTTGGCCGTAGGGCCCACGGGAATATCGATCAGCAGGTGACTGGCCCCGGCGGCCACCTTCTTGGACAGGATCGACGCAATCATCTGTCCGGGAGAGTCCATACCCAGGGGGCGCTCTACCGATATCAGGATATCGTCAACCGGCGCAAGCCTGGCGGTACCTCCCCAGGACAGGCAGGCACGTTCATGCTTGACGATTTCGCGCAAACGATCTATCTCCAGCTCGACCCGGGCAAACACTTCCATGGTATCCGCTGAACCGGCCGGCGAGGTGATTGCCCTGCTCGAGGTCTTGGGCATCAACAGACCGTGTGCAGCGACGATAGGTGTAATCAACAGGCTGGTGCGATTGCCGGGAATTCCACCGATACAGTGTTTATCGACCACCAGTGCCTCGCCCCAGTCGAGGCGCTCGCCAGAAGCGACCATTGCGCGTGTCAGAGAGACGATTTCCTCGCGTTCCAGGCCGGTTACCGCGCAGGCCACCAGGAATGCGGTGATCTCGATTTTGGAATAACGATTGGCGGCAATATCACGGGTGATTGCCAGGATCTCATCGTAGCCTAGATGGCCACCGGAAATTTTTTCACGCACAAAAGCCAGTGACTGTGGCGGGGTCGCATGGTTGACATAAACGGCCGTTCCCTCGGCCCGGTTCAATTGTGCGAAAGCCTGCTCGGAGAGACCCAGTTCTCCGGGTGTCGCAATCCGTTCGTCATCGACCACGTTGAGCACGGCAATAACCGACTCGACTGCGTCTTCGGCGCGAACTTCGATCTTGTTCAGGGCCTGGAAACCTTCGCTGCGGTACAGCGCGCAGTCCCGGTGCAGGAAGACGACATTCTCCTTGTAGGTGTCGATCGCAACGCGGCGAAGTTTTAGTGGTTTCATATCGATAAATTGAAGTAACTAATCACTCGATGGCTGGAGCGGTCGCGTACTCCGACTGCTGGCGATGCTCGACTTGATACGATACTAAAAGCATTCATCAGAGCTCATATTGCTGGTGCAATTCGGGCATCTCTACCTGACTGTTGGTGATTTTTTGCGCCAGAGCCTGCATACTTTTTTCCTCGCCATGAACCAGATAGGTCGTTTTTGGATTGCCGGTTTTTGCGTGCCAGGCAAGCAGCTCCGCCTGGTCGGCGTGGGCTGAAAATCCACCGATGGTGTGGATGCTGGCGCGCACTTCAACCTCCTCGCCGTAAATCGATACCCGTTCTGCCCCGTCGACGATGCGCCGTGCGAGCGTGCCATGTGCCGCAAAACCGACGAAGACGACGCTGTTGCGACGGTTCCACAGGTTGTGCTTGAGGTGATGACGAACCCGTCCCCCGGTGCACATGCCTGACCCCGCCATGATCACCGCACCACCCTCGATGCGGTTGATCGCCATGGAATCGGCTGTCTCCCGGGTAAAGTGCAACCCGGGTAGCTTGAAGGGATCTTTGCCGTTATTTGACAGGTCGAGAGCTTCCGTGTCGAAACATTCAGGATGGCGTTCGAAAATCCGCGTCGCGGAGATCGCCATGGGCGAATCAAGGAATACGGTGGTGTAGCGATCTATATGCCCGTCCCGTGACCCCTCGCGCAGGTAGTAGAGAATCTCCTGGGCGCGCTCCAGGGCAAAGGTGGGAATAATAATATTACCACCACGCCCCACGGTCTGGTTGATGACCTCATAAAGTTCCTCGATAGACGGCTTTAACTGTTTGTGCAGGCGATCACCGTAGGTTGATTCCATCACCACCGTGTCGACCGCCGGTGGTGGTGTCGGGTCACGCAGAATTGCGCGGCCGCTGTAACCCAGGTCGCCAGAAAACAGCAGCCGATGGGATCGCCCGTTTTCTTCCAGCTCCAGCAGAATACTGGCAGAACCGAGGATATGTCCCGCATCGAGGAAGGTCGCACGGATACCCGGCGATAGCTGCAGTGGTTCATTGTAACTGGCCCGGCGACCGAAATACTCGAGACTGTTGAGCGCATCCAGGGTGGTATAAAGCGGTTCGAAGAATTTTTTACGCTTACCGTGCCGCCGTTTTGCCCGGCGCTCCTGGTAGCGTGCCTCTTCCTCCTGCAGGCCCGCCGCATCCAGCAGCACCAGGCGCGCCAGTTCCAGGGACGCTGCGGTCGTGATGACTTCACCACTGAAGCCGCGCTTCGCCAGCAGAGGAATGCGGCCGCAATGGTCCAGGTGAGCATGCGTCAGCAACAGAAAATCGATAGAAGCCGGGTCAAAACCCATCGGCTCGGCATTCTCCTCGACCAGTTCGCGCCCGCCCTGGTACATGCCGCAATCGATGAGGATGCGCTTACCCGCACATTCGACCATGTGACAGGAACCCGTAACACCCTGGTCGGCTCCGTGGAATGAAATCTTCATGCTACCCTCTGGCTGGTATTAGTGAATGGGTCAGTTGACGACTCACGGCATCAAACTTGACCTGTGTTCTGTCTCTGCGTCTTCCCGGAAACCGTTTCGGTGATGGAGAAACGTTCAGGTTTTATAATTGGGAGAATCTTAATCCTATCCGAACTGACGGTTAATGTCCTGCGTCAACATTTTTAACCAGACGGGTTACTGTTAGTGCCTGATGCGCTTTGATAGAGGAGCTCAGAGTTTCCTGGCTCAACGGATTGGTATTCAATTCTAAGGGTCCGCAAGGGGCTGGACGACGATCCAGGACGTTCCTTACCGCTCACAGGGTAAAGCGTGGTTTTTCCTCAATTTAGTTTGAGAGATTTCTCTTGTACATTTATTTTTAGAAATTGACACATCTACGATTTCGTTGGTCGCTGCTCTGCTGCTGCAGGTTCTGCTCAAGGTTACGCTCGCCCTCGAACATCGGGTCGCAGATTTCTTCAAGGCACGCATCGGTGGCATGGCAAAATCCATGCGTTATTTCAGCGCCTGGGCGATCCTGTTTGGCTCGAAGTTCGTCATACTCGAAGCAGTCAATCGCATCTTTGGTAAGGACGTCTACTTTGGTGGCCCCGTGCATGGCGTGCTAGCGTTTGTCGGAGTCATCGTGGTCATGCTGGTGGCAGAGGAATTTATCGTGCGCTTTTACTGGTGGCTCGGCAGAGATTCCACTAAAACCAGCTGATTTTCGAATTCACAAAGCCGCCGCCGCTAAATACGGGCATGGAAAGCTTGAGTAATTGCCATTGGGCAGTGGTCTCTTTTAAACGGGGCGCTCGCTACCAGCGTCTCACTCGACCCGTGTCGATATGCACAAAGTCTGATTTCTTATAGTAGCCGACCCCGCCGCGCTTTATTTTAATCGCAGCATCACGCAGATCGATGCTATCGATGTTTCTGAGACGTACATCGATAGCCTTACCGATCAGGTGCTGGCTTTTCTTTGCGACCCCGCGGCCGAGCTTACGCAACATCTCGTTGGTTTCCGGGGAGCGGTACGCCGAGATAACCTCAAAGGTACCATTGCTGTTCAGACTTGCGCGTATATCGTAAATAAGATCCAGTAACTCCGGGTCGATCAAGGTTGCATCTCCGGTGCGAAAATCACCCAGAAAATGGTTGACCTCGGCAAGCGCCGACTCCACGTACTCGCCGCCCACCGAGTAGGTGACATCAAGGGTCTTTTTCGTATGCGTGTGATAAAACGACAAACTCCGTTCGCCGATGCTGGACGCGGTATTGAGCGGCAGGAGAACGGCCATCAGTAGCGCGACGCGTATGAAACGTTTCGTATTCGTCAAATTTATATTTATGCTGCTCATGGTTCGCTTATTATAGCTGCTCCAGGATAAATCTTCCTATTGCGGGATCGCAGAAAAATGTATCAAAAGTTCAACAAGTTTGCGTGGTTGCTTATGTTCATCCAGGCTTTTGCGCTGCAAATGGCTATGGCTGACGACGTAAAAGACAGGAGCGCGGTTCGTGCCGAGCTCGAGCAGCTCGTAACCAGTGGTGTCCCGAGTAATAGCGACGTCAGCATCGCTTCGGTCAACCTGTTGCTGGAAATCTACGAGAAGCGTGATTATTTGCCAGCCTGGAACGATCAGCGGCAGATCGGGGAGTTGCTTTCGGCAATCAAGGCGACGGCGGCTGACGGGCTGGATCCGTCTGACTACCATTTAAAACAAGTGGAGTTCATCTATGCTGAACTGGTTGCCGGCCGCCAGGTTTCGCCGGCGAAAAGAGCGGTACAAGACCTCATCTTGACGGACAGTCTGGCGCGCCTTGGTTATCACCAGTTGTTCGGCAAAGTGAATCCCTATTCGTTTGACCCGCACTGGAATTTTCGCCGTGAACTTAATGACATCGATCCGGCGACTGCCCTGCAGAGCGCTATCGACTCGCCGTCGTTGACAGATTTCCTGAACCATTTTTTTCAACGTGGCTGGTTTTACCGGAAATTACAGGCGGCTCTCGCGGACTATCGTCAGATAGCCGCGAATGGCGGTTGGTCGGCCATTCCGGAAGGGCCAACTTTGAAGCCGGGTGGCAGCGACAGGCGTCTACCCGTGCTGGCCAGGCGTCTGATAATCAGTGGCGACCTGGCGCCGCGCGCGGGCCTCGGCGAGCTCACAATCTATGATGAATCCCTGCAACAGGCCGTGCGTCGTTTCCAGGAACGCCATGCGCTCGATGCTGACGCTGCTATCGGCCCGGCAACCTTGCGTGCATTGAACGTTCCAGTCGAGAAGCGAGTGGAACAACTCGAGGTCAATATCGAGCGCGCGCGTTGGGTGCTCGATGATATTGAAGATGATTTCGTGCTGGTGAATATTGCCGGGTTTCGGGCCTACGTGTTGCGTGACCGAGAAATTGCCTGGGAGACAAAGGTACAGGTCGGCAGTGCCTTTCACCAGTCACCCGTTTTTCGCGATGAAATCAAATTCGTTGTGATAAATCCGACCTGGACCGTGCCGTTCAGCATAGCGACCAAAGAGATCCTGCCGAAGATCAAGCGGGATCCGAATTATTTCGCTAGCCGGGACTTCGATCTGAAAGACAACAATGGCAAGTTCATCGATCCAGCGAGCGTAAACTGGGAAAAGGTAACCGCGCGTAATTTCCCGTTCTGGATGGTACAGCGCCCAGGTCCGAACAATGCGCTGGGCCGGGTCAAGGTCATGTTCCCGAACGAGCACGCTGTCTATCTGCACGATACACCGAGCAAAGCCCTGTTCAGCAAGGCATCGCGCGCGTTTAGCCACGGCTGTATTCGGGTCGAGAATCCGTTCGACTTTGCTGAACAATTACTCGGCGGCGACGGCTGGAACCAGGGGAAATTTCAGCAGGTACTGGACGAAGGGACAACAAAAACCGTGCTGCTGTCGAAGCCGATGCCGGTGTTGCTGCTCTATTGGACTGCCATGGTTGATCCCGATGGCGTCGTATATTTCTACGATGATGTCTATGAACGTGATGCGCGTATTGCCGAAGTCCTCAACCAGCCATTTCGGCTCGACATGCCCGGGTAATCACTTTCCGGCTTTGTCGGTTGCTCAAATGCTGCACTTTCAGGGGCAGTCGTGGTGAGTCGCCGTTCAGGCAGATCATTGGTTTATCGAGAGAAACCTATATATCCCCTTCACTGGTCAGCACGCCAACAATCATTTTTCGCAGCATTTTATCCGCTAACGTTTGCGGATCGAGCAATTGCATTCTTTCCAGATAGGGTGTTGCAGCTTCGGGAATCGTATGGGTGCCAATGGCCTGTTTGATGCTGCCGAGTACCCCTGTTGGGCCGCTCATCCTGCCTTTGAGTGTCTTCAGGGTTTTGGCCAGGACAAGCTCGACATCCGTCATATCGACACCGAAGGGGAATGTCTGCAAGTAGCCCATCTCTTGATACTTGCTCATCAGCGATGCAAGCCGCTCGGGGTAGTTGTTCTGAAACGCTTCCGGGATTTGGTGATCTTGCGCAAGCTTGCCAGCGGCTTTCATTTTTTCCATCAGTTCTTGCTGGAACCGGGAATCAGTAATATTCAATAAAGACGCAATGACGACTTTGTCCTGTTTGCCGCGTAGATCAGCGATTCCATACTCGGTGACAACGACATCCCGCAAATGTCTCGGGATGGTCAGGTTGCCGTAATTATTGACGATATTAGAGGTGACCTTGCCGTTTTTGCTACGAGTGCTGCGCAGCGCTAACAGGGATCTGCCGCCTGGCAGTTCATGAGCCATGGCGACAAAATTGTATTGTCCGCCCACGCCACTGACCATCTGACCGTCTTCGAGTCCGTCGGAACAGGCTGCACCGGTCAGCGTGGCCATCATGGTGGTATTGATAAAACGTGCATGAGTCCGTTGCAGCGTCGCCAGTTCGTGCTGGCCATAGAGTTGGTTGACAAACATCACGCTGGTCATGCAAAAACTCTTGCGTTCCTCTTCGTCCATCGCGTTCAGTGAGTCATAAAAATCGCGAGGCCCGAGAAAGAACCCGCCGTGCATGACGATACCGCCTTTCAGATTGCTGCCCAGGCAATGGCGAACGACAAGATCGAAATTTTCCACGTTCGTTAAATCGAGCGGAATTCGAATGTCAGCAGAGACCGCTATCTCACCATTGTCATAAGTCAGATTGTCTTTAAAAATACCGAATTGCTGCAGCCAGTTAACATCCTGCTGGCTTAGAAGAGAATTGATAGCCCCGACCTGCAGCAGGGCAGACAGCGTTTTTGCACTAAAGTCGTCCTCCAGGAGTCCTTCATTGACCAGGCGCTGAATCTTCAGATCCGGATAAACCCGGCGCTTCAGTATCCCCGCCTTGTAAAGCTCCAGAAAACCACTGATGAACATTTCGCTGGCGCCGTAGAGTCCCTGGTCAAATGTTTCCACTCCGCCCATGTTTTCAATTTCATCGGTAAAATTCTCAGCGATACCGAAATCAGACAGCATGTCCCTGTACACGTCGTTTTGCTGGTGCCTTAACAATATTGCATTGACGATGGCGTCTCCCAGCGAACCGATGCCTATCTGCAAAGTGCCTCCGTCTTTCACCAGGCTACTCGCCAGCAACCCGATCATGTGGTCGATAGCGCAGACAGGTGGGTTGGGTGGCGCGGGCAAGGTGAAATCATAGTCCGCATTTTCCACCACGATGTCGAAACTGCTGGGTTCGAGCATGGCATCGTGGTACATGAAGGGCAGGTTTTTATTGATCTGCGCAACACTGATCGATTTGTGTCCCTGTTGCGCTTTTTCTTTCAGCAATTCGATCAAGTCCAGTGTTAGATCAGGATTGCAGCTGAGGCTGTACCAGGTCTTGCCGTCGAGTTCCTTT
>JAIBDO010000053.1 GCA_024686195.1 Gammaproteobacteria bacterium | reverse complement strand
GGACGCATGACGGTGTGCAATATGACCATCGAGGCTGGTGCCCGGGCCGGGCTGATCGCTTGCGACCAGACCACACTGGATTACATCGCCGGACGCCCCTTCGCGCCCAGTGGTGAGCTTTGGGACCAGGCCGTCGAGTTCTGGAAAGATCTCTATTCCGACGCAGATGCTGTATTTGATCATGAGGTGGAAATCGACGCGGCCGACATCGCGCCCCAGGTCACCTGGGGTACCTCACCGGAAATGGTCTGTGCTGTTAATCGCCAAATTCCGGATCCGGCCGATGAGCCCGATTCAATCAAGGCCGGCGGCATGCAGGCGGCGCTTGATTACATGGGTTTGCAAGCGAATATGCCCTTCGACCAGGTGCAGGTTGATAAGGTGTTTATCGGTTCCTGCACGAATTCGCGTATCGAGGATTTGCGGGCGGCAGCGGGTGTTGTCAAGGGCCGCAAACTGGCGGCGAATATCAAGCTCGCCATGGTGGTGCCGGGATCGGGACTGGTCAAGCAGCAGGCAGAGGAAGAGGGACTCGATCGTATCTTCGTCGACGCAGGATTCGAATGGCGTGAACCGGGATGTTCCATGTGTCTGGGAATGAATGCTGACCGACTCGCCCCGGGAGAGCGTTGTGCCTCGACGTCGAATCGTAATTTTGAAGGACGTCAGGGTGCAGGAGGGCGCACGCATCTGGTGTCCCCGGCAATGGCGGCGGCTGCCGCAGTACAGGGCCATTTTGTCGATGTGCGCGAGCTGACTTAGGGTCAGCTGTGACATTGTTTAACTGATTCGAATTCCTAATGAGCAAGCCAATAACTGAGTTAAGCCATGAACAAGTTTGAAAATTTCAACGGCATTGTCGCTGCCCTGGACCGCTCCAACATCGACACCGACGCGATCATTCCGAAACAGTACCTGAAGTCGATCAAGCGCTCCGGATTCGGAATCAATCTGTTTGATGACTGGCGTTATCTCGATCCGGGTGAACCCGGAGACGATCATTCACAGCGTCGTCTGAACCCGGACTTTGTCCTTAATCGAGAGCCCTTTAAGGCCGCAGAGATATTGCTCGCACGCGAGAATTTTGCCTGTGGGTCATCGCGTGAGCATGCGGTCTGGGCGCTGATGGATTTCGGCATCAAGGTTGTGATCGCCCCCAGCTTCGCAGACATCTTTTACAATAACTCATTCAAGAACGGTTTGTTGCCGATTGCACTCGATGAGAAAGTGGTCGATCAATTGTTCAGCGATATGAAAGGACAGCAGGATTATCGCCTGAATGTCGACCTGGAGCGCCAGCTGGTGAGCAATGCCGAAGGTGTCGAGATGGCATTCAAAATAGATGAGTTCCGTAAATTCTGCCTGCTCAATGGGCTGGACGATATCGGTCTGACCATGCAGAAGTCGGCACAGATCAAATCCTTCGAAGAACAGTATTATCAGAAGCTACCCTGGTTGCGTTAGCCGGGCTGTGTTGGTTGGTCTGATTGCAATAGATAGAATCTCGCGAGTTAAAAAATGACTAGAAAAATAGCGGTACTGGCCGGTGATGGCATTGGCCCGGAAATAATGAACTCGACGCTCGGCGTGCTCGAGTGCCTGCAGCAGGAATTCGGTTTCTCTGCAGAGCTGGAGCATGCGGCTATCGGTGGTGCAGGCTATGACCAGCACGGCCAACCGCTTCCTGAGCCAACCCTGGCGATATGCCAACAGGCTGATGCGATTCTGTTCGGCGCCATTGGTGGACCCCAGTATGAGGGGCTGGACAGAGAGCTGCGTCCGGAAAAGGGCCTGCTTAAACTGCGCTCGTCTTTGTCCTTGTTTTCTAATCTGCGTCCGGCGATTCTTTATCCGCAGCTTGCTGACGCCTCGAGCCTGAAGTCTGAACTGGTTGCCGGCCTCGATCTCATGATTGTGCGCGAACTGACCGGGGGCATTTATTTCGGAGAACCGCGGGGTATCCGTGAACTGGAGAATGGTGAGCGCGAGGGTTTCAATACCCTGGTGTATGCCGAGCACGAGATCGAACGCATTGCCCGTTCGGCCTTCGATATTGCGATGTTGAGAGATCGCCGACTGTGTTCGGTTGATAAGGCCAATGTGCTTGAAGTATCCGAACTCTGGCGCGAAGTGGTCTGTCGAGTCGCCGCCGATTACCCGGATGTCGAATTGAGCCATCTGTACGTTGACAATGCTTCAATGCAACTGGTGCGGGAACCCAAGCAATTCGACGTAATGGTCACCAGTAACCTGTTTGGCGATATCCTCTCGGACACCGCCGCGATGTTGACTGGATCAATAGGCATGCTGCCGTCGGCCTCACTCGACGTTAACGCCAAAGGAATGTACGAACCCATTCATGGCTCGGCGCCCGATATTGCCGGCAAGGGGCTGGCAAACCCGCTGGCCACTATTCTGTCGCTGGCCATGTTACTGCGCTACAGCCTGGGCGAACTGGCGCTTGCCGATCACATCGAGGCAGCCGTGGGTGAGGTGCTCGACCAGGGTTTGCGAACTGCCGATATCGCCGCTGGTGGCGATAGTGTCGGCACTACCGAAATGGGAATGGCAGTGGTCGCGGCCTTGCGCCGCGCGGCGGATCGTTAGAGACAATGGAAAGCAACATGAAGAAAGTAGGGTTTGTCGGCTGGCGCGGCATGGTTGGGTCGGTGTTGATGCAACGCATGCGCGAAGAACAGGATTTTGCCTGGATCGAAGAGCCGGTGTTTTTTACCACGTCGCAGCCTGGTGAGCCCGGACCCGATGTCGGTCGGGAGATTCCGCTATTGCAGGACGCTAACGATCTGCAGCAGCTGAGTTCGATGGATGCGATCGTCAGCTGCCAGGGCGGTGATTACACCAAACAGGTACACGCCGACTTGCGCAGCAGCGGCTGGACAGGTTACTGGATCGATGCGGCGTCGACACTGCGCATGCACGATGACAGCGTTATTATACTCGACCCGGTAAACCGCTCGGTTATCGACGATGCCCTGGTAGCGGGAAAGCGCGATTACATTGGTGGCAATTGCACCGTAAGTTTGATGATGATGGCTATGGGAGGGTTGTTCGAACACGATCTGGTCGAATGGATTAGCGTGATGACTTACCAGGCTGCCTCCGGTGGCGGGGCGCGACATATGCGCGAGTTAATTGCGGGAATGGGCAGTTTGCATCAAAGTGTTGCCAAGCTGCTGGATGATCCGGCCTCGGCGATACTTGAAATCGATCGCCTGGTAACCGAGCGTTTGGCTTCAGTAGATTATCCCAGCGAGCAATTTGGTGTGCCCCTGGCAGGGAGTCTGATTCCCTGGATTGATTCGCAGCTGGACAATGGCCAGAGCCGTGAAGAGTGGAAGGCTGGAGTTGAGGCAAACAAAATTTTAGGTCGCACTGACGATCTCATACCGATAGACGGGCTGTGTGTGCGCATCGGTGCGATGCGTTGCCATTCGCAGGCGCTCACGGTAAAGCTCAAGCGCAATGCTCCCGTCGAAGAAATCGAGCAGATGCTGGCTGAATCAAACGACTGGGTTCAGGTTTTGCCCAACGATCGCCAGATATCGATGGAGCAGCTCACTCCGGCGGTAGTAACCGGTTCTCTCAATATTCCCGTGGGCAGACTGCGTAAAATGAACATGGGTGATGACTACCTTGCCGCCTTTACCGTCGGCGATCAGCTTTTGTGGGGAGCGGCGGAGCCACTGCGACGTATGCTGAACATTTTGCGAGAACATTAATATGACGCATCGTATTGCGCTGTCTCACGCCAGTAGTGTCGCCGCCGAAGCTATATTGGAAAAACTACCCGAATCCGGTATTACACCGGATTCGCTGGTTTTACTCGATCATCAGTCGAATGCCGGCAAACGTATTCCCTTCGGTGGTAGTCACCTGCCATTGTTGGATCAACAACAATACGATTTATCCGACTGCAGTTTGCTATTGATGCCGCAGGCTGATGCGGAGCTCCAGGCGTCAGCCTTGCAACAGGGATGCCTGTTGTTAAGCCATGCGATCGACGATTCGCGCCCGCCAGTTTTTGTCTCGCCTTTGAGTGAAGCCCCAGCGGTTTCCTATAGCGAAACACAACTGCGACTCGCCGGCCCCGAACTTGCGTGCCTGTGGCCGTCCCTGGTAGAGCTCGACAAGTTGGCCGGGATCGCACAGTTAAATGTCACGTTGATGCGCAGTACTGAATTTCGTGGCAAAGCCGGCATCGACGAACTGGCTTCCCAGACTGTCAACCTGCTGAATGGCCGTGCTGCTGACACCGGAGTTTACGCGCAGCAGATTGCTTTCAACCTGTTACCGGAAATGACTGATTCGCAGTTGCAAACCGATTTCAGGCACTGTTTGGGAAATAGTTCCCTTGCGCTGGCGCTGCAAACCGTTACTGTACCGCTATTCCATGGGTTTGCGGCGGCAGTTCAGATCGTATTTATCTCGGACATCAAGCAGTCGGACTGCGAAAAGTGCTTGTCTGCGCTGGATAATGTGGTGTTGAAGAGTGTTGATACGAGCCCGATTTCTGATTGTAATCAGTCGTTTGACTCTGTAATAAGCCATTTGCATCAAGCCGCGGATCAACCCGCAAACCTGCAGTTCTGGATGATTGCAGACCCCATGAGATATGGATTAGCAAATAATTACGTGAATGTTGCAGACTTTTTGCTAAAATCGTTTTTGTAATCTATAGTTACATCTACTTGTGAAAGTGCTTTCTTTAAAGTAAATTCTCTGACTGTCATCATAGGTGCATGGATTTATAGCACTTTTAAATAAGAAATTGGTCGGGGAGCTGGGAGACTAAACGTGCGTAATCTGGGACTAACAGTAACATTGTGGTTGATGGCTTTGTTGCCGATAAACAGTTTTGCCCTGGGTCTTGGCGAGATTGAAGTCAATTCATTTCTGAATCAGCCACTGAGTGCGGAAATCGAAGTTATTTCGGCACGCCCCGGTGAGGTCGATGATCTGCTGGTTAGCCTCGCAACTCGTGAAGCCTTCACCCGCGCAGGTCTGGATCGTCCGCGCCACCTGTCTGATCTCAAGTTCACGGTTAACAAAAGTGAAGACGGCAAAACTGCCGTTATCATGGTGACGACCCGTTCAGCGGTTAAGGAGCCTTTTCTCAATTTTCTGATTGAAGCCGACTGGTCCAAGGGTCGTCTGCTGCGCGAATTCACCGTTTTACTCGACCCGCCTTTTTATGGCGATCAACCGGCGCCCGCTGAAACGCTGAGCGAAGCCAGTCTATCCGATCCCGCGCCGGTCGAACCTGCACAGCAAGTTGGCGCCGATGATAGCGCGTTAGCCTCTGCCGAATTGCCTTCTGGTGACGCCACGGCAGGTGGCACGATTACCGAACCCATCGCGTTATCCGGTGGCTCCTCGTATGAACAGCCGGAAACAATCGTAGACACGCAGTCCTCGAGTCCACCTTCCAGTAGCGAATACGTCGCTGACGAATCTGAAAACATCATCCAGGGTGATGTTTTAGTCGTTAAGGGGGATACGCTTTGGAGTATTGCGTCTCGTTACAAGGACAATAATCACAGTATGGCCCAGGTGATGCTCGCTTTTCAGCGTGCCAATCCGAACGCATTCACTAACGGTAATATCAACAACATGAAGGTCGGTGCGGTGTTGCGTGCACCGGGTGCCGATGAATTCGAAGCGCTCGACAAGCAGGCTGCCTATGCTGAAACACTGGTACAAAATGGTCTCTGGGACGAGTATGTCGACAGAGTCAGCGGTGTATCTCCGGCAACGGGTGGCGCTGCGGGAGATTCACTGTCATCCGGTTCAGACTCAGACAGCGCCGAATCGCAGAGCGAACTGAGTCTGCTGGTACCGGGCGAAGGCGATAGCAGTTCAACCGGAACCGGTGATAGTGCCGATTTAGAACAACTGCGTACCAAACTGGCATTGGCCGAAGAAGATCTTGATGCATCGAGAATTGAGAACGCGGAGCTGGAATCACGCATCTCCGAACTGCAGGCGCGACTCTCTAAAGTTGAAGAATTGCAGAAGATGGTCGAGATAGAAGACGACAGCCTCGCCCAGTTGCAGGCAGACCAGAGTGATAGCCAGACAAACCTGCTTGTCGATGATGCTGGCGATTCAAGCATGGTCGATGAAGATGCTGTCGCGGACACCATTCGGGCTGACGAAGAAGCTTTGCTCGAAGAGCTTCTTGCCGAGGAAGCTGCGGCTCAGGCCGAGGAAGAAACAGCCTTGCAGCAGGGCACTATGTCCGCTGACGAAGGCGAAGACGTGATGGCCGAAGACGTGATGGCTGATGAAATGGCCGAAGAGCCCCTGGTTATCGCAGAAGTGGATGGCGACCAGTTGGTTGATGACGAGGTTGAATCGGCTGCCGTTGCTTCGCCCCCACCTCCCGTCATAGTAAGTGAGCCGGCAGGCAGTGGTGGCTCGATGCTGGATGGTATCCTGCCAGCAGGAGTCGTCGAGATGGTCTCATCGATGGGTGCGCTGTTCGGCAATCCGATAATTCTAGCTGCGCTGGGTGGTGTCATCCTGCTGCTGCTGGTGCTGGTGCTGGTCAAACGCAGGAAGACTGCGCAAGATGGTGATTCGCCTTTGGGTGGGGCCGGTGACACTGATCTGTTTTCTGGTGATGATGAAGATGAGTTGACGCCAATCCATCTGGCCGAGGCCGAAGATGCGATAGAGACCGACATCGAGGTTCCATCCGCAGTGGATATGGCGCCTACGGAAGTGTCAGTATCTGATGAGGAAAACGAATTCGCCGCGACCGCGATCATTTCGGCGGCTGAAACGCCCGAGATTGAAGAAAAAGCATCCTCAAGCGCGGAACAGGATGACGTTTTGAACGAGGTAGACGTCTATCTCGCATATGGTTTGTACGACAACGCGGAAGAACTGTTGAAAAGCAGCCTGGTTGAACATCCTGAGCGCGCGGATTACCGGTCAAAATTGCTGGATACTTATTTTGCTACCAAGAATTCGGGGTCCTTTGTTATCGAAGCAGATAACCTGAAAGGAATGGGTGATCTGGCCAATCCTTACTGGGACCGCGTACAGATTATGGGTTATGAGCTGGCGCCTGAGAATGCGCTTTTCTCAGATGCCAAGGACAGCGGTCTTAGTGCTGCTGATCTTGAAATCGCCAAGCCCCAGGAAGCTGACTTTGACCTTGGCGCAGGTGACGAGGACGATACCAATTTTTCCTCCACAGATTTCAATCTTGGTGAGGAAGATGAGGCCGACTTTGGTATAGACGCATTATTGGGTGAGGCGGGCGAACTTGAGTCTACTCAGCAGGTCCCTGCTGTCACCACTAAAGAGCCGGCGTTTGATGATGGTGGCAGCGATGAGGCTGACGAATTGCTTGAGCTACCGGATGAAATGGATAGCGAACTCGAATTCTCTATGGACGACGATGCTCCTGCTGGAGAGGACGATTTGTCGAGTGGTCTGGCAGCCGAAATCGAGTTGCCAGAAGAAGATATGCTGGGTGATTTTGATCTCGATGATTTAGCCGGTGAAGAACATGAGCCCGCGACTGACGCAGCAGCTAAGCTCGACGATGAGGACGATATTGCGCTCGATTTCGATATGAATGATGTCGATGGCGGGTTAGATCCTGGCGAGGGCAGTGCTGACGATGATGGCATTGATCTGGGCATGGAAGACACGGCGATGGACGATGACGCCGACGATAGCGAAGAACCCGAAGAGTTGGTTCTCGATGTGGATGTCGAAGGCGCCGATGAAGATATTTCGATCATCGATTTCGGTGGCAACGATTTCGACGAGCCACTCGAGGAGATGATGCCGGCCGTCGGTGACGCGGCATCTGATGCGGACGACGATGATTTCGTACTTGATGATGACGACCAGGAAGAAATCAGAACCGGTACCTTTGCGCCGGGGGACTTTGATGAACCCACCGCCGCAATTGACTCGCTTGCCAATATCGATGATCTGGATGATTTGATGTTGCCGGACGATGTCGACGAGGTCTCGACCAAGCTTGACCTGGCACGAGCCTTTATCGATATGGGTGACACCGAGGGAGCGCGCGGCAGTCTCGAAGAGGTGATGTCGGAAGGTAATGCTGATCAGAAGGCTGAAGCCAAGGCTTTGCTTGACCAGGTCTAGTCGTTGTAGCGGGTTTTGATCCCGCAACAGACCCATACAGCCTGTGGCGTAAGCGACAGGCTTTTTTTTGCGTCGTGTTCAGGGTTGTACCTGACAAATCGATCACCATACCGGTATTTTCTCGATGTCAGAATTCGCCTGGAAAAATAGGCAGATGACCTTGTTTTTTGCGCAGCGTAACCCAGATATCCCCATCTGGGATGACAAGCAATCAGGGGTGGGTGCAAACAAGTGAAATATGCGCTGGGTGTCGAGTATCGCGGGTCCGCCTATTGTGGCTGGCAGCGCCAGTCGCACTGCGATTCTGTGCAGCAGAACATCGAGCAGGCGCTGGGCTTCGTCGCCGATCACCCTGTCGAACTCGTCTGTGCCGGGCGCACCGATTCGGGTGTGCACGCTATCCAGCAGGTCGTTCATTTCGACTCTCCAGCGCAGCGCAGCGAACGTGCGTGGATGCTGGGCGCCAATTGTCGCTTGCCGCGCGATATCCGCATCAAATGGGCGGTAGCCGTTAGCGACGATTTCCATGCCCGTTTTGGTGCGAAGGCGCGAGCCTATCGCTATCTCATTTTTAATGGCCCTGTGCCCAGCGCGCTGTTCCATGATCTCAGTGCCTGGGAGTATCGTAATCTTGATCACGGCCGCATGCACGAGGCCGCACAGTGCCTGTTGGGCGAGCACGATTTCAGCAGTTTTCGCGCGGCTGGATGTCAGGCAAAGTCGGCGAGTCGCAATGTGCAGGAAATTTCTGTATCGCGGCAGGGTGACATGGTAGTGCTCGATGTGAAGGCCAATGCTTTCCTGTACCACATGGTACGTAACATCGCCGGAAGCCTGATAGCCGTAGGCAGAGGCGAACAGGGGGCCGACTGGATAGCGCATTTACTGGCTGCCGGTAATCGAAATCTGGCCGCCCCAACGGCACCCGCAGCAGGACTATACTTCCTGTATGCTGACTACGAAGCGCAATATAAGCTTCCCGCTGGCGATAAAAAACCCGTATTATTCTGATATGCAAAGTCGAACCAGAACCAAGATTTGTGGAATAACCACTCTGCAAGATGCGTTGCACGCCTCTGAGTGCGGCGCCGATTCTATCGGCCTGGTATTTCATCCGCCAAGTGCCCGCTTTCTTGACCTGTCCCGCGCGTTGGAAATTCGCCATGCTTTGCCACCTTTTGTTACGATTACCGCCCTGTTTCTTGATGAGCGCGAAGATTGGGTAACCGAAGTAGTGCGAGACTTGCGCCCGGATTGCCTGCAATTTCATGGCAATGAGTCGCCAGAGTTTTGTGAAGCATTCAATGTGCCCTACATCAAGTCTATCCCCATGGGTAGTAATGACGATCCCAGTGACTATGCACAGCAGCATAAAAATGCACAGGGCTTTCTGTTCGATAGTAACGTTGCTGGACGACAGGGCGGATCAGGTGATACATTTGACTGGTCTAAAATTCCCCCGGCTTTTGAACATCGGCTAATCCTGGCCGGAGGTATCAATCCGTTGAATGTCGCAGATGCAATTAGCCAGGTAAGGCCCTGGGCTGTGGATGTGAGTTCTGGTGTGGAAGTTTCCAGGGGCGTAAAAAGTAGTGATTTGATCACCCGTTTTTTTCACGAGGTGCAATGTGGCGACGCCAGGCTATCAGAACAAGATAGTGTCGTGCCAGGATGATTAACCAGCCAGAACGGAGCATCGTATGAACTGGTTCGAAAAATTGATGCCATCGAAGATACGTACTTCCGGTGGTAGTGATAAAAAAAATGTCCCGGAAGGTCTCTGGGCCAAGTGCAGCAATTGCGATGCGATAATCTATCGTGCAGAACTCGAGCGTAATCAGGAAGTTTGCACCAAATGTGACTTTCACATGCGCATTGGTGCGCGACGACGGCTGGATACTTTCTTCGATGACGATAGCGCCACTGAAATAGCACCTGATCTTGAGGCCGAAGACGTATTGAAGTTCAAGGATGACAAACGTTATCGCGACCGCCTGATACAGGCTCAGAAACAAACCGGTGAGAAAGACGCGCTGCTGGCCATGCGCGGTACGGTAGTGGGTGTCGAAATGGTAGCGGTTGCCTTTGAATTCCGCTTTATGGGCGGTTCCATGGGATCAGTGGTGGGCGAAAAATTTGTGCGCGCGGTGAATGTCTGTATCGATCAGGGTTTGCCGTTGATCTGTTTTACCGCAAGCGGTGGGGCGCGGATGCAGGAAGCGCTGTTTTCTCTGCTGCAAATGGCCAAGACCAGTGCCGCACTGACGCGACTTTCGAAACGCGGGTTGCCTTATATCTGCGTGCTGACCGACCCCACCATGGGTGGTGTCTCGGCCAGTTTTGCAATGCTGGGTGATATTCATATCGCCGAGCCGGGTGCGTTGATCGGCTTCGCCGGCCCACGTGTCATCGAGCAGACAGTGCGTGAAACATTGCCGGAAACGTTTCAGCGCAGTGAGTTCCTGCTTGAACATGGCGCCATCGACATGATCGTCGATCGTCGTGAATTGCGCGACACGATCAGTTCGATTTGTACCAAGCTTATGGGGCAGCCGGCTCCTTAAACGTTCTCCATCTATCCCCGAACCTCAATAATTCATGCGTTTTGATACTCTAGAGCAATGGCTGGAATGGCAGACCGTACTGCACGACAAAGCCATAGACCTGGGCCTTGATCGAGTTCGCGAAGTCGCTGATCGTATGGGTATCGACAAGATTGCAGAGCGGGTGATAATCGTGGCTGGCACTAATGGTAAGGGTTCGAGTGTTGCCGCTTACGAAAACTGGCTCCACCGCGCGGGCTTTTCGGTGGCCAGTTATACCTCACCGCACCTGCTGGTTTACAACGAGCGAATACGGCATAACCTCAAACTCGCGGATGACAGGGAGATTTGTGAGGCCTTTGACGCCGTTGAAACGGCACGCGCGGAAACATCGCTGACGTATTTCGAATTCGGTACGCTGGCCTCACTGTACTTCATGCAGCAGCGACAGCCTGACTTCGCGATTCTCGAAGTCGGTCTTGGCGGCCGCCTGGACGCGGTCAATATTATCGATGCGGACCTGGTGCATTTAACACCGATCAGCCTGGATCATCAGTCTTTTCTGGGAAATGACCGGGAATCAATCGGCTTCGAAAAAGCCGGGGTGCTGCGCCGAGGTGTCAAGGTGGTGCTGAACGATGCAGATCCACCGCAATCGGTTCTCGCCGAGATTGAACGTCTTGCCTGCCAATGTGTCCGGATCGGTCGTGATTATCATCTCGACCAGCGCGAGGACAGCCAGTTTGTGTGGCGTAGCAATGATCGTGAGGTTGTGCTCGACAACGTTTTAACCGGCGCGCACCAGGCGCATAATCTGGCGGGTGTGGTCGCCGGGTTGTCTATGCTGCTGCCATTGGGTGACTACAGTGCGGAGCAGTTGCGGACCGGTTTCCATGGTACGCACATTGCCGGACGCCTGCAGGAGCTGCAGAGCCGATTGGCCTGCCGGTTGATGGTGGATGTCGGACATAATCAGGATGCTGCCAGGGCGTTGGCAACATCCATGGAAAAATTGAAGCAGGGCGGGGGCCGGGTAGTGGTTTTACTGGGTATGCTGGAGGACAAACAGCCGGACCTGTTTGTCGAAGCGTTGAAGCCGGCCGTCGATACCTGGTGGGCAATGACACTGGAGTCGGAGCGCGGCCTGGATGCGGCTGCGTTGACGAAGCGAGTTGCGACACAGGTCGAAGTCGAGCAGAGCTTCGAAAAGGTTGATGCGGCGCTCGTTCATGCGCTGTCATCTTTAACCAATCAGGATATAATGCTGGTCACCGGTTCCTTCGTAACCGTCGAGTTATTACTTCGTGCACTATCCGATTCGGGCGAATTCAACTAAATATGGATCAAAACATCAAGAACCGCCTGGTTGGTATTATTGTTATTTTCGCGCTCGCGGTTGTCTTCCTGCCGATGATTCTCGATGGCTCAGGCGTGCGCAAGGATAAATTCGAGGTGGTGATACCGCCATCCCCTGTAGTCGAAGCTAATCCTGAGTTCGACACTCGAATTATCGAGCTCAATGCCGAGGCAGAAGCCATTCCAGAGTTGGAGCCGCGCTTCGTCGATGAGGTGAGCAGCCCTGAGCAGGTTGAACCTGCAGCTGCGACTAAGGAAACCTCGGCAGAAAAGAAGGCTGATTCTGAAGCCGCTAAGGCACCCGCCAGCCAGCCCGCCGCTGTTGAACCGACCAAGGTTGGTGGCGATAGCTGGGTATTGCAGGTTGGCAGTTATCAGGAGCGTAAAAAAGCACTGGTGCAGCGGGATAAATTGCGAAAATCCAATGTCTCCGCTGTTTTCATTGAGCAGTTCAATGTCAATCAGAAACCCAGTTATCGTGTGCGCCTGGGACCTTTCATCAATCGTGAGCAGGCTCGCGTGGCGCAGAACAAGATCAAGGCCAAGCATGACATTGATGGCATAATCATGAAGTATGAAAGATAATTACCGGTTCCTCAGGACGGCAGGCAGTTTAATGGCGCAAATTTCCTTTGTTAATCGACCCGATGCACGGGCCAACGAGGTGTCTCATGGCCTGGGTTGATCTCGTTATTATCGGAATAATCGTTTTGTCCGCGCTGATCAGCCTCATCCGAGGCTTCGTCAAGGAGTCGATTTCACTGGTCACCTGGGTAGTCGCGGGCCTGCTTGCACTGCGTTATTACGGGCCCATGGCCGACCTGCTCGAACCATTTATAAACTCGGTCACTCTGCGGCAATGGATCGGTGGCGGTATTCTGTTTGTGGCGACGCTGATCGTGGGCGCTATTGTCAATTTCATCGTCAGTCAACTGGTATCCAAGACCGGTCTCAGCGGAACCGACAAAACGCTGGGAATCATTTTCGGTGGCGCGCGCGGTGTGCTTATCGTTACCATGGTTGTGCTGCTTGCCGGCCTTACACCGATGCCGGAAGCATCCTGGTGGCAGGACTCTGTAATGATCGAGTTTTTTCAGCAACTGGCCGAATGGGTCAGGGGCGTCATTCCCGCAGATGCGGTTGGTGACTTCGGATTTTAATCAGCTCAGCTTTTAATCAGGCATAACTCGCCGGGTAAATCTATATGTGCGGAATAGTTGGAACAGTCAGCCACAGAGCGGTTGCCCAAATGATCTACGATGCCCTGCTGGTGTTGCAGCATCGCGGGCAGGATGCCGCAGGTATCGTGGTATGTGACGGAAATCGATTGAACCTGCGCAAGGCTAACGGGCAGGTCAGCGATGTTTTTCATACCCGGCATATGCAGGAGCTAACCGGTAATATGGGCATCGGTCACGTGCGCTACCCGACCGCCGGATGTTCGTCCTCTGCAGAAGCGCAACCGTTTTATGTGAATTCTCCTTACGGTATTACCCTGGCCCACAATGGCAACCTGACCAATGTTGATAAGCTGAACACCGAGTTGTATCAGTCGGATTTGCGCCATATCAATACCGCCTCCGACTCGGAAGTACTGCTCAATGTGTTTGCCCACGAATTGCAGAGCAGCGGTAGTTTGAATCTCACCGCGGAGCAGATCTTTACCGCGGTTACCGAAACTCATAAGCGTATCGAAGGTGCCTACGCGGTGGTCGCCATGCTGACCGGAAAGGGGATAGTAGGATTTCGTGATCCTCACGGTATTCGCCCGCTGGTTTACG
>JAIBDO010000215.1 GCA_024686195.1 Gammaproteobacteria bacterium | reverse complement strand
GCGAAGCATAAGAATTTGTTATCGATTCTCCCTATAATTGATTGATTTACGCGATTATGAATAAGCAGATATGATCTATGAATCTGAACTGCCCGGGAAATAATCATGCCGCAAATTACCCAACAACGTTTTCAACTATGGGGCTGGATCCTGTTTATTGCGTCGGCAATCTTCTTCATGGCGTCCAGCATACGCGCAGGCGATCCACTCAGCCTGATCGGCGGCGCCTTCTTTCTGTTGGCCTGTTTTATTTTCCTGGCGCCGCTGCTGAACCAGCTTGCCGCCAGCCATAGTCAGGTGGCAGATCAGGCCGGGACTAGTAGCTTATCGCGGCCGCGTAAATATTTTCGATATCAACCAGATTGGTTTCGCGCGGCGAGTTTGCGATTGCGCGCACCTGGCGCGCCGACGATGCCGCCAGTGCCGGCACATCTGCTGAGCCAAAACCAACACCACTCAATCCGTTCGGAACTCCGGTTTTTCGCATCAACTCGATAAGCCGGTTGGCCAGAGCCTCTCCTGAATCATCGCTAGCAGCCCCCTGCAAATCTGCCCGCAGATAGCCTGCCGCCTCGAAGTGTCGCTCGGGTGCGGCCGCGGCCGTATAACGAAAAATCGCCGGCGCCGACACCGCGACGCTGATGCCGTGCGGCACAAACGGTGACCCCACACGATAACCATCTGTAGTGATGTCCTGCATCAAGTGAGTGACACCATAAGACAATGCATGCCCAAGATGAGTACCGCTGTTGCCAAAGGCCATACCCGCGAGCGACGCACCCCACATCAGCTGATCTCGTGCCTGGGTATCGTCCGCATCGTTGACCCCGCGGTCAAGGTACTCGCCGGCTATTTCGAGCGCCTTGCGCGCGGCCAGATCACTCCACGGATTGGCACCCTGAATCAGGGTTCGCTTGTTTGGATCGTCGACGCGCGCCCAGCGCGTGTAGGCCTTTGCCGTATAACATTCCAGTGCGTGGCACAGCAGATCGAAACCGGTAGAGGCGACCACCATGGCCGGCAGGCTGGCACAACAGACCGGGTCGATCAGCGCCTGTTGCGGCATTAACGCCGGGTTCGCCAGTACAAACTTGGTTTTCAGGTCATTGATGCGCAGCACCGAGATCGAGGTGCACTCGGAACCGGTCCCCGAGGTGGTCGGGCAGGCCAGATGGGGCAAAAGGTCGGCGGGAATCGGCTTACCGGCACCGAGCGGCGGCGCGAAATAATCGAGGAAATCCGCGACCGGATGTAACCCGTAGAGCATCGATGCCTTCGCAGTATCCATCACCGAACCACCACCCAGCGAGACAACACCGTCAAAATTGCCGTCGGCGATAAAGGCCGCTCCGCGCACGACGCTTGCGTCATCGGCCTCGATCGTGACCTCGTCAAATACGGCGACATCGAGACCGGCGGCGTGCAAAGACTCCATCACCGTCACAAAATATGGGCTCTGGCGCAGCGCCGAATCGGTAAACAACCCAACCCGTGTCATGCCGAGCCCCTTTGCCCGCGCACCCGCTTCGATCAGGCAACCGCGGCCGAAGGTGACTTTCGGGATCGCGATAGTGAAGGTATCGGCGCCGTGATCGCAGGGATCGAAGTATTGACAACCCATGAGAGGATTTCCTGATTGATAAACAAACCGCTATCTTACTAGCGGGTCATTCCCGCGCAAGTAGCACTGTAATTGTTACCCCAAACTTGAGCAACCCACGATGACCACGACTGGCACGCTGCCAAGCCTGTCATTACGGGATCATTACCTAGCTATGCGTGGCCTTTTCACCCCAGATGTCCTTGAGCCGTTGGTCACGACCACAACCGTAGCGGTAATACTTGTAGCGCAGCGGGTTGTTCTTGTAGTAATCCTGGTGGTGCGCCTCATCTCCCTTGATCGGGAAGAAAGTTGCCGCCGGCAGTATCGGCATCACCACCTTTTCGTCGGGAAACATTTCAACCACCTTCTGCTTCGATTTTTCGGCGAGTTTGCGTTCCTCGTCGTTGGCGACAAAGATGGCGGCCAGGTAGCTATGCCCCTTGTCGCAAAATTGTCCACGCGCATCAAACGGATCGATGTTGACCCAGAAGTGATCAAGAAGACCCTGGTAGTCGACGACCTTCGGGTCGTAAGTGATCAGAACTGCTTCATAATGCCCGGTATGGGCACCACGATAGGTTGGATCCGGATGAGTTCCGCCAGAAAATCCTGACACTACATCGCTCACCCCATCGAGCTTTTCAAAGTCGGATTCCATACACCAGAAACAACCACCCGCAAGCACAGCGGTCGCTGCCTGTGCCATCGCTACATTCACAGTCAAAGCGGCGAAAAGCGCCGGGATTAGTAATTTTTTCATCAATAAACCCTCAAGAGTTGCAGCATATGACCAATTGCCCGGTCATGAGTTCAACGCGGATATTCGCATCTGGTGGGTCAAATCAGGCGATTCAATTCAGGCGCATCATTTCACCGAGCAGCAAAGTGAAGATGGTGATCCAGTTGAACCAGGCGAACAGGCAGGAAGTCTGGCACGACGTTATCCGCAGATGAGCATCCGGGGAAGGCGACAGCTGGATCGGTAGTTGGGGCCAGCAGTTTGGGTACGCTGGTCTGGGCTTCCCACTTTCAGACGATGAACCATTGGGATTTTCCTTAGAATATGAGGGCATCGCAGAACCTGACCCATGCTATCCTGTTCTCTACTTATGAAAAAACTGAAGAATGAAAAAGAGTTAGTAAAGAAGGCCATCGCCGAAGGAATGAAATACGGAGAGCAAAGAGGCGTTGTTGAATTTGAACCTACTGATTCGGCCGCTGAAAAAATCGAATACATTTACCGTCTTTTGGTACACGATAAAGTAATACAACCGGTGCCTCAGGATCAGATTTCGCAGTTGACCATGAAACATAGAATTGCCATTTGGGCATCAAAACTAAAGTAGCAAACTTCAATGGCGAAAGTGGTAACGACGCCACTGCCAGAACAAAGCCTTCTAACCCCTTGCATCAACGCTCGAGGTTCGCCTGGCTCCGGCGGCAGGCACAGCATTCCCTGTATCAGTAACCCGTGAAAAATAACCATCCAACGGCTATTGCAGCAGGCGCTATGCTGAAAAAGATCATCGACACCATGATTCCCGAAACCTTTGCGGATAGGTACAACTGGGCCGGATTGATCGCTGTTTTGGGTTATTTGGTTTCCTTTGCACTATCTGCATCGAGTGTTTAATGTGTTTGATGACTGCCGCCTTAATCAGTCGTTACTAATCTAATAATTTTGAGCGTCTGTCTCTGACATTCTTCCATTATTGTGCAACGAGGAAACAACATCATGAAAAAAGACAACAGCGCCCAGGGGTCCAACGTCTGGGCAAATCTAGCTACTTCACCTAACAATTCCGGATTCGCCAAGAAGGGAACCTATCCGACGGACCCGAACGGTGTGGACGTCATGCTGGAGCAATGGGACGCCGGCACGGAAGAACCACCGCACTCACATCCCGGCGACGACATGACCGTGGTCATTGAAGGCAGCATGTCCGTCCGCTTCTACAAAATGTCGGGAGATACCCTGGTGCCTGACGGCCCGGAACTAGTGCTTAACAAGGGTGACAGCGGTTACATCAAGGCTGGCCGTGTCCACGATGCAAAATACACCGAGGCCTGCAAACTGGTCTATGTCCACGCCGGCGCCTTCGGGTTTATCGCCGCAAGCTAGGGAAGGGGTCGGTGACAAATGATTCTTATTCTCATTGGTCACCGACTCCTTTAAATCTTCTGGTTATCCAGGCGAACCCATATGCTGGTTTGCGCAACACTAAAGTGAAACTTGCGCTCATGCTCACGAATTAAGAACGGCAGATCGCAGGTCGATTGCAAGCTGAAGTTCGACTCGAGTGCCGAGACAATCGAGTCATGTGAGGTGACTTCCTCGCCGTCGCGCAAGAAGCCTCCCAGGCGCTCTTCGGGGATGGTGAACTCGTCCCACCAGGTGAATGGGGAGCAAACCACGAGCTGGGCGCCGGGGTTGGTGATGTCAGCCAGTTTCTCGAGCGCACGGCGCGGATGGGGCAGTCGATCCAGCACGTTGGCGAAGGTAATGGCGTCAAAGCGGCCGATAGAGTCGGGCAAATTTTCTGCATCACCCTGCAAGAATGCGACCCGTTCAGGATTTACGCCATCGGGTAGTTGATTGGTCACCGCGTCACCCAGTTGCCCTTCACGCTTCAGCAGCAGCGGTATTTCGCCACTTTGCCGGATGCGCGCAGCGGTATCGACAAAGGCATGCGAAAAATCAATTCCAACGACTTCCTCGCAATATCGCGATAACTCAAAGCTGGTGCGCCCGACTGCACAACCGAGATCAAGGGCACGCGAACCGGCTGGCAACTGCGCTGCATCGATACACTCGGCCAGACGGGCATGAAACCCATAGGCCTGATGCGGACCAAATTCCCAGGGTAAAGTCTGTTCTTTACTGGCGTAATGGAAAACCAGGTATTCGTTGACCTGCGCGTCCGTTTCGTAATAATCCGGCATCGTTAATTATCTGGCTGCAAAAACTGAAAGTATACCAAATTCAATATAGGTGGTGAGTGGTGAAATGGGGGCACAGAAAACGGTTAGTGATGATCATTTCCTTATCTGGCCAAACACTGTTCACTCTGTTATTGCCGGCGCACAGGCAACTGCTCCCATTTGCGCAAAGGAGTTGGCAGTGAGCCAGAATCCATTGTCTTGTGGGCAGTCTGGTAAAAAACTACCCAGTGGAACAAGGCTGCATCAATAAACACGGCAGTTCCGTTCCCATGCCGTATTGTTGCCGGAAAAAGATTACTATGTGTAAACCGTATTGTAGCGAGTGAAAATATAAAACTAATGTTATGGCATAGCCCCGCGGACTTCAGGTAGACGTGATTTATTCTTTTAATCAGTTCAGCCTCGATACCGAGCAATTCAGTCTTTGTGCGGCGGGCGAACCGGTTTCCGTGGAACCGCTGGTTTTTGATTTGCTGGCTTACCTCATTGCCAACCGGCAACGTGTTGTTTCCCGCGAAGAATTGCTGGAGAACCTGTGGAAGGGCAAGGTCGTCACCGATGCCGCCCTTGGCGCACGGCTGAAAGATGCGCGCAAGGCCGTTCTGGATAGCGGCAGTCGCCAGCAAATCATCAAGACGCGGCACGGACGTGGCTATCAATTTATTGCCGCGGTTTTCGAATCAGAGAATCGCCCGCCAACGCCAGTTATCGAAGAGCTCATTGCGCAGGCCGACTTCCCTGCCCTGCCGGAAAAGCCCTCAATCGCCGTGCTGCCGTTCACCAACCTGAGCGATGATCCGCAGCAGGAATATTTCAGCGATGGTATTACCGAAGAGATCATTACCGCGCT
>JAIBDO010000098.1 GCA_024686195.1 Gammaproteobacteria bacterium | reverse complement strand
GCCTGAGCCGTCCGCATCTGCAGTCCGTTAGCAGTCAGCTAATCTGGAATTTGAGGTTGACCTGCAAGCCACCCAGGTTTCCGCGACCGAAATTGAGTTCGATATTATAGGATTTAACAATATCAGCGACCACGGCAAGTCCGATACCCTGCCCTTCACTCGCTTCGTCGAGCCTTGTTCCCCTATTCAGAATTTTTTCGATCTCGCTATCCGTCAACCCATCGCCATCGTCTTCGATCACCAGATTGAGCGAGCGACTCATCTCATCACACAACGCCGTCACGGCGACCCGGCTGTTGCCATATTTGAAGGCATTGTCGAGCAGATTACCAACGATCTCGAGGCAATCCCCCTCATCCATTCGTAACGACATCGTCGAAGGCAAACTGCGTTCCACCCGGACGCCCTTTTCGCGGTAGACTTTTTCCAATGCCGACACCAGCTTTTCGATGATCAAAATCAAATCAACCGGTTTACTGATACTCATTTCAGATACGTTGGTCGCCTTCTGTAACTGGTAGGACACAATCTGATTCATGCGCTCGGTTTGCTCGCGCAGGGTTTCAATCTGTGATTGTCCGAGTAGCCCCTGATCACCAAGCCCGGTCATTACCGCCAGCGGCGTTTTCAGACTATGCGCCAGATCATCCATTGCGTTACGGTAGCGCTGTCGCTGATACTGCTCGCGTTTCAACAGGATGTTGAGGTTCTCGGTCAAGGGTGCTATTTCTGTCGGATACTGTTGTTCGAACCCCACCTGCCGGTGGTCTTCAATCGCCTTGACCTCCAGGCCGATTTTTTGCAAGGGTCGCAGACTCCAGCGCGTGACCAGGTACATCACCAACAACAACAGCAGGGTGGTCACAATCAACCACGACCACAGCGTTTGCCGAAAACGGTTCAACTGCTCGAAGTAATCGACCGCATTGCGCCACACGACCACATCGTAACGGCGCAGTTTGTTGTTACTATCCGGCCATTGCAGCGCAAACCCCAGACGGAAATACGGTGTCGCCAGATGCTGCGTTGTTTCAAATTGCCATTCGCCGATCTCTCCCTGGCTGATCGCAGGGAAACCGACGGTGATCGATTGGGAGCGCCAGATTTCGCGGTGGTCGCGGTCATATAACAGGGCATATAAGCCTGAATTGCGGGTAACCAGACCTGGCTCGAACAGGCGATCAGCGGAAACAACCAGACCAAGCCCTTGCGCATCACGATCTATAGCAGCCAACAAACTGTAGATCATCAATTGCAAACCATCCTCTTCGGCCTGCAGGGCACGCTTGACGACCGCACGCTCGAGCGCGATCGCGGTCAGCACCATAAACACCACCAGCACCACCATCGATACCAGCGTCAATCTGGACTTAATCGACTTCATCGCCTCAGTGCTGTTCGGCGCGTTTGAGGTTTAAACGGTATCCTCGTCCACGCAATGTTTCGATAGGTTTTAAATCCTCATCAGGATCGAGCTTCTGGCGTAGCCGACGAATGAACACCTCGATAACATTGCTGTCATTGTCCGATTCATCGTCATACAGGTGTTCGGTTAGTACGGTCTTGGAAATCACCTCGCCGGCGTGCAACATCAGATACTCGAGTACCTTGTATTCATAGGCGGTCAGTTCCACTTCACGGTCGTCGACGTAGGTGCGTTGCGTCGCCGTATCCAGGGTGAGCGGCGCGCATAGAATGCGTGAATCCGACCAACCCGAAGCCCGTCTGATAAGAACTCGGATACGCGCCATCATTTCTTCATGATGGAAAGGCTTCACGAGGTAGTCATCCGCGCCTGCATCGAGCCCTTCGACCTTGTCCTGCCAGCGACCGCGAGCGGTCAATATCAAAATGGGAACATTGTTGCCCTGCTCACGAATCTTGTTTATGACCTCGAGCCCGGACATACGTGGCAGGCCCAGATCGACAATAGCCACATCAGCCGGATACTCCTGCATCAGGTAAAGTCCTTCATCACCGCTATCGGCACTATCCACCGCAAAGCCTTCTGCCTTGAGACGCGTGACGATTTGTTGCTGGATGTCGATATCATCTTCTATAACGATCGCTCGCATTGATTTCCTCGCTTTGCGGATTGCTAAAGATTAAATCACAGGCGCAAATTGAATGCGCATCTTTATCTGCTTACCCGGATCGTAAGGCATGACCAGCGGGTATTCATGCAGTACTCCTGCCCGTGAAGGATGACAGACACTATAGGACGGGGTAACTGAATCAAGCCTTAACACACGCGCAGGTCATCAATCTGCAGCCAATGCTGTAAGCTAGTTATCTAGCCGGTACCGCGATATCAAACACGAGCGCCGGGAGCCAGCGCCCTGCCGATTAATCCCGGCGCAGTTTATCGCTCAGCGCGATCGGTGTCGGATAACGCGCAACCACGTAATAGGACGAAAACACAAAACTGACCAGCGTTGCAATCTGGATCAGGTAGGAAACCTCTGCACGGATAATCGCAAGCTGCGATGCCATCACCGCAATCAACAGTGAAAACTCACTCATCTGCCCGAGCCGCATGGCAACTTCGGTGGATCGTTCGGGTGTTTCCCTGGAGAGCCGCATCAGGGTCTGATACAGCAGCGGCTTTAACACGATGGCAATCAGACTCAATCCCAGCGCCGCCATCCATATGTCGGGTAACACACCCAGATTGAATCCCGCACCCAGGGCAACGAAAAAAATAATCAGGAAAAAATCGCGCAACGGCTTCAGGCTTTCCGCGATGAATAAAGCGATGGGGCTACGCGCCAGTGATACGCCGGCGACAAAGGCACCGATCTCATAGGAAAGCCCGATAAATTCGGCGGTCTCGGCCAGGCCCAGACACCAGCCCACGGCAAGCAGAAAAATGTATTCCTGGATGCGATCGAAACGCGCAATCAAGCGCGACAGAAGGTTCTTTTCCAGCAGGTAGGCGCCTCCCACCAGCAAAGGAAAGGCCAACATCGGTCTAATCATAGTCCACCATCCAGCTTCGGGGTCGGCACTACCCTCAATCAAAACCAGCAGGAATATCGCGATGATGTCCTGCAACAGCAGCACACTGATAATAACTTCACCGGTGTGCTGATGATGCAACACCGTCGTCGGTATCAATTTCAGGCCGATGATGGTGCTCGAAAACATCAGCGCGGCACCGATGATGAGGGCTTCGGTCGTGGTATAGCCAAACAACAGACTGTATCCATAACCAAGCAACAACAGCGCCAGAGAGCTGACACCGGTAACAATCGTGGCCTGCCCCGCCAGGCGAATCAATTCCTGGGGATTCAGGTTGAGACCGAGCAGAAATAGAAGGAAAACGATACCAACGCCGGCAATGTCCTGGATCAGGCCGATATCCGCGATCAGATTAATGCCCCAGGGACCGATCAATAAGCCGAGACCGATATAGGCAATGATGAGCGACTGACGCACGGTCATCGCAATCGTGGCGAGAATCGCTGCACCACTAAAAATCAGAAATAAAATATATACGATCGAACCGTGTTCCATAGAATCGAGATTAACATGGTGAAGCCATTGCATACAGGAAGTATCCCCGGTATTACCACGGAACCACTGATTCTGACGATGCCGGAGCAGCGCAGCTTCGCACGATTAGGGGGCTTGCTTTTTAAGAACGTTTGCCTAAGCTTGTCGGCTGTTTCAACTACGGCCTCGTGAATGTTTGCGCTAGAAATTTCAGATCTGTACAAAACTTATAGCAGCGGGCTGGAAGCACTCAAAGGAATCAGTTTAACCGTCGAACGGGGCGATTTTTTTGCGTTGCTCGGGCCGAATGGTGCAGGCAAATCAACCTGTATCGGCATCATTTCCGGCCTGGTTAATAAAACCAGCGGTAACGTCAACATCTTTGGCCACTCCATCGATAACGATTTCATCGTTGCCAAATCCCTGCTGGGTTCGGTGCCACAGGAATTCAACTTCAACACCTTCGAGCCGGTCGAAGAAATCATCATCAACCAGGCAGGATTTTACGGGGTACCCGCAAGGCGCGCTCGCGTCGAAACCGAACATTACCTCAAACAGCTCAATCTGTGGGAACACCGTCGCTCGCAAGCCAGACGACTGTCGGGGGGCATGAAACGCCGGTTGATGATTGCACGCGCGTTGATACACAAACCAAAGTTGCTAATCCTTGACGAGCCCACGGCGGGTGTCGATATCGAGTTGCGACGCACCATGTGGGATTTCCTCGAGCAGATAAACGAGCAGGGTACGACGATTATCCTGACCACTCACTATCTTGAAGAAGCCGAGCGTATGTGCCGCAATATCGCGATCATCGACGAAGGCAATATTATTTTGAACAGCAGCATGAATCATTTACTGAAGCAGCTCAACAGCGAGACTTTCGTGCTCTACCTGCGCAACGAACTCGACCAGGTTCCGTGCCTGCCAAGCTTTGACAACGTGGTAAAACTGGACCAGCAGAGCATCGAAGTGGAAGTACCCGACAGGCTTTCGATCAATGACCTGATCCATGAACTCGAATCTCTGGGCATTATCGTCGAGCGTATGCGCAATAAGGTCAATCGCCTGGAAGAAATGTTCGTCAAGATGACCAGTAAAACCGAGAAAAGAGGGTTGGGTTGATGCTTTACCAATTCTGGATTGCCTACCTGACCATCGCCCGCCGGGAAGTCTTACGCTTTACCCGAATCTGGGTGCAGACCATTTTCCCGCCAGTGATGATGGTGGCGCTTTACTTTATTATTTTCGGTAATCTCATCGGCCAACGCATTGGTGAGATGGACGGCATGAACTACATCGATTTCCTCATGCCAGGGTTGGTGATGATGTCGATCATCACCAACTCCTATACCAATGTCGTATCGTCATTTTACGGTGCAAAGTACTCGGGCCACATAGAGGAAATGCAGGTCGCGCCGGTACCCAACATTGTCATCCTGCTCGGTTTTGTTACCGGTGGTATGGCGCGCGGTATCTGCGTCGGTGTAGCCGTAACGCTGGTGTCACTGCTGTTTACCGAATTTCATATGCACAACCCACTGATCGTACTGCTGGTCGCCCTGCTCACCTCCTGCCTGTTTTCCCTGGCTGGATTGATCAATGCCATTTTCGCCAACAGTTTCGACGACATCACCATTATTCCAACCTTCGTGCTCACGCCGTTAACCTACCTTGGTGGTATTTTTTATTCGATCAAGTTGCTGCCGGAGTTCTGGCAAACCGCATCACTCGGCAACCCGATCCTCTACATGGTCAACAGTTTTCGCTATGGCTTCCGCGGCAGCAGTGATATCGACCTTTCGACCGCCTTGCTGGTCATCGTTTTATTCATCATCGCGCTGTTCACTGTCAGCCTGACACTGCTGTCGCGGGGTACCGGTATACGCCAGTGACTGAAATCATTGATATCGGTGTCAACCTGACCAATAAAAGCCTGCTCGCTGACATCGAAGCAGTTTTGCAACGTGCTGCGAATGCCGGCGTCACACAAATGGTGATCACCGGCACCACACTCGCCGAAAGCACACGGGCGATCGAACTGTGCGCGAATCACCCGCAAACACTGCTTTCGACCTGTGGCATACACCCGCATCATGCCAGTGACTGGGGCACCGACAGCTACCGACAACTGCGGGATATGGCCGCTCAACCCTGCGTGCGTGCAATCGGCGAAACCGGGCTGGATTTTAACCGCAACTTCTCACCCGCCGCCGCCCAGGAGCTCGCATTCGAACAACAAATGGAACTTGCCGCCGAGCTGCAAATGCCCTTGTTTTGCCATCAACGCGATGCTCATGATCAATTTTCATCCATGCTCAGAGACAGGCGTACCAGTCTTGGCCGGGTTGTGGTGCACTGTTTTACTGACACCCGTGAAGCCCTGATGGACTATCTGGACCTCGATTGTTACATCGGCGTAACCGGCTGGATATGCGATGAGCGCCGTGGCCTGGAGCTTCGCGAGTTGGTCAGTCTCATTCCACAAGATCGAATCCTGCTCGAAACAGACGCGCCCTACCTGCTACCGCGCAATCTGGATCCAAAACCAGCCAGTCGCATCAACGAACCGGCCTATCTACGTCATATTCTTGACGAAATCGCCCTGTGCCGGAATCAGCCCAGCGAATCGCTTGCGCTAGCCTGCCTGCACAATAGCCGGACATTTTTCGCTCTGTGAAATTGTTCGACCCAAAAACCGACGAACGGTCGTCGGAAACACCAGAAACTGGGCCTGTTTAGTCCAAATTATTTCCACAAGCTCCAGTTTACGTTCTAAACTTAGGGTCAAACCCAAGTGCTTGGATTATGAACGATCAGGTTAAAGTTAATTTCTTTGCGTCAACGCCGGAACCCTGCAGTTATCTGGCAAACCGCAAGTCGGTAAGCGCCTTCGCGAACCCCCATATGGATATGGACATGAAAACCTATAACGAATTGATTCGTCATGGTTTTCGTCGTTCAGGGGGCTACATTTACCGGCCACATTGCCCGCAATGCCAGGAATGCATCTCGGTGCGGGTGCGAGTGAAGCAACATCAGTTTTCACGAAATGAAAAACGCGTGATCCGGCGTAATTCAGACATCAAAATAAACATTATCCCGGGGCGCTTTCGTGACGAGCATTTCGATCTCTACCAACGCTATATCGACAGCCGACACCACGACGGCAGCATGGCAAATCCAAGCAAATCAGACTACCACCGCTTCCTGATTTGCGACTGGACTGACACCCTGTTCTTCGAGTACCGCGTGAATCGAGTATTGATCGCCGTTGCGGTATGCGACATTACCGATAGCGGTTTATCTGCGGTGTATACCTTTTTCGACCCCGACTACACGGATCGCAGCCCCGGTCATTTTGCGATCCTGAGCCAGATTAATGAGTCGCGCATCCGTGATCTTGACTATCTCTACCTGGGATACTGGATCCGGGACTGCAACAAGATGAGCTACAAACGTCGTTATAAACCACTCGAAGCTTATCTCAACGAACAGTGGGTCGCGCTCGACTAAACCTGCACCAGCCGGTCTCGGGCTTTGTTTATCCAATTGAAGCGCAAGCATAATCTGACGATCTCATGGGCGAAATATTACTCACTGGAGCGAGCTCTGGACGAGCAGGTTAAGACTTGAAATATTCAGTGAGTTTGGCCCAATCGAATGCGGGGCCGGGATCGGTTTTACGCCCAGGCGCAATGTTGCTGTGACCAGTAATGGCATCGTCAGATATCCGGGGATAGGCTGAACGCAACGCGGTAAACAGATTTGCGAGACTCGAATACTGCGCATCGTTGTAAGACTGGTCATCACATCCCTCCAGTTCGATGCCGACTGAGAAGTTGTTGCAGACCGGCTCACCCCGCCATTCAGATACACCCGCATGCCAGGCACGATCAACGAATGACACAAATTGAATGATATTGCCATCTCGTTCGATCAGGCAATGGGCCGAAACTGTCATGCTGCAGATCGATTCAAAATACGGATGCAGCTGAGGGTCAAGATTATTGCAAAAAAACTGTTGAATATGACCACCACCGTATTCACCAGGTGGTAAACTTATGCCGTGTACGACGACCAGCTTTATCGGTGTGTTGTCTGGCCTCGAGTCAAAATTGGGTGATCGAAACACGTCAACAGACTGCAACCAGCCCGCATCATCAATGCAAAGATTTGTCATAGGTCACTGCAACTCGTTACGCGTTATTTGAAAGCAAATTGTAAACATTACTCGCCCTGTTAATGAGCGCTGGCCAGATAGTCTAACACCCTTGAACCTGAAAGATCTCAACCCACCGCAACAGCAGGCCGTGACCTGCATAGATCACCCCTGCCTGGTGCTGGCCGGTGCCGGTAGCGGCAAAACCGGTGTTATCACGCGCAAGATCGCCTGGTTGATTCACAAGGGTCATGCTGCCCAACATATTTGTGCCGTAACCTTCACCAACAAGGCGGCGCGTGAAATGCGCCAACGCGTTAACCGCCTGCTCGACAGTAAGACCACCAAAGGTTTGAGCATATCGACTTTCCACAGTCTCGGGCAACGCATCCTGATGCGCGAATCGCATCGCCTCGGTTATCGCCGTGGATTCAGTATTATGGATTCGCGTGACGTGGAAACCTGTCTCGATAGCCTCGCACAGCGCATCGATATGGAAACCGATTACATCCGCCAGACGATGTATCAGATCAGTCGCTGGAAGAATGATTTCATCAATCCCGAGACCGCCATAGCACAGGCTGAAGATGCATTGAGTGCTGGCCAGGCCCGTCTCTACCAGGAATATCGACAACACCTGCTGGCGTGCAATTCAATGGACTTCGACGACCTCATCATGCTGCCGGTCCAACTGTTTCGCGACTATCCCGAAGTGCTGAACAGCTGGCAGGATCGCGTGCGCTATCTACTGGTCGATGAGTATCAGGACACCAATACCAGCCAGTACGAGATGGTAAAAGCCCTGACCGGTATTCGCCAGAAACTGACCGTCGTCGGGGATGACGACCAGTCAATCTATGCCTGGCGCGGCGCTCGCCCGGAAAATCTGCAACGCCTGCAGCAGGACTTCCCAGCACTTGAAGTCATCAAGCTCGAACAGAATTACCGCTCTACCAGCCGCATTCTCGGTGCCGCCAATCACCTGATCGCAAACAATCCTCATCTATACCAGAAGAAGCTCTGGTCAGCTTCCGGTGCCGGTGATTTGATTCACGTATTTCCCTGCAAGAACGCAGAAGATGAAGCAAGCCGGGTGGTCGTCGACATCCTCAGTAAACGCTTCCAGGAAAACACGCCCTGTAGCCAGTTCGCGATTCTGTACCGCAGTAATTTTCAGTCGCGTAGCTATGAGAAATTCTTGCGCGACCATTCGATACCCTACCAGGTGGCGGGTGGAAACGCGTTTTTCGATCGCCGCGAAATCAAGGACTTCATGGCTTACCTGCGTCTGTTAGTCAATCCCGACGATGACCAGGCATTGTTGCGCATTATCAACGTGCCACGACGCGAAATCGGTGCAACCAGCATCCGCCATCTGGCTGACTACGCCAGCTCCCGCAATCGCAGTCTGGACATTGCGATCCGTGAGCTGGGTATGCTCGAATCCCTCAATCGACGTGCGCGCATCCGCATCCAGGAATTCATCGAATTGATTACCGAATTACGCTACCTCGTCGACCGTGAAGATGCGATGTCACTGTGTCGGATGCTGCTGACAAAAATCGACTATCAAGCCTGGCTCAACGAAACCTGTACTTCGCCAAAACAGGCAGAGGCGGCGTTTGAAAACGTTATGGAGTTGATCAGCTGGATCGGCAATCTGCAAAAAGACCGCGATGATAAGTCATTGCATGGCGTTATTTCACACCTCTCGCTAATGTCGATACTCGAAAATAGCGAAGATGAAAAATCGCAGGATGCGGTGCAATTGATGACGATACATGCCGCCAAGGGGCTCGAGTTTGAACATGTCTATCTAGTCGGTTTCGAAGAAGACAGCCTGCCGCATCATCAGTCGCAGGACAACGACGGCATCGAAGAGGAGCGCCGCCTGGCTTACGTCGGTATCACCCGGGCAGCCTCATATCTGACAATCAGCTATGCAAAGACACGGCAGAAATTCGGCGAACTGCAACAATGTGAAGCGAGCCGTTTTCTCTACGAACTGCCCGAAGACGATCTCGAAGGTGCAGAACATACCGCGAGCAAATTGAGCGAAAGCGAAAAACACCAGCGCGGCCTTGATACCTTCGCCGACCTGAAAGCCCTGCTCGGAACAGCCGACT
>JAIBDO010000252.1 GCA_024686195.1 Gammaproteobacteria bacterium | reverse complement strand
ATTTGATTTTGACAGTTCGCCACCGTTGGGTGGTCCTGAATCTGACGATAACAAGGTGTTTGAGCTTGACGAGTTGAGTCAGGCGATCGACAAGCTCGGGTTGCAACTCAGTGACCGTGAGAATCAGCTCAGCGTCATGGAAAATCTGGTGCTGAACGAGAACCTGCAAAAGGAAGTTGAGCCCAGTGGTCGACCGATTACCAAGGGATGGTTATCGTCTTATTTCGGCATGCGCACGCATCCTATTTCGGGGCGCCGTGAAATGCACAAGGGTATCGACTTCGCCGGCAGCATGGGTGGTCCGGTTATAGCCGTAGCCAAGGGTGTTGTTACCTACGCGGGTAAGCGCTACAGTTATGGCAATCTTGTCGAGATCGCTCACGGTAATGGATACTCGACTCGCTACGCACACAATTCGATCCTGCTGGTTTCGGTTGGTGATACGGTCGAAAAAGGATTTCAAATCGCTGAAATCGGGTCCTCGGGCCGCTCTACCGGGCCGCACGTGCATTTCGAAGTGATCAAAAATGGTCGCGAAATCAATCCGATCCCATTTATTCGGGCGTCGAATTGACCTTGTTTGTTTTATCCAGGACGGTATTATTTCGTCACACCGCTTGAAACATTTCAAGTAAACTCCACCTCTGATAGAAGTTCTGTAAAGGCTGTCGCTCGATGTTGTCCAAAGTGATCAAAACTGTATTCGGCAGTCGTAACGACCGAATTATCAAGAAGCTCCAACAACGTGTTCTCCTGATTAATCAACTAGAAGCGCCATTGCAGGCGCTTTCCGATGATGAGCTCAAGCAGAAAACCGAGGAATTCAAGCAGCGTTTTGCCGCGGGCGAGCCCCTTGAGCAACTGCTTAACGAAGCCTTTGCAGTCTGCCGTGAGGCCGCCGTGCGCGCGCTGGAAATGCGCCACTACGACGTTCAGTTGATCGGCGGCATGATCTTGCACAATAACCAGATAACAGAGATGCGAACCGGTGAAGGTAAAACACTGGTGGCAACTTTGCCGGCTTATCTGAACGCGCTGAGTGGCAAAGGTGTTCATATCGTAACCGTGAACGATTACCTGGCGGAACGTGATGCCGAATGGATGGGGAAAATTTATAACTTCCTGGGTTTATCGGTTGGTGTCGTGCTGAGTACCATGGACTACGCGACTAAACGCGAGTCGTACAGCGCAGATATCACGTACGGGACCAATAATCAGTTTGGTTTCGACTATATGCACGACAATCTATGTTTCTCACTTGAAGAGCGTGCGCAACGCGAGCTGAATTACGCCATCGTCGATGAAGTGGATTCAATCCTGATCGACGAGGCACGTACCCCGCTTATAATTTCCGGGCAGGCGAGTGACAGTTCAGAACTCTATGCCCGGATCAATAGCATTATCCCGGATCTTAGCCGCGTCGAGGTCGAGGATGGGCCCGGCGACTACAGCGTTGATGAGAAGGCCAAGCAGGCTTTTCTGACCGAATCAGGACATGACAGCGCTGAGCGACTGATGTTCGAAGCAGGGCTGTTGAAAGAGGGCGAAAGTCTTTACGATGCCGCTAATATTTCTCTGGTACACCACCTGAATGCCGGCCTTCGAGCGCATTCGATATATTCCCGTGATGTTGACTATATCGTGCAGGATGGTGCCATAGTCATCGTCGACGAGTTTACCGGACGCACGATGCCGGGCAGGCGCTGGTCGGAGGGCCTCCACCAGGCGATCGAGGCAAAGGAAGCTGTCAGTATACAGCACGAAAATCAGACGATAGCGTCAATAACCTTTCAGAATTATTTCCGCCTTTACAATGGTTTGGCTGGCATGACAGGAACGGCTGACACCGAAGCCTTCGAATTCCAGCAAATCTATGGCCTCGAAGTCGTGGTGGTGCCAACTAATAAAGAGATGGTCCGCAAAGATATGGGCGATCTGATCTACCTCACTGTGCACGAGAAGTATGAGTCGATCATCGAGGATATCCATGATTGTGTGAGCCGCGGTCAACCGGTGCTGGTGGGTACTACCTCGGTCGAAACCTCTGAGTTACTGTCAGGGATGCTCGATAAGGTCAAGGTCAAGCATCAGATACTGAATGCCAAGCAGCATGAACGTGAAGCCAAGATAATTGCCGATGCGGGATTACCGGGCACTGTGACGATCGCTACCAACATGGCAGGTCGCGGTACCGATATCGTGTTGGGTGGTAATCTGGAAGTGGAACTCAAGGAGCAGGGCGAGGACAGTCAGTCCGAACGTGAAGAGCGGATCAGCGAATGGCAAAAGCGCCATGACGCGGTGATCGCTTCAGGTGGCTTGCACATCATCGGCACAGAACGGCACGAATCACGACGTATCGATAATCAGTTGCGTGGCCGCTCGGGGCGCCAGGGTGATCCCGGTTCGACGCGATTCTATCTTTCCATGGAAGACAGCCTGATGCGCATTTTCGCATCGGAAAAGGTTTCCGGATTGATGCAAAAACTGGGTATGGCTGAGGGTGAGGCAATCGAACACCCCTGGGTGAGCCGGGCCATTGAAAATGCCCAGCGCAAAGTTGAAGCGCATAACTTTGACATTCGTAAACAGTTACTGCAATACGATGACGTGGCTAACGATCAACGCAAGGTAGTCTACCAGCAGCGCAATGATTTATTGCACAGTGAAAGTATTACCGAGGCGATCTCCGACATGCGCAAGGATGTGATGCAAGAAGTATTTCGCAGCCACCTGCCGGTGAATTCTCTGGATGAGCAGTGGGACATTGCCGGTCTTGAGCAGACGCTGTTGAACGAGTTTGGCGTGGAGTTGCCAGTACAGAGCTGGATCGACAATGAAGATCAGATCACCGATGAAGATATCCACGATCGAATGCTGACGCATTTTGAGGACAGCTATCGGGAGAAGGCGGAAACGCTCGGAGACGAACTTCTAATCCGCCTCGAAAAGGAAATTACCCTGATGATCCTCGATCGTCACTGGAAAGATCATCTGGCAGCGATGGATTATCTACGACAGGGTATCGGATTGCGTGGCTACGCGCAGAAAAATCCGGTACAGGAATACAAACGCGAATCGTTTGAAATGTTCACTACCATGCTCGACGGTATCAACTACGAAGTAGTGCAGGCGCTGACCCGGGTACAGATTCGTGACGAGGAGCAGGTAGAAGCGCTGGAGCAGCGCAATCAACCGGATCAGGACATCAAGATGGAGCACGCCAGTGCCTTGAATCCACTCGATGCCGGAACGCCGGGAGAAGAAGATCAGCACCAGCCTTTCGTGCGCAAGGAACCCAAGCTGGGTCGCAATGAGCCCTGCTGGTGTGGCTCGGGTAAAAAATTCAAGCAATGCCACGGTAAACTATAGAGGCTCGAATAATGGCCGTAGGATTACAGGCGCCATCTCGGCTATACCCGGTTAAAGGTATACGTCTCAGTGCGCTTCATTGTGGCATCAAGGCTGGCAGTGAGACCAAAGATCTGGCACTGGTCGAGATAGAGTCCGGCGCCAGCGTTGCCGCAGTGTTCACCAAAAGTCACTTTTGTGCCGCCCCGGTGACCCTGTGTAAACAGCATTTGACCCTGCAGCAATCTTCTCGCTATCTGTTGATCAACTCAGGCAATGCCAATGCCGCGACTGGACAGCAGGGTCTCGATAATGCGCGCGCCTGTTGCGCAATGGTCGCAGCGGCAGGGAAGGTCGGTGTCGAAGAGGTATTACCCTTTTCCACCGGGGTGATTGCCGAGCAGTTGAACATTGAGCCAGTTGCGCGGGCGATCCCCGACCTTGTTGACAAGCTTGCTGCCGATCATTGGCTATCTGCCGCCGAAGCCATCATGACCACCGACACCCTGCCGAAAGCGATCAGTGTGCAGCTAAACATCGATGATCATGTGGTTACGATTACCGGAATGGCCAAGGGTTCGGGCATGATCAAACCCGATATGGCGACGATGCTTACCTATGTTGCTACCGATGCGAGGGT